>CAZSOV010000391.1:0-6219 GCA_964608505.1 uncultured Verrucomicrobiota bacterium
GTGGGGTCAGGCGTCTTCGTCGGTGTCCGAGGCCTTGAATTTCAACTGGCTGACGTGGCATTCGGCTGCCGTGACGTCCGTTCGGATGCCCAGCCAGACCGGCTGGAACAGCACTGCGCTCTCCGGGAATGCGTAGAGGTAACGCACCTCCACCACGTCACCGGGTTGAGGCAACGGCTGGCTGGGCGGAATCGTCACGTTTCCGGCAGTTTGCCAACCCCGCATTCCCCGGAGCCTCAGGGCGACACTGCGCTGAGCGTTGAGGCGTTCCACCACCGCCGAGAGCGTGGCCGTGAACTTGTGCTTCAGGGCGGCACCACCGCTGTTGGGTCGACCTAGCGTATAGGGCGCCTCGGTGCGTTTGAAGACGACACCTTCCCGATGGTCCTGCCGGATTTCCTCGAACAACCGGGACTTCTCGGTCGTCGTGATGGCGCTGTGAACCATGGGCAGGCTGGGGCACTGCGCCGAAGCCAGCAGATTGATGAGTTCGACCAGGCGTTCGTTCAGCGGCAGCGCACGAAGATCCACGCCATCGAGTTCGAGCAAATCGAACACGTGGCAGACCTCGCCCATGCTTTCGCCGTCGAGAACGAAATCCCGCTGGATACGGTAGACGTCGCGCAGGATCGACGACGGCAGGCTGGTCGCGAGCCCGCGTCGGTTGCTGCCGAGGACGGTGCTGCCGGATTTTCGGACCAGGAGCCGGCGCCCATCAAACTTCTCCTGCATGCACCAGTCCGGATGCTGGATTAATCGCGCCGCTTCCTCGACGTCGATGGGATTCAAAAGCATGGGGACCAGCCCCGTGGATCTCCCTGCATGCTCGGTGTGCTGGTAGGGGGTGCCGTCGGTGCCTGGGGTGTACCCTTTGGCGGTCTTTTCCCGGACGAGTTTCTCGAAGATCGTGCGAGCACGTTCGAGATCGACCGGGACGGGGATTTTGGTACCGGTGCTCAGGGTGGAGCCACGACGACCGTAGGCGACGTTCACGACAAAGCCGGTGCCGGAAGGTTCGATGGCCGCCTGGTAGACCTTGTCGGAACTTCCCTCGCGGAAGTAGAGGGTGATGGAAGATGGCGTTTCAGTGGTAGAGTTCATGATGTTGGGGTTGAGGGTTTTGGAAACGAAACAGGCCACCCCATGCCACAGCATGAGATGGCCCTTGTGACTGAGGGTGGGAGGTTTGGTCAGCGGATCATGGCACCGGTCGACGTGTACCAGCGACCGGTGTCGACAAGGCAGCAGGGTTGCCCTGGGAAACGCTTCTTCACGCGCTTCTGGTACTCCAAGGCCTTGCGCTTGTTCGGGAAGGAGCGGTCGAAGAAGCCGTGGTTGGGTGCTCCGTCAGGCGGCATGACCCGCCAGCGGAAGTGGTTGCGGTACCGGATCGGCCCGCGAACAAGTTCGGGGCGTGTCTGGGGTTCAATTTCGGTCATGGGATTGGATGGGGTTGAAGGTTTAGGGAGGGAAAACGAAGCAGGCCACAGCCACCGATCTCGCCAGCGTCATCACGCTCGCCAACGAGCCGCGGGCGGTGCTGGTGGAGAAGGGCGTGATCAACGGAGGTGCATAGCCGAAATCTCGCGTCGACTTTTCTCGGCTTATTACTCACCATCTGAATCTGATGACACTCGTACTCGTGGACATCCTGGAAAGGGCGGTCATCGTAGCCGCCGACAGATTTCAGTTCCTCGGTGGTGGACCTACCGTAACGCAGGACAACAACGCGGTAAAACTCGTGTCGAATCAGTATCTATTGGTAGCACTTCACGGAGACTGGCCGATCGCCCCGCCATTGCATACTCCACACGTCTGGTTCGATCAGTGGCTCAACGACAATTCGACCTTCACCAATGCCAAAAATGCTGCCCTCTGCTTAAAGCAGGATCTTGAGAACCTACGGCCTTCAGTTTATGTGAAAGGCGGCGGAATTATACTAGCCTCATGCTCAAAGAATGGGCCACAAGCCGAAGAGATATCGGGGGGATCAGAATCGGAGGAGGAATACCGACTCAAGCTTTCGGTTACATCCTTGTCCTCCCCCTCAGATGCGCCTATCCCACGTGGGGTCTTCAATTCTTGGACAGTGCTCAATTCCATCCTTAAACTTTCAATTCCTTCTCGAAGCGACACCGCGGCTCGAGAGCAGTTTCTGAAGGATGTGATTGAGCGATGCGAGCGCCATCGCATACCGTGCGTTCTCGGGCCTGCACTCGTGGAATCGCGAACCGCTTAATTGACAGTGCAACGCCGGCCGCGATGCAGGTCGGAGTGACGATGCTGCACGGTACGGCGACCAAGGCTACGAGCTTTCCATTTTAGGTCCACAGATTGCAGTTCCGCAACAGTCCTTAAACCGAATACCGCTACCACAAATACAAGGATCGCTAGGCCTAATCTTATGTTCCAATGTCATAAAGTCCAGATCATCAGAAGGCAGCCTAGCAGCGTCGCCAACGACCCGAGCTGAGTCCTTCATAGCCCGAAACCCTGCTAGCATTTTTGCCGATACATGCTCGCTAAGTGGGGACAATTCACGGCTCAATTTTCGAAAATCAGGCCTCATAAATCTTCGCCACAAACGATGAGTAATTGAGTTTTCATTCTCGGGGGGACAAAGTCCCGTCAATTCCTTTTTCTGCTCGTCGGGACTTAATCCGTTCCACCAAACTGCGAGACCCTTCAGATCATCTTTCAATTCGTCTCGTGGTGCGAAGGCTGCACGCCCCAAGACCAAGGGCGCCATTTCAGTGTGGAATTTATCTCCAGATGAAAAGACATGCGCGAAGGGAGCATAGAAGAGGTACTCAAGGTCCACCCGGTTCGTGGGGCGTGTGGATATCAATCCGAAAGCTAGAGCAAAATGAAATATGAGCGAAACGCGAACGCAGTGGGCCGTATAAGGAGCCAAGACGGTCAAAGACAGGTTTTTGGGATTGTTTACAAAACGCTCTGGAAGATTGTCACCATCTGGAATAATGCCGATGTCCCGGAGAAACCATATCAGTAGGGTTACAGCCGGGGCGGTGCTGATTAAAGTAGCGACGAATTCTGCTGTCTGGTCCAACGACTTGAGTTGAAGCCGGGGAGAATACTCCCCACGGAGAGACCGCTGTACGGCTTCAAGGTCGATGCTTTGCGTGGAAAGCCTCCATAGGTCCGCCAAGATTGTTTCGGCTTCTGAAAACCTTTCGGATTGCCATCGCATCAAGGCAGCAGCCTGTGGTGACTCATCGAACGTTGCGCCTTGTTTGCCGTCCGGCGTTTGCACCCTTTTTCCGCCAGACAGGACGGGACGTCCGTCCATCGCGAGACGATAACCGGCGAGTTCACCTTTTACTAGCTGTCGAAAGTCAGTTTGGAAGGAGCAGAACGCTGGTTGGATTTTTTTGGCGATGGTTGCCACATCGCATTCTGCCTTCTTGGGATCCGTACTTTTTCTCAGATCAGCAAGAATCTCAATGGCGAGTATGGGAGGAACGCTGAGGGAGTAGTATCTTCGAAAGGCGTGAAGATCCTCCCGGCCTAGCGCCTGAATCGTCGACTTGTCGCAGATGATGATTGGTCCCATTGGGGTTGCTCTTTTCTCAGGGCACTGCCATTCGGGCGCCTCCGCGCATTCGCGGAATCCTTACAGCACGGGCCACGATTGATGAGCATCTCTTCCGAACCGCGCCATTCGAGCCAAATATTTGGCAAAAGTTTGGCTTCCGGAACCAACTGGACACGGGTTGGTCGGGGATTCAGGAACCGTGCCAGAAAAGGAAATAAGCCGCTGGAGGCCAGCGGCTTAAATCGTCGCGGTGCGACGCGAATTGGTTTTGGGGCTGGCTTTCAACCACCGACCTCCAAGGGTTTTTCCTGAAGGTCCCTTGCAGCATCGCCCGGCTTCGTTTGAGCTTTTCTTACACCCACAAACCCATCTCGCGCAGCGATTTGTGCGAGTCCAGAGCCGCCACAACATGATCCAGGACCTCGATCTTGAGCAGTTGTCCGGCTCGCACGAAGTCCCGGGTCACGCGAATGTCGGCTTCGGAGGGGGTGGGGTCCCCCGAAGGGTGGTTGTGCATCAGGATGATGGCCGCACCGGCGGCCACGATTGCAGGTCTGAAGAGTTCCCTAGGAGCTACGTGCACGGAATCCAGACCGCCCAAGGCGACCAGATTGTGCCCGATGATCCGCCGTCGGGTGTTCAGAATCAGGACGACGAACGCTTCCTTGGCCGGGTCGAACCACGGTGCGGTCAAGATGTTTGCCTTCCAGTATTGGTACGCCCTTTCTGGCGTATCCACGAGATCCGCAGGGGCAACGCATTCGCGCACCCGAAGGACCTTGAACTCGGCAGGCGGCTTCATGAACCGCCTCCGATGTAAACGACCTGATGGTGTTCCTCTGCGCCTCCCCGCAACCGCACCAACCCCTTCGTTCGCCCCGTGTCGTAATCGACCAGGAACGTCAGAAGGGACCAGCGGGCTGCGAGGAGGCGGAGGAAGGTGAGAGGTGGGGTTGGCGTGGTGAACTGCCAGGACGCCCGAGTGGACGCCAGTTCCAACGGTTCCACCTCCGTAAACACCGCCGGCCATTCCTCGCGATCACAGAACGCCTTCAGGTCCTTGAGGCTGCCGACGATCAGCAGACGGCACTGGCAAGGGTTCATGGCGGCGGTGGATTCATGACCATCGCCGGCACTGGTTGAAGAACTCGCAGCACGCGCACGCCATGGGGCTCGGTGACGGCACCCAATCGTGGCGACGGACACCCTCCAGGTACGACTCCAGCACCTTGTACAGGCGGGATTCCTGGCCGGAGTTCATCGGCGGCAGGGCGGTCACCACGAGCTTGGGCGTCTTCAGCTTCACCAGGTGGTGCAGCTCGATTCCGGTTTCGATCTTGGCGGTCGCTTCCCGGTACAGGACCGCATAGCAGGAGCACTGAAGCTCGTGCAGATGTTCCGCGCGTTCCGAGTTCGGCGTTTGGCCGGTCGTCTTGAATTCCACGATCTTTCCGCCGGCACGAACGAGGTCGATAATGCCAATGAGCCGGGTAATGCCGAGGTCCGCATCCACCGAGACCTCGACGCCTTCGGCTGCTTCGTTGGGAGGAATGGGGGCCTGGGTGAAGTACGTGTCGAGGAGCCGCCATGCGGTGATCTTCGATTCGGCTTCCTCACCCTCGTCCCACCGGATTTCACCTTCCTGTTCATCAGACCAGAACAGGTCGAACTGCTGCCTGAGCCAGCCCTCCGGAATCGTCTGTCGCCGCCAGCGAGCCAGGTTCCACAGCTTGAGGATGTGGTGGACCGTGGAGCCGACGTGTTGAGCCCCCGATTTCCGCTTCGGGAGCTTGGCCACGTACCGGAAGTAGAACTGGAGCCGGCACGTGTGGAAGGTGTTCAGCCGCGAGGCCGACACCGTTTGGAGCAGGTCATCGACCTTGGAGGCCGTGTCCTGGGAGGGAGGGGGAGTGGCGACGATTGCGTTCATGCCGTCCTCGCCTTCTGGGAGTTCTGGAAGCGGTTGCCGTTGGAGCGACCGTTGCCAGCGTTTCCGCCGTGGGTTTCGAGCAGCTCCTCGATGAGGCCAGAGGCCTGCATGCGGTTCAGCTGACGGACGCCCTTGCCGAACCGTTCCTGAGCCAGGGCTTCGATGTCCTTCTTGTCGAGGTGGTGGTCCTCGACGATCTTGAGGATCAGGGATCGTTGCTTGTCCGAGCAGGCCCACGTCTCGTTCTGACCGTTCAGACGACCGTTGCCGTTGCTGCCGTTCGAGGAATGGCCATTGCCGGAACCGTTGCCGGCGCCATTGACCGGAAGAAACCCGGTTTCCTGGATGTCCCGGTCGACGCAGCTCTGGAGGAGCGCATAGAGGCGTGTCGATTCCGATTCAACCTGCTTGATGTCGCTGACTTCGAGTCGGATCGTGACGCTGTACTGGTGCGAGGAATACCCGGGGAGACCGAGCTTCTTGCTGTAGTTCGCTTCGAGGGTGATGGCCATGGTGATGCTTTTCCTTGGATGTTGCGGTGTAGAAACGAAAAACCCCGCACACCACAAGGTGCCGGGGCATTGACTCGCTGTCCCCAGGGGGGGCGACGAGTTGTTCGATGTTCAGACTGTTATCCCACGATCAGGCAGGCTTCAGCAGGGAGGGGGTAAGACCGTTTGAACACCTTTGCCTTTTCTCCTGAGCGGAACTCTGGAACAAGTATCGCCGGATA
>CAZSOV010000392.1:0-6165 GCA_964608505.1 uncultured Verrucomicrobiota bacterium
TCGCCCCGCCTTCCGTCGAGCCTCCCACCGTGAGCGTCCCGCTCGTCGTCGCGCTGGTCGGTTGGTTTCGGGCATCGACCCCGAACCCCACGGTGAACTGGTTCGCCGTGCGGTTGGTCACGTTGCCCGCCGGGTCGTAGCCGTAGCCGAACGTTTCGTGGGTGCGCACCGTGTCATTCGCCTCCTTGGCCGTGGACCCGGTCAACTGGTCCCGGTCGTCGTAGGCGAAATCGAGGGTGGACACCACCGTCCCGCGCGTGCGCGTCTGCTTCATGCGCCGATGGGTCGCGTCGTACTCCGGATACCCCTGCCCGTCCAGAACCGAGTGGTCCGGGGCCTGCAAGTAACCAGGGCGAAGCTCAAAGTCGGTTGGGGCTCGCGACTGGCTCCCCGCCATAGCGTACGCGCGACGGCGGGCCAAGTCGCAGGGTGATCGAAGCACGCCACCGGGCAGGAGAAGCCGGCGACTCGGCAGTCGCCGGCCCCACATCGCGGTTCCGTACCGGACTTTGTCAACGGCCCTGCTTCAAGTATCGGGGTCACCCATTGGACTGGCCCTCACTCCGGTGCGAGCTCGGTCAACTCCACCCGACGGAAGAAGATCTCCGAACCCTCGCATTGGAGCAGGATCCGGCCCCGCCGGGGTTCCAGGTCCCGCGCCTCGTTGACCTGCGTGCCGTTCACGAACACGCGCAGCCGGTCGCCCCGGCACTCGAGGACCACCCGGTTCCACTCGCCCCGTGGCTTCTCGACGTCCCGCGGTCCCCGGAAATCCACGACATCCCGCCAGTCCGCGGCCTTGTAGGCGCCGTTGAGGCGGCCCCAGCGACGGATCTCCTGTTCCCGTCCGCCGGCAGCCCAGGTGTACCAGCCTTCGGCATCCCGTTCCGGCGCCACCGCCGCCACCACCCGGGGCGCGATGAGCGTGCCGTCCGCCGCGTTGCCCCGGATCAAGAGCAGATCCCCGACGGCGCCCTGGAACAGGTTGCACTCGATGGCCGCCATGAATGCCCCCCGTCCGTCGTGGCTGTTCCCGTCCGGACCCGAGGCATGCACGAAGATCCCGGAGTCCCGCGCCTTGCCGATCCGATCTCCCCAGGCGGTGTTGATCGTGCCCCACCGCCATTCGACTTCGAGCCGGTAATCCGCGAACTCCCGTTCCGTGCCGAGATAACCCAGTCCGTCGCCGGAAATCCTCAGGCAGGCGTTGGTCACGGTGAACACCCCGCGGGGATCCGCGCCGCGGGAATCCACCAACCACGTCCGCCACCCCGCCAGGTCACGCCCGTTGAAGAGCGGTGTGGCCGTGCGCGACGCGTCGGCTCCCGTCACCTTCACGCCCAGCAACCCCACCCACGCCGCGACGCCCGTCGTTGCCATCCTTCCCATTCTTCGCCTTCCTTCCACTGCTCCCCTCGATCCCCACCCACCCTCGCCTTGTCGGTGGCCCGCCTTCATCGCCAGCGGGCCTCCACCGCCGCTTCCCGGGCGGGCATCTCGAACGAGAACAGGTTCAGTTCCGGCACGAAATCCCCGGTCACCCCCTTTCCGTCGACCCGCACCCGGAACCTCCGTGGCACCTGCCGCAGGACCACGCGCCAGGTCCGGGTCGACCCGGCGCGCGACCCGGTCCGGGCGCCGACGCGCAGCCAACCGCCGTCCGGTCCCGAGCGTCCGGTGATGTCGCGCTGCTCATGCGCCCCGGCCAGCGACCCCGGCGAGCGCCCGTCGTCGTCGTACCACTCCCACCGCGCCTCGTCGTCGGGCCAGAGGTGGAGCGTCACGACGTCGGATTCCTTTCTGCCGATGAACGGGCGCGACGGCGTCAACGGCAGCAACGCGCCCGCCCGCACGAAGAGCGGAATCCGGGCCAACGGGGCCAGGGCCAGCACGTAGCCGCCTCCGACGTGGCGTTCCTGCGTCCAGAAATCGAACCACTCACCCCGCGGCAGGTAGACGCTGCGCGCCTCGCCGCCGGGACGCAGGATGGGCGCGACCAGGAGGTCGGGGCCGAGCAGGAACTGGTCGTGGCACGCCACGGCCCGCGGGTCGTTGGGATGATGCCACGCGAGCGGGCGCATGATCGGGGTGCCGTCCGAAGCGGCCTTCGCGAACAACCCGTAGAGATACGGATGCAACTGGTACCGGAGCTCGAGGCTCGCGCGGGCGATGTCCTCGACCTCGGGACCGAACGCCCAGGGTTCCTGTCGGCGCGTCCCAAGGTTCGAGTGATTCCTGAGGAAGGGCGTGAACACCGCCAGTTGGAGCCAGCGCACGAAGAGCTCCGGCGTCGCGTGGTCCAGGAATCCTCCCGCGTCCGCCCCCACGAACGGCACACCGCTCAATCCCAGGTTCAACAGCATCGGCACGCTCTCCGCCAGATGTTCCCAGGTCGAGGAGTTGTCGCCCGTCCAGACCACCGCGTACCGCTGGATGCCCGCGTATCCCGCGCGGGTCACCACGAACGGGCGCTCCGCCGGTCGCTGCCGCAACGCGCCCTCGTACGAGGCCCGTGCCATCTCCTGGCCGTAGACATTGTGCACCTCGACGTGCCGCCGCGGTCCATGATCCGTCCGATGCACGCACTCCGGGTCGAGCGTCTTGTCCGGGCGCGCGAAGTTCGCCGGTTCGTTCATGTCGTTCCAGAAACCCGCCACCCCCAGGTCCTGCAACGCGCCCTGTTCCCGTCCCCACCACGCGCGCACGCCTTCGCGCAGAAAATCGGGAAACCGCGAACGCCCGGGCCACACCTCGCCCGTGAAATCCGCGTGTCCGTGCGGGCCCTTCACGAAGGCCTCCTCGGCCACCCCCCGACGCAGCACGCCGAACCGGGGGTCGTCCTTCACGCCCGGATCGACGATGGTCACCACCTTGAACCCCCGCCGCGCCAATCCGGCCAGCATCTCGCGCGGTCGGGGATAGGTCTTCCCGAACGTGAAGACGCGATGTCCGTCCAGATGATGAATGTCGCAGTACAACGCGTCGCACGGGATCCGGCGCCGTCGGAACTCCCGCGCCACCGCCTCCAGTTCGGCCCGGGACTCGTAGCTGTACCGGCACTGGTGATACCCCAGGGCCCAGCGCGGCGGCAGCGGCATCCTTCCCGTCCATTCCGTGTAACGCCCCACCACCGAAGGCAGCGTCGGCCCAAGAAACAGGTACAGATCCAGCACCCCCGTGTCCGCGCTCAGGCTCCAAGCGTCCGGGTCGGTCTGTCCCAGGTCCCAGACTTGGCGCCCGGGGTTGTCCCAGAACAAACCTGCCGCCCGCCCATCCCGCAGGGAGATCGCAAACGGGATCGAGACATAGAGACTCCGCAATCCCGGATGAATCGCCGGCGCGTGCCCGAGCACGTCGATGTTCCAGAACTCCCGGACCGACCCGCGCTTGTCGAGCGTCCCCGTGGTCTCCCCCAACCCGAGGATCGCCTCCCGCGGCGCCAGGTCCAGGCGCAGGCCCGGACGCGTCCCCTGCCAGCCCGTCGCGCCCGCCGGCGCGGAAAACACGGGGAGCCGATGCCGGTCGTGCACGGCCCAGGCTCCCGTCGACCGGTTCAAGGCGAAGGTCCCCGCCTCCGTGGCGATCTCGAACGTCGGCCCGGTGGTTCGGGTCGTCACGGGAACCGCCGGTCCATCCTCCCGCACCACCGCCCACGAGGGCGTCTCGGTCGACCCCTCCCGCGTCAGGGTCAGTTGGAACAGGTCCGGCGCCAGCACGCGCACCCGGAATTCCTGGCGTCGTCCCGCGAATCGAAAGTCCTGCGGGCCGCCCGCGGGGGCGCGCAGGTTTTGCAGGGGTTGGGGACGGGTCGCGCGGGTGTTGCTGGCCACGCCCCAGCCAAGTCGCCCGCCCCGTCCTCCCGCAAGAGCAAGTTTCAGCGGGAGATCTGCTCACGGGTCCTGAACCGCGGACGGCACGTCGCCGCGTGGGGGCACGCGGCCTACAGCGTGCAGGCCCGGTGCCCGCACCGGGCGACGCGGGTGCGCACGGCAGTTCGTGGAGGACAGAATCATGGAAGGGACAGAATCATGGGGAGGGGTGGGGGGGCATGATTTTGTCCGGGAGACGAGGCCCGGTGAGCCCCGTTCGTGGGTAGAGAACGTGGGTCCGCGGCCCTTTAGGTCGCGGAGCGACCCTTCGAAGGTAGCCGGGGGTTTCAACCCCCGGACAGGGTCCGCCACCAGAGGATCCTCGTCGCGGAGCGACGTCCGAAGCCCCACACCATCGAAGCCTCTCCTGCGCGCCCAAGTCGAACGTCGCTCCGCGACGCGGGAAAAGTAACGGGCGGAACCGGGGCCTGAAGGCCCCGGCAACCTTCCGTCGTCGCTCCGCGACATCGCGGCGAGGGCCCGATGTGCGTGGTCCAAGGCGAACGAAGGCATCCCGCCACCGCGGAACCGGCGGCCATCCGAGGCCGGAGGGGAGTCCGGATCAGATCGCGAAGTCGGTGTAGTCGGGCTTCACCAGTTCCAACGGCGGCAGGAGCATGCCCGCCGCGACGGTCATATGGGTGCCCTGCTCGATGAGGATGAACGAACCGGTGAGGCGGTTCGTGACGTAGCCGTCGAAGATCAGCGGCTTCGAGGTCCGCAACCGGATCTCGCCCAGATCGTTCACGGCCAGCTCGGCGGGTCCCGGTTCGGTCTCGAAGGTCCGAATGTCGAGGCGGTTCTCGATGCCGGTCACGATGGCCTGAACGGTCTGGGTCGTGTGCTTGAGCAGGTACTTGCGCCCGGCCTGGAGGGGACGCGGGTTCATCCAGCAGACGCGCGCCCGCAGGTCATGGCTCATGCCCGGAAACGCTTCCATGCCGACGATCATGTCGCCCCGGCTGATGTCGATGTCATCCTCGAGCACCAGCGTCACGGCCTGGGGACAGAAGGCCTCGTCCAGGGAGCCGTCGTAGGTCCAGATGTCCTTGATCTTCGACCTCAACCCGGCGGGAAGCGCGAGCACGGTCTGGCCCTTGCGCACGATGCCGCCGGCGATCTGGCCGCCGAACCCCCGGAAGTCGTGCAACTCGGGGTTGCGGGGATTGTTGGGCCGGTTGACCCACTGCACCGGGAACCGGAAACCGCCGAGGTTCCAGTCGCTGGCGATGTGGACGGTCTCGAGGTGGCCGAGCAGGGTGGGCCCCTGGTACCACGGGGTGTGGGGGGAGGGATCGACGACGTTGTCGCCGTTGAGGGCGCTCATCGGCAGGAACTTCACGTCCCGCAGAACGTCGAGGCGCGGCAGGAACGACTCGAATTCCTCGCGGATCTCGAGGAACCGGTCCTCGCTCCACCCGACGAGGTCCATCTTGTTGATGGCGATGACGAGATGGGGAATGCCGAGCAGGGCGGCGATGCAGGTGTGGCGGCGGCTCTGTTCGGTGACGCCGTGGCGCGCGTCGACCAGCACGATGGAGAGATTGGCCGTGGACGCCCCGGTCACCATGTTGCGGGTGTACTGCACGTGGCCCGGGGTGTCGGCGATGATGAAGCGGCGGCGCGGTGTCGCGAAATAGCGGTAGGCGACGTCGATGGTGATGCCCTGTTCCCGCTCGGCCCGCAGGCCGTCGGTGAGGTTCGCCAGGTTGATCTGGCCACCGCCGGTGATGTCCGCCGACCGTTCCAACGCCTCGATCTGGTCTTCCATCAGCGACTTGGAGTCGTAGAGGAGCCGCCCGATGAGCGTCGATTTGCCGTCGTCGACCGACCCGCAGGTGTTGAACCGCAGGATCTCGACGGGATGGGAGGAAGCAGCGTGGGGCATGGCTGGAAATGGGAGATTAGAAATAACCCGCCTTCTTGCGGTCTTCCATGGCCGCCTCGCTCGCCTTGTCGTCGGCCCGCGAACCGCGCTCCGTCACCCGCGCCGCCGCGATCTCCGCGATGATGTCGTCCACGCTGTCGGCCCGCGATTCGATCATCCCGGTGCTGATCATGTCGGCGATGGTCCGGACCCGCACCACCAGATGCCGCCGGTCCTCGTTGGGCCGCGGACGCCCCCCCTCGTACGGGTCCGGGCGGGCCGGATCGACGTGCGCCGGCGGCATGGGAAGCCACTGCCCGCCCCGGCGGAAGCACTCGCGTTCGTGGCTGAAATAGATGCTGGGGACCTCGAGCTTCTCGCGCCGGATGTATTCCCAGACGTCCATCTCGGTCCAGTTGGAGAGCGGGA
>CAZSOV010000393.1:0-6154 GCA_964608505.1 uncultured Verrucomicrobiota bacterium
GAGGACCGCCTCAAGGCCTTCCTGAAGGAGGTCACCTCCTCCAACGGGAAGGTCATCCTGTTCATCGACGAACTCCACACGCTCGTCGGCGCGGGCAAGGCCGAGGGCGCCACCGATGCCGCCAACATGCTCAAGCCCCAGCTCGCCCGGGGCGAACTGAGGTGCATCGGCGCCACCACCCTCGACGAGTATCGCAAGCACATCGAAAAGGACCCGGCCCTCGAACGCCGTTTCCAGCCCGTCCACGTCGCCGAACCCACCGTCGAAGCCACCATCGCGATTCTCCGCGGCCTCAAGGAGCGCTACGAGAACCACCACCGTGTCCGCATCCAGGACGCCGCGCTGGTCGCCGCAGCCGGCCTTTCCCACCGCTACATCAGCGATCGCTTCCTGCCCGACAAGGCTGTCGACCTCGTCGACGAGGCCGCCTCCCGGCTCCGCATGGAACTGGATTCCATGCCCGTGGAGATCGACCAGCTCGAACGCCAGATCCTGCAGCTTGAGATCGAGCAAACCGCGCTGCGGAAGGAGAAGGACGACGCCTCCCGCGAACGCCTGCGCAAACTCGAGAAGGAACTCGCCGACCACAAGGAACACGCCGCCCGCCTCAAGGCCCAGTGGCACAACGAAAAGGCCGCCCTCGACGCCGTCTCGAAGGTCAACGCCGAGATCGAGGCCGCCAAGCTCGACCTCGAGAAGGCGCGCCGGGCCAATGATCTCGCCCGGGCCTCGGAAATCGAATACGGACGCCTGCCCGACGCCCAGAAGCGCCTCGCCGCGGCCGAGCAGGGCCTCCAGTCCTCCGCCCCCGGCCAGCGACTCCTCAGCACCGAGGTTGCCGAGGAGGACATCGCCAAGGTCGTCGCCGCGTGGACCGGGATCCCCGTCTCCCGCATGCTGGAAGGCGAACGCGCCAAGCTCGTCGGCATGGATCAACGCCTCACCCGCCGCGTCGTCGGCCAGTCCGAGGCCATTCAGGCTGTCTCCAATGCCGTCCGTCGCGCCCGCTCCGGACTCCAGGACCCCAACCGCCCCATCGGCTCGTTCCTGTTCCTGGGCCCCACCGGCGTCGGAAAGACCGAGCTCGCCCGCGCCCTCGCCGAGTTCCTCTTCGACGACGAACAGGCCATGGTCCGCCTCGACATGTCGGAGTACATGGAGAAGTTCTCCGTCCAGCGCCTCATCGGCGCCCCGCCCGGCTACGTCGGCTACGAGGAGGGCGGCCAGCTCACCGAGGCCGTCCGCCGCCGTCCCTACGCCGTCATTCTCTTCGACGAAATCGAGAAGGCCCACGGCGACGTGTTCAACGTCCTCCTCCAGGTCCTCGACGACGGCCGACTCACCGATGGCCAGGGGCGAACCGTCGACTTCAAGAACACCATCGCGATCATGACCAGCAATATCGCGTCCCCGCTCATCCAGGAATTCCAGGCCTCCGGCAGGCACTCCCCCGCCGACCACGAGAAGCTCGAACATCTCGTCCGCCAGGAACTCCGCGGCCATTTCCGCCCCGAATTCCTCAATCGCCTCGACGACATCATCATCTTCCACGCCCTCGGTGCCGCCGACCTGGCGCGCATCGTCGACATCCAGCTCGAACGGCTCGAAACACGCCTCGCCCGGCAGCAGCTGAAACTCGACCTCGACGACGACGCCCGCCAGCTCCTCGCCACCGAAGGCCACGATCCCCAGTTCGGCGCCCGCCCCCTCAAACGCGCGATCCAGGACCTCCTGCTCAACCCGCTGTCCCTCCGCCTCCTCGACGGCGAATTCAAACCCGGCGATCACATCCGTGTCTCCGCCGCCGACCAAACCCTGACGTTCACCAAAGCATGACCGCGCCGCTGCCGGGACCACGAAGGACGCTGAATGGACGCGGGCCGACCCCGGAGGAGGACGCGGGCCCTCCTTCCATCGGTGAGAATTCCCGGGCGGTGGAACGGCAGGCTCGATTCGAGCGCTAGCTCCGCCCCACGCATGCACCTGCTCGAGGCACTCACCCGCGACTCCCGGGACTTTGGCGACCTGATCCACCTGATCCACCTCCACAGACTTCGCGTCGACGACGATGCCTTCCGGCGTCTCGTCGAGAAGTACGGCCCCTCCGATGTCCTCGAACGAATCCGCCACGCCGTCCGATCCCTGCCCCCGGCCTGATGCCGCGCCTCGTCGCGACTGGATCACTCTCGCGCATCCCCTCGAACTGGATGCCGAGCCCGGCTTCGATTCGTGGCCGCCCACGGTCTCCCTCGATGTCATCCTGACCCTCAGCGAAAGGATCCTTCGTGACCGCGCCGCGGCCGGTCTTCCCCTCCGCGACCACGACCCGGTCCCCTTCGAGTTCGTTCTCTAGCGCCTCGCCCGCCGCACCTGGAGACGGCGATTCTGTCGCCCGCCGCGCGTTCCTGGCTCCCGTGCGCGCCCCCTGGCCTCGTCACTGCCGGATCCGCACCAGCCTCACCCCCTGGCCCGGGGGCAGCACCATCAGTGTGTCGCACCATTCCCCACCCTCGTACCGATAACGCACCTGAACCGCCCGCGCCGCCACGGACTGCACGAGCGCCCGCGCCTCGTCGAGACCGATCCCCGTCCCGCCCGCCGGACGCGTCATGTCCCGCGCGCCGGTCTTCACCTGGACCTCGATGATCTCCGTACACGCCTCCAGATCCGCGAATAGCCGGTCCACCGTCGCCGCGTCCAGAACGGCGCCGGTCAACTCCGGCAGACGCCGCTCCTCCCCGCCGGCCCCGACTCCGGCCAATCCCTCGCCGTGGGTCGCGTCGTCGTTCATGCCGTCATTGTCCGAAACCCGCCCGGCGTTCGGCCATGAGCACCGCGTTCTCCGGCGCGGGGCACACGTCGCGACAGATCCCGCAGCCGGTGCAGATGTCGAGGTTCACCCGTGGCATGCCCTCGCCGTCCATCAGCAGGGCTTGCGGCACCGGACACCGCTCGTAACACACGGAGCAGTAGTTCCCCTGGAACGCCAGACAGAAGCGGCCCTGGATCACCGCCACCTTGTCCGTCCGTTCGAACGGCGATCGTGTGGACGCCCCCTCGGCACGGTCCCCCCGCGCCTTCAAGGGTTTGAAGAACGCCGAAAACAGCCCGCGCCGGGACAAACTCATCGCTCTCGATTCAACTCCCCGGGGGGACGCCGTGCAACCCCGGGCCTGCGGTCCCCACCCAGGGCGATGGACAAAGTCGAGTGCGGCCCGCGACCGGCTCCCCGCCATGGCGTCCGCACGACGGGGGGCCGGCTTGCGGGGCGATCGAAGCAGGCGAATCGAGAGGCGAAGCCGGCGACTTGGCAGTCGCGGGCCCCACCTCGCACATCGCGGTTCCACGCACGACTTCGTCAACGGCCCTGGCGGTCCCCTGTGGCGGTCGCATCAAAACAGGCCTGCCGTCAGTGCGTCGCGTAAAGACCGGGGAGATCCCGCCCCGCGGCCCCGGATCCGCCCGACGCGTCCGCCCGCATCCAGGGAGGCAGGTCGACCTGGCCATCCGGCACGTGGCACTGCTGGCAGGCCGCGCGCTCCGGATGCGACGTCCGCAGTCCCGCCAATCCGGTCGGCCCGTGGCAACTCGCGCAGTCCTGCCGCATCCAGAGCGTGTGGGGAATCGTCGGCGGCGCTCCCGGCCAGGCGCGCGCCCCCTTCCCGGCCGACCTCAACCCTTCGAAGGCATTCCCGGCAAAGGGCTGCGAAAGCTCCTGCCGGGACACCAGCCCGGGCCCGCCCTGGGGCACGTGGCACTGGGTGCAGCTGCCCATCTCCCCATGGCTCATCTTCGGGGCCACGACCCCGCGCACCGCCAACCCCGTCAGATGACAGGTGCGGCAACTCGCCGGCGTGATGGCGTCGACGGGATGCGGGATCACCGGCGGCGCGCCTTCGAACGCCCGTCGCGCCGCGCGCGCGAGCACGGCCTCGGACCGGGCGGCGTCCGACGCGACCATGGCGATCACCGGCGGCATGCCCGACAGGCCCCCTCCCGGCATCTTCGTGACCGCCGGCGGGGCCGGGATGGCGTTGCTGCTCCGGAGGGTCGCCAACGAGCTTTTCCAACCCGCGTTGGGTTTCAGGCTGCCCTCGCCGAGCCTCCGATACTCGACGATCCGCGGAACCGGGCGACCGGGAGCGGGCGAGGCCGGATCCGCGGCCGCCGACTTCCCGGCGGCTCCCGGCGAGGCCGGGCGCGGCGCGTCGGGAATCGCCTTCAATTGCTGCAATCCCATGAAGTAACCGCTCACCGCGGTGACCAGCGCGATGGCGAGGACGACCTTGGACATCCGCCCGGACACCAACGGCGCCGGTTCGGACGGGGCCGGGGATGGTCCACCGTCTTCGCGCGGCGGACCTGGATGGGGATTCGCGTTCATGTTCCGTGGGATCGATCAGAGCGAGGGGAGCGGCAGGGCTCAAAAGGCCGGTCTCGCGGGAGGTTCCGCCTTCCGGGAGCCCTTGAGCACGTTCACGGCGCACTTTTTGTAGTCGGGTTCCTTCGACACCGGGCACACCGCGTCCAGGGTCAGGTCGTTGATCAGCAAACGTTCGTCGAAGAACGGAACGAAGACGTAACCCCGGGGCGGGTGCCCGCGCCCGCTAATCCACAACGGGAGCTCCAGCTCGCCCCGGCGCGTCTTCAGCTTCACCAGGTCGCCGTTCGCCAGGCCCTTCTCCGCGGCGTCCGCCGGATGCATCTCGACGTAGGACTGCGGCACGGCATTGCGCAGTTGCGGCACCCGCATCGTCATCGAGCCCGTGTGCCAGTGCTCCAGCACCCGGCCCGTCCCGAGCCAGAACGGGAATTCCACGTCCGGCATCTCCGGCGGCACCTCGTACGGCGCGTACCAGACCTGGGCCCGGTCGTCCTTCGTCACCGAGTGATAGAACTGCACGCCCGCACCCTTCTTCACGTACGGATCGTCCGCCTCCATGAACCGGAACCGCGTCTCGCGCCAACTCCCGTCCTTCTGCTGCACCACCGGCCAGCGCAGCCCCCGCGCCTTCACGTACTCGTCGTAGGGCGCCAGATCCTTGTGCTTCATCCGGCTGAACGGCCGGTACTCCTCGAACAACGCCCGGTCCACGTTCACGTCGTAGTACCGCTCCCACTTCCACACCGGCACCTCCTCGCCCTTCTCGTTCCGGATCGCGAACAGGAATTTCCCGTCCTTGTCCTTCATCCCCGGATGCCCCAGCTCGAACAGGCGGCGGGCAATCGCGATCGTCATCCAGCAGTCGTCCCGCGCCTCCCCCGGCGGTTTCACCATCCGGAACCACTGCTGCGTCCGTCGCTCCGAATTGCCGTACATCCCATTCTTTTCCACCCACATCGCCGCCGGCAGCACCAGATCCGCCAGTTCCGTCGTCGGCGTCGGATACACGTCCGACACGATCAGGAACTTGTCCTCCAGCCCCTGCTTGCCCTTGAACAGCTTGTGCAGGTTCGGCAGCGACTGCCCCGGATTCGTCACCTGCGTGAACACGGTCTGAATGTCGCCGCCCTTCGCCGTCGGCGTGCAGAACTTCTCCCACATCAGCACCGTGTGGTACCCCGGCTTCGGATTGATCCGGCCCGCCGGCAGGTTCCAGAACTGCTCCGCCTGGGTGCGATGCTCGGCGTTCGCCACCAACCGCCCCCCCGGCAGCATGTGGCACAAGGTCCCCACCTCCCGCGCCGTGCCGCACGCGCTGGGTTGTCCGGTCAGACTCGTCGGCGCGTCCCCGGGCCGTCCCCAGTGTCCGCTCAACAGATGGATGCCGTGCACCATCCGGTTGATGTTCGTCCCGCGCGAATGCTGGTTCATGCCCATGCACCACACGCTCGTGATCCGCAGATCCTTCCGCCCGAACAGGTCGCCCAGCATCCGGATCTTCGCCGCGGGCACCCCGGAGATCTCCTCCACCTTCTCCGGCGGGTAGGCCTCCAACTCCTTCGCGTACCCCGCGAAATCGAACGGCTTGCCGTCCAGCGTGTGCTCCGCCGTGTCCGTCTTGAACGCGCAGTGGCGCTCCACGAATTCCTTCGCGTACGTCCCGTTTTTCAGGAGCAGGTGCGCGATCCCGTTCGCGAGGGCCAGGTCCGAACCCGGGCGGAACTCGAGGTACTCGTCCGAGAACTCCGTCGTCCGCGTCCGCCGCGTCGC
>CAZSOV010000394.1:0-6151 GCA_964608505.1 uncultured Verrucomicrobiota bacterium
TCGATCGCCCCGCGACCCGGCGGTCGCGGGCCCCAATCGACTTTGTCCATCGCCCCGGCCCGGCCCCCATTTCTTCCCCGTCCTGTCGGGCCTTCGGCTCGCGCCCGGAGCCCGCCAGGCGCCACCAAAGCAACCGGGGCTCCCCTCACGGCACCTCGTCCCACGTCCCGATCCACTCCTCCGGGATCGGGGCGTTCGGGCTCTCGCGCTGCCAGATCAGTCCGGCGATCCACCAGCGCGTGCCATCCCAGGTCAGGTGGAAGTAATTCACCGACCGCGCCGCCACCGGCCCGCCGGGAGGCTGGCGAATCTCCGCCACGCTGCGGACCTGCGCGAGATGCCCGAACACCTCGATCCGCCGTCCCACCTCGTACTCCTCGAGGCCCGGGCCGGCCCGAAATTCCGCGCGGAACTGCTCCGGGGTCAGGTAACGCCCCCGCGCCGTGCCCTGGTCGTCCCACATCGAGACCAACGTCGCGCTGGGCAGATACAACGACCGATCCCGATCCCAGTCGCGGGGCTGGTCCGCGGGCCCGCTCAACACCTCGTACGACGCGCGCACGATGTCCTCGATCGTCCCGACGTCCTCCGGATCCGCGGGCGTCACGACGACCGGCGGCGGCCCCACGGCGCGTGGCTTGCGGGCGGGGGGTCGCCCGGCGCAGCCCGCGACGACCGGGACGAGCAGGGAAAGAAGGAGGAACCACGCCTTCATGGCGCCGCGAGGTTCCCGAGGCGGAGCTCCCGGGTCAACCGGGGAGGCACCAGGTCTGCGCGCCGCAGGCCGAGTGCCCCACGCGGCGACCGGCCTCTACCCAGTCCGGTTGCGGTGGCGCCGGCGGTGCCCGCCAATGAGGAGGGCCGTGACCCCGAAGGCCCCGATCCAGCCTCGGGCCTCGGGGACTTCGAACGAGGAATAGGTGTAGGTCACCTGCACGCGAACCTGCGTCTGCACGAGCTCGGCATATGAAAAGAGCTTGGTGCCGTTCCCGGCGACCTCAACCGAACCGCGGTCCAGGGAGACCAACACGTCGAAGGTGCCGGGCGCACCGGAACGGGTGTAGGCCCCGAATCGAGCGGCTTCGATGATGGTGGCGGACGAGGTTACGTCGACGGGGGTAAGGTTGACCGTGGTGCCGGAGGTGCCGCCGAAATCGGTGACGCCATCCGAACTGCCGAGCACCCCGGACGAACCGGTCAGGATCAGGTTCTGGACGGTCGACGCGGGCAGTGTTGGCAGGAGGAACCCGGCGTTGAGGGGCAATTCGTAGTCGATGGTATTCGAGGCGCCAGGTTGACGGTTCTCGAAGCCCACCTGGCCGGTGGCGGTCGTGGTGAAGCTGAACTCGATTTCGGTCAGGGTGCCGAGGCTCGGATCGAACAGCGGCACCAGAAGGGTGGCGGGCCAGTCCGGGGAATCAGGATCGGGAGCCCACAGGGGGGTGGCCACAAACTCGATGACCTGGCCGGCGTACGCGGAGGCGCCGCCGAGGAGGCCCGCGGCCAGCGCGACCTTTCCGAGGTGCCGAAGGAACCGCTTCTTCCGTTTCATCGAGGTTCTCCTGCGTGTCGGTTCATGGTCGGTTCCAGGGGGGCAAGGGATCACCGGACCCGCAGCGCGGGGTCCCCGATCAGGTTGTAGATGTCACGGATTTCCCGCGCGCCGGCGGACTCGGCTCCGGCGGCGGAAACGGCGCGGAGGAGATCGCCCAGACGCGATCCCGGCGCTGCCGTGACGAGCTGTTCCAGGAGGCGCGTGCCGAGGACTTGGGCGTACCGGTCCTCGGAGAGGCCGGACGGGGCCAGGGCGGCGATGGCGCCACCCCCGGGTTCCAATATCAGTCGCTCGGCGAGGGAGTCATGGCCGGGCTCGGCGAAGTTGCCGACGGCGCAGGTCAGCGCGAGCAGGAGCGGGAGTCGACGCCCGGCGTTGCCGAGGGCGGGGACGTCGGACGAAGCCAGGTAACCCTCCGCCCCGAGCCGGTCGTAGGCCCCGTGGCCGGTGTAGACGAGGAGATCGAGGTCCGCGGCCAGGCTGGAAAGGAACGCCGCGCGCAGGTCGGCGGGATCGGAGGGGTTGGTCCGGGAGGCGAGCCGAACCCGGTGGGTCGGGGCCAGGAGATCGCCGAGGAGGCGTGCGTTGGAGGAGAAGGCCCCTCCGCCGTCGTCACGGTCGGCACCGACCAGGGCGTGGAGCGAGGAAGCGGGGCCGCGGGATTCGTGGTCGCGTATCTTGCCGATGAGGGCGCCCAACTGGGCCGGGTTCACGACGGGCAGTCGTCCGACGCTAAGCCCGGCATCGGCGAGCGGCGCATCGCTGGCGAAGAGGCCGAACCGGGTGGAAACCATGGCCGGGGGCAGGAGATTGTCGTGGGAGCGCTTGAAATCGCGGTAATCGGCGGTGCCATTGCCCACGAGGACGAGATATCGGGGCGGTTGTTCCCAGCGAGTCCGGGCGGTGGCAACGAACGCGGCGATGGCTCCCGGCGAGGCGATGCCGCCACCGAATTCGTCGGCGATGTCGGAGAGCGGGACCACGAGGCTTGAAAGACCCTGCGCCCGGCGCAGCAGCGCGAGTTCCTCCGCCGCGGAGGCGAGGGACGCCGGAGCGATCAGGAGGTATTCGGCGCGATGGTCGGAACGTCCGAGGCGCAGCTCGGGAGCGCCTGAGAGACGCGCGGGCGGACGGGCGCCGCCGGGCTCCAAAACCGTGTAACGGTGCCGGGCCTGGGCGACGAACCGGACCCGGAACCGGGCGCCGGACTCCTCGATGACGGGGTGGACCACCCGCCGGGGCCGGGTCGGATCCGTCACGTCGAGAATCGTGAGGTCGGGCGAGCTGAAGCCCTCCGCCAGAACGACCTCGTCCTCTTGGGCGCGGAATTCCAGTCGTCCACCGTGCACCGGCAGGGAGGCGGGATGGGATAGTTGGTAGAAATCGGTGTAGATCAATCCGCCGGGACGGGCCTGGGCGGGGGTTTCGGCCCGGAGCACGATTCGATTCGGGCCGTTCACCAGGTGGCGGGCCTCAAACGAGGCCTCGAGCCGGGCGCGCCGGCGTCCGGACCAGGTGACCTGGCCCAGGGAATGGGTTCCGGCGGCGTTCAGCAGCTCCGCGCTCACGCGTCGGGTGCTGGTGTCGCCACCGACGAGTTCGAACGTCAGCGTGGCGGGTTCGTCGTGCCCGGACCCCTCGAGATCCTGGAGCTGGAAGGAATAGGTGCGTTGGCCAAAAACCGCGTTGCCGGGCACGAGGGCATCCCAGACCCAACAATCCTCGGTCGGATCCGAGGTCAGCGTGTTGACCATCTCGAGGTTTCGTTCGAACCGCCGCTCGGCGCGGTAACGGGAGGTTCCCGTACCGATCGGCGTTCCTCCGTCCAGCGGGAGGGACTCGGGATTCCGCCCGCCGGCGAGCCAGTAGACGCGGACGTTCGCGTAGGGGCCGGTCGGGGCTTCCGCCTCGAAGAAGAGCCCGGCCCCCTCGGCGTCGGCAAGATATCCCACCATACGTCCGCCTTCGGTCAGGCCGACGGAACCGGAGCGGATCAGGCGTTGGAGCAGATCGCGTGGACGCCCGGTCGCGACGGCGAGATCGGCGGCGGAGATGTAGTGAGTGCCCGCCTCCGCGGTC
Source organism: uncultured Verrucomicrobiota bacterium (assembly GCA_964608505.1). GTDB lineage: Bacteria > Verrucomicrobiota > Verrucomicrobiia > Limisphaerales > CAIMTB01 > CAIMTB01. Next base: position 3,635 of record CAZSOV010000394.1, read on the forward strand.
TCCATCCTGGCGTAGGCCGCCGGACGGTCGGCGAGGACGGGAACCGTGGGAACCGAGGTCCCGACGGTGGTGGGCGGAGAACTCCGATCCGGACCGGGTCTCTTGAGCTTGGTCGGCTCGTCGGCGGTGGACGTCGCGGGCGGGGGGGGAACGAACTGGGCGGCGGGCTGCAGGAGGATTTCGAAGGGCCCGTGGGTTCGCTCGCTGCCATCGATTTGGAGCTCGGTGATGACCAACCAGACGCTTTCGTCGAGGAACTCGAAATCCCCATGGTGCGCGAGAACGTCATAGCGTCCGCCGATCGGATTCCGGGAGGCAGGGACCCACTCTTCCGACAGGGAAATCCCTTCGGACGCCCGGGTGCGGCGCACGGTGACCCGAAACCCGACGGCGCCGGCTTCGTAGCCGGTGTGCCAGACGACGCGGAGGTGGTCGTCGTTGCGGGAAGCCGTGACTTCGGTGATCACGGCAGCGGTGGGCAGTGGTTCCAGGGTGACAAGGAAGTCCTCGACCTCGCCGTATCCGGCAGCCCCCGTGGCGCCGACGCCCTCGGCGTCGGCCAGGCGGACCCGGACGCCGAGGGGCGAACCGGTCGTGGCGGACGGGGGCAGATCGACGGGGATGACGTTGTCGCCCAGCACGAGAGATTGCCGATCGGCGACCACCTGTTCGCCGGAGTCGGCGAAATCGCCGTCGGCATTGAAATCAAACCAGACGTTGAGCCGGGGCGTGAGGTCGTCCGGTTTCGCCCCGAGGTTCACGACGAGGTCGACGCGGGTGCCCACCGCCCACGCGCCGGTGAACGTGATGCCGTCCTCGTCGTCCCCGTCCGTGGCGTCGTCGCCGCCGGGGATGACGTTGCTCGGCAAGCCGTCCGATTCGGGGTCGACCGACGCCCCCAAGCGGAAACCGCCGCCGGGATGGATCAGATGCGACGGGCCGGTATCCGCGCTCGTGGTGGCGTAGTCTCCCGGGGCGGAGCCCGGACCGAGATCGGGGAGGTCGCCGTAGTCCCGGGCATCGGCGGAAGCGGCGTCGTCGAGGAAATCAAGGCCGGCCAGGAGTGAGGTGGCGACCGAAACAGCGATGAGGTTCGGGTCGCTGGGGGAGCTCGGCTCCGCGCTGTCGCTGACGCTGAAATAACCGGGAGGATCGGTCTCCACCACCAGATAATCGCCACCAGCCAGGTTGTCGAAGGCGTAGGCGCCCTCGGGGTCGGTGTAGGTCTGGGCAATCTGTTCGCCGGGCTGCCCGATCCCGTCGGCGTTGGTGTCGCGGTAAAGCGTCACCAGCACGCCGGCGAGCGGGGCATCGCCGCCGAAACCGCCGTCGCCCGGAAGGTCGACGCCTCCATCGTCGTAGACGTGTCCGGAAACGGACCCCGTTGCGATGCCCGTGTCCAGAAAGTCATTGGCGATCGAATCCGCTCCCGCGAGCACCACCTGAATCCGGTCGAAACCGTTGCCGCCATAGTCCCCGTCCCGGTCGGTCACGTCGACCGCCCCGGCCGGATCGGTCTCGAGGACCAGATAGGTGCCGTTCGGCAGATCGGAGAACGCGTAGTCGCCGGAAGCCTCGGTGAGGGTGGTCGCCACCAGGTCGTCGCCGGTGACGATCCCGTCGCCATTGGAGTCCCGATACAGGCTGACGGACACGCCACCGAGGCCGGTGTCGCCGCCGAACCCCGGCACCCCCGTGTCCAGGGCGACGCCGCCACGGATGGTGTTGGCGCGCCCGGCGAGGAAGACATGGTCCTCCACCTCGCCGTCCTCGTAGAGACCGAGAAACGCCAGCGTGGGCGCGACGGGTTGCTCGGCGAGCAGGCGGAAGCGAGCGTGCAACGGGGTCACCGCGGCATTCAGGGTACCCGAGGGGAGATGCAGTGGCTGATTCAGACTCCCGCCAGGGGCGATGGCCTGGTTGATAATCATCTCGCCGAGGTCCAGGAAGTCCCCGTCCCGGTTGTGATCGATCCAACCCAGGAGCCACCCTCCGGCCCCGCCGGTCTGAAGGGTCAGCGAGCCGCCGTTCGGTCCCTCGACCCACTGGGTCAGGTTGTGGGCCGTCACGCCATCCTCGTCGGTGCCGTCGCCCGAGCCATCGAGGGGTGCCACGGCATTGGGTTCGGCGTCGGGTGGCGTGGTGCCCAACCAGAGAGTCGCACCTCCGGCGGGAATCACATGCCGGGCCCCGTCCGCTCCGAGCGTCGTGGAATAGGTGTCGGGCAGGTCACCGAAGTCCAGGGAGACATCGAGAGCGAAGGCAAAATCGAGGTCCCCGACGGAGGCGCCGGCAATCGTCGCGGTGCGAACCACGGACGACGGGTAGACGTTGACTCCGCCGCCGGAAGTGGTGGGTGCGGTGAGATCGAGCGGAGACTGGGTCGTTCCCACCGCGACCCGGTAGGTGCCATTGGCCAGGCCGGTGAAGGTATGGACCCCGGTCTCCGTCGTGAGGGTGGAACCTACGATCCGGTTGTTGACGTCGTAGAGATAGACTGTGATTCCGGCCAGGTCC
>CAZSOV010000395.1:0-6132 GCA_964608505.1 uncultured Verrucomicrobiota bacterium
CCCCCCCCCCCCCCCCCCCCCCCCCCCCCCCCCCCCCCCCCCCCCCCCCCGGGAATTGATGAAGATCAAGGTGCGCACGAAGCCCTCGCATGTAGCTTGCCCGGGTCATGAACAACACAGCATCCGAAGTCCTGATCGATGTCCGTCCCATGCCTCCCCGGGAGCGGCATCCCACGATCTTCTCGACCTGGGAGGGGTTGCCGGACGGGGGGGCCATTCTTCTGCTGAACGATCACGACCCCTTGCCGCTGTATTACCAGTTCGCCGCGGAGTGGGCGGGGGGATTCCGTTGGGATTACCTCGCCCAAGGCCCGCAGGAGTGGCGGGTTCGGATCTCCAAGGGTGCCTTTCCGGAGCCGGGCTTTCGCCCGCAACCCGGGGTGCGGGGTTCCTGCCGGCCGGCGACGATACCGATTCAGTTCGTTCCCTCCCAGGTGCTGGATGTGCGTCCAATCCTGGCTTCGGGAGGAAGTCCGTGCGGCGCGGTCGAAGCCGCGGTGGCGAAGTTGATCCCCGGGCAGTCCCTGGTGGTACTCGTGCCGTTCGAGCCGGTTCCCCTGTATGGGAAACTGGCCAAATGCGGGTTCTCGCATGACGAGTCGCGGCTGCCGGACGGAACGTGGCGGGTGGAGTTCAAGCCCGGCGCGGGGGCGAGTGCGGAGCGCTTCGAGGTCTGCGGGGCGCACGACCATTAAAGTGCGGATGCCCGCCTGCCGAGGAGGGATAGGCGTCAGGGCGGGAGTCGGTTACGCGGGAAATGGAACACGGTGGAGGTGGTGTTGATCCTGGAAAAACCGTTTGACACGAACCGCGAGGGAAGGTACTTCTGGCCCACGCAATCAGGGCGGTGTAACAAGTTTGAGCAAGAGCAACATGAAAAAGTTTGTCGTTATCGCGATGTTGGGCGTGTTGACCGGGGGGATCACGCTCCAAGCGAAGGAAACCAAGTCCACGGCGGTTCCGGCCAATGTATTGGTTGGAATTCCCGCCGCGGAGCTCCCGGCGACGGTGGCGAAGATCGTGGCGTCGACCCCGAAGGAAGCCCGATCGGTCGTGCTGAACACGCTCTTGCGGCGGATCGCCAAGACCAATCCGGCCTCGCTGAAGCATGTGGCCGTGGCGATCGCCAAGCAGGATGCCACGCTGGCTCCGCTCGTGGCCGCTTTGGCTGCCCGCGCGCTTCCCGAGTCGGTCGGTTCCATCGCGGCGGCGGTTGCCTCCGCGGTTCCGAGCCGTGCAGGAGAGATTCTGGCGGCTTGCTCGCACGTGACCGTGGTGGGCCGCGGTGCACTGGCCGAGATGGTCGCTTCCATCAACCCGGCCTTCAACGCTACGGTGCTGGCGCGTGAAGCCTCGACCTGGGCGATCACGACCACGTCCGGTGCGGCCGCGACCGCCACGGGCGGCACGGTCCTGTTGCCGATCGAGATTCCCCCGGATTCGGGTGGCGGCACGGGCGAAGTCATCGGCACTGATCTGAACGGAAATCTGGTCTACGAGGATTCCGCTCCGACCGGCGCGACCGGAACACCCGGTATCGACGAGGAGGGGCGCGATATTTACGCTTCCGCGCCCTGATTCGAGGTTTTGCGAGGCGACGGGAACCATCGGCTGACCCGCGTCCCGCGCCGCATCTCCGGAATCACACCTTTCAAAGGCTCAGCCTCGTATCGAGGCTGGGCCTTTTTTGTTCCCATTACCACCCGCCTGATGAGAAGGGTCCTGCGGGAACGGGAGGGCTGAAGTCGGCGCCCGTGTGCGGCTTGGGAAGCTAGTCGAATGGGCCAAATTGGCTCAATGGGGCACGCTGGACGGGAAGTTCATGTCGCGGGTCCCGGATTCAGGGCTGCCTGGGCGGGAATTGGGGCGGTTGGCCTTGGCACGGTACCAGCTTGACGGTGCGGTGCGGAAAGGACTCTGAGCCATGATATTCCTGCTGATCATGCTAACGACGGTGGCGTTGGCCGCGGTCGCCCAAATGTACGTGAAGTCGATGCTCCACCGGTACCATCAGGTCGGAGGATCCACGGGTTACCGGGGGGTGGAGGTGGCGGAGGAGATTCTGAGAAGGAACGGGATCACGGACGTTTCGATCCATGAGCACCACGGCTTTCTGGGGGATCACTATGACCCGCTGCACAAGCGGTTGGTGCTGTCGCCGGAGGTCTACCACGGGAGTTCGCTGTCGGCGCTGGGAGTGGCGGCTCACGAGGCGGGTCATGCCTTGCAGCACAAGCAGCGCTACGCCCCCCTGCATCTGAGGATGCTGGCGGTCGGGGCGACCAACTTCGCGAATCAAATCGTGACGTGGGGGTCGCTGTTGCTCATGACCGTGATGGCGCCCAGGCTGGGATTCCTGCTGATGGCCATCGGTTGGGGGGTGATCATGCTTTTCAATCTGATCACGTTGCCCGTCGAATATGACGCGTCCCGGCGCGCCAAGGAGATGCTGGCGCGGTTGGGAATTGTTCGTACGCGGGAGGAGGCGGCGGGTGTCGCGGCGGTACTGAACGCGGCCGCGCTCACGTACGTGGCGGCCTTTCTGACCTCGTTGCTGTGGGCGCTGTACTACCTCCTGCCGTTCCTGTTGGGGAATCGATCCCGGGACGAGTAGAAACCGGCGTCGAGGGAATCAAGGGAATCAAGGTTTGCCAAGAAGGCTTCCGGGCTGGCATGGGACGGGGGTGATATCGGAACGCCGGATTCGCAACCTCGCCTTGGTCGGGTTCATGGGCGTGGGAAAGAGCACGGTGGGACGGTTGGTGGCCCGGCAACTCGACCTGCGCTTTGTCGACACCGACGAAGCTATCGAGGCCCGGGCCGGCAAACCGATCACCCGGATCTTCGGCGAGGATGGTGAGGCGAGATTTCGCACGCTGGAGCAGGAGACCGGAACCGAACTCGTCGGGGGCGAGAACCAGGTGATTTCAACCGGCGGCGGCTTCGTGTGCCAGCCCGGCAACATGGAGTTGCTGAAGTCGGGCTCGCTGGTGGTCTGCCTCTGGGCGTCGGCCGACACCATCTGGAACCGCGTGCGGCACCAGTCCCATCGTCCCCTGCTCCAGGTCGAACATCCCCGGGAGGAGATCGCCCGGCTGTTGGCCCTGCGGGAACCCCACTATCGCCAGGCCGACGTCCTGGTGAACTCCGGTCTGCGCAGCTTGCGCGAGGTCGCCGCGCAGGTCTGCCATCACTTCCTGGAGGCCCGGCGTCGTCTGGGGCGGGTCGAATGAAGGCGTGGATCCTCCGGCGTGCGTTGGAACTGGGATTCGACGCCTGCCGCATCGGGCCGGCCGTGGCTCCACAACACGCCGATCCTTTCCGGCAATGGCTGGCGGAGGGGTGCCATGGAGCCATGGGATACTTGGAGCGAAATTCCGCCAAACGCCTGGATCCCAACCTGGTCCTGGCCGGTTCCAAAAGCCTGATCGTCCTCGCGGCTTCCTACGACTCCGGGTCCGGGATCGGCGCTGACCGGGAGGAGGGTCGGGCTAGGGGCGTGGTCGCCCGCTATGCCCGTCATCGGGACTATCACGAAATTCTGGCGGAGCCGCTGCGGACGCTGACGGAGGAGTTGGTCGCGGCGGGTGGAGCCGGAACCCAGGCGCTGTGGTACGCCGACACCGGCCCCGTGCTCGAGCGGGACCACGCGATGCGAGCCGGGCTTGGCTTCATCGGCAAGCACACCAACCTGATCGGTCGCAACCTCGGCAATTGGTTCTTCATTGGGGAGATCCTGACCAACCTGGTGCTGCCCGCCGACGAACCGGAACGGAACCGGTGCGGTTCCTGCACGCGCTGCCTGGCGGCGTGTCCGACTCAGGCGATCACCGCTCCGTTTCGCCTGGATGCCCGACGCTGCATTTCATACCTCACGATTGAATGGAAAGGGTCCATTCCGCTCGAGCTGCGGAAGGCGATGGGCGCGCGGATTTTCGGCTGCGACGACTGCCTCGAAGCGTGTCCCTGGAACCGCTTCGCACGGATCGGGCGGCTGATGGCCCCGCATCGCCGCGAGGACCTCGCGTCGCCCGAATTGGTGGCCTGGCTCGATCTGGACGAGGCCGGCTTCCGGCGGATGTTCCAAGGCACGCCGATGTGGAGAACCAAGCGGCGGGGACTGCTGCGCAACGTTTGCGTGGCGCTGGGCAACATCGGGGGAGTCGACGCCCTTCCCGCGCTCGAGCGGGCGGCCCGGGACGCGGAGTCGCTGGTCGCCGAGCATGCCCTTTGGGCCATCGAGGAGATCGGTCGCCGGCACGGGCTTTCTTCTTGTCCCGCTTCGCCGGAGGTCGCCAAGTTGGGGGCAAGTGGAAACGCCGAAAGTCACGACGGAGATGTTCCGGTCCCGGAAGGCAGAGGGGCGGCGGGTGGCGGTGCTGACCGCCTATGACTACCCGATGGCACGACTGTTGGACGAGGCCGGGGTGTCGGCCCTGTTGGTCGGCGATTCCCTGGGGATGGTGGTGCTCGGGTTTCCCGACACCACGCATGTCACGCTGAAGGACATGGAGCATCACGTGGCGGCGGTCGCCCGGGCCCGACCGCGGGCGTTGGTGGTGGGCGACCTGCCCTACCGCACGTACGAGGAACCCGGGCAGGCGGCCGCCAGTGCCCGGGCCCTGATCGCGGCGGGAGCCGAGGCGGTGAAGCTGGAAGGCGGGAGGAGCGTGACTCCCCAGATTCGAGCGATCCGCGGGGAGGGCATCCCGGTCATGGGCCATCTCGGGATGCTGCCGCAGCACCTTCACGAGGAAGGCGGCAAGTACCGGATCAAGGGGCGGGATGCCGCCCAGCGGGAGGCACTTCTCCAGGACGCCGCGGCGCTCGTGGAGGCGGGGGTTTTCGCCATGGTGCTCGAACTCGTGACCCCCCTTGTGGCCGAGGAGATCACCCGGGCCGTGCCGGTCCCGACCATCGGGATCGGATCCGGGACGGGCTGCGACGGTCAGGTGCTCGTCACCCCGGACCTGCTCGGCACGTTTCCGTGGTTCACCCCGCGTTTCGTGCGACCGAAGCTGGAAACCGCCTCGCGCATGCGCGAGGCGGTGCAGGGTTGGATCGCCGAAGTGGAGGCCGGAGTTCCGAGCCTTTAGGCGATGGTGATGGCGGGATCCAGGTAAACGTCCTGAATGAGCTGGAGGAGCTTCGCCCCCTGATCGATGGGGCGCTGGAAGGCCTTGCGGCCCGAAATCAGTCCGCTGCCGCCCGCCCGCTTGTTCACGACCGCCGTCTTGACCGCCTCCGCGAAGTCGCTGTCGCCGCTCGACGCCCCGCCGCTGTTGATGAGACCGATGCGGCCCATGTAGCAGTTCATGACCTGGTAGCGGCAGAGGTCGATGGGATGATCCGTCGTGAGATCGGAGTAGACCCGTTTGTCGGTCTTGCCGTAGCTCGCGCCCATCGCCGTGTAGCCCCCGTTGTTCTCGGGCAGCTTTTGCTTGATGATGTCGGCTTGGATCGTGACGCCGAGATGATTCGCCTGGGAGGTCAGATCCGCGGAGACGTGGTAGTCGACGCCGTCCTTCTTGAACCCCGAACTCCGGAGGTAGCACCACAGAACGGTGGCCAGTCCCTGCTCATGGGCGGCCGCGAACGCCTGGCTGACTTCGAGGATCTGGCGGCTGCTCTCGGGCGATCCAAAATAGATCGTGGCTCCGACGGCCGCCGCCCCCATGTCCACCGCCTGCTTGATGGTGCCGAACATCACCTGGTCGAACTTGTTCGGCAGCGTGAGCAGTTCGTTGTGGTTGATTTTCACCAGGAACGGGATGCGGTGCGCCCACTTCCGGGAAAGCAATCCCAGGGCGCCGAAGGTCGAACAGACGGCGTTGCAGCCGCCCTCGACGGCCAACCGCACGATGTTGTCCGGATCGAAGTAGATGGGGTTCTTCGCGAAGCTCGCTCCTGCGGAATGCTCGATGCCCTGATCGACGGGGAGGATCGACATGTAACCCGACTTTCCGAGACGCCCGTGTCCGTAGAGGCGCTGGAGATTGGCCAGAAGGCGGTGCGCGCGTTAATCACCGATTTCCGCAGCGAAATGGATCCGGCGGGGCTGCTGCATGCCTTGCAAATGCTGGCCGGACAATTCCACCGTCCAAAGCTGTTGCGGCCCTGAGTCATCTTGAT
>CAZSOV010000396.1:0-6117 GCA_964608505.1 uncultured Verrucomicrobiota bacterium
GGCCGTCCTGCTCGCTCCCGCGGTCCGGAGCTAGTCCACCCCGCCCCCCCCCCTCCGCTCACTCACCGGCCTTAACCCCCCACACCAAGACCTCACATGGGAGCCGTTGCCATTGCCTCGCAGGTTGCCTACCTCACCGACTACGCCCGCGGCATCGGGCCGGGAGTCATCGATCCGGCGGCCGAGATCCTCGCGCCGACCGTGCCGGTGCAGACCGCCGCTGGAAAATACAAGTCGTTCGACGACAAGAACGCCTTCCAGGTGCCCGAGACGCTGCGCGCCATCGGGGGCCCGGCCAATCGGCTGCACTTCAACGCGACCGATCCGGACTACAACTGCGTGCCCAACGCGTTGGAGATCACCATCGACGACGCCGAGCGCCAGAGCGGCGACATCATCGGTGTCGAGCAGGCCAAGACGAAGACGCTCGTGACGTCGGCCATGCGGGCCCACTCGGTCCAGGTCGCGACCAAGGCGCTCACCCTCGCCGCGGCGGCCACGCCGGCGTGGAGCGATCCCGCGGTGGGCAATCCGATCAAGGATCTCAACGATCACATCCAGGCGCTGGCGACCGCGGTGGGGGAAATGCCCTCGCACATCGTGTGGGGTCTCACCGCCTGGCGGTACTTCACCGAGCACAACAAGGTGGCCGACAAGTTCAAGACCGGCGTCATCACGCCGAACGCGATTCGGGCGGCCAACCTCCTGCTCAACCCGAACATCGAGCACGTCATCACGCCGCTCGTGCGGGACACCGCGAAGGCCGGCGCCGCGAAGAGCAACGCCGAAGTGTATGGCGCGAACCTGTTCATCTTCTTCCGCTCCGCGTCGCCGACGCAGTACGACCCGAGCTTCATGAAGACCTTCCGGCTCGGCGGCAACACGGTCGAAAGCGTGAGCATGTACCGCGACGAGGGCTGTTCCTCGGACGTGCTCAAGGTGGCCTGGATGCAGGACATCCGCGTCGTCTCCTCCGTCTCGGCCCGCCGCCTGACGATCAGCTGATAACCTAAACCGCAAGGGCTGCCGGGAGAGGATGGCCTTCCCCCGGGAAGGTGCCGATCCCGGCAGCCCGTCTATCCCCGCCCGTCTCCTCCCTCATGGCCTGGATTCCCCTCACTGCCGACGACGTGCTGCGCTCCCTCACGAGCGCCGAGCGTTCGTCGGTGCGGACGGTGGCCACGGCGGAGGGGCAGGCGGATCCGCTCCTCGAAGTCCTGGAGGACGTGGTGCGGGAGGTGCGCGGGTACGTGGCCGCCTACTCGGGCAACACCCTGGGAGACGGCGCCACGATCCCGGACGAGCTGAAGAATGCCGCGCTCTCGCGGGCCCGCTTCGAGGCGCTCACCCGGCTGCCGGTCGGGCGGTCCCTGCTCACCGAGGACCGCGTCAAATCCAACGAGCAGGCCATCGCGCTCCTGCGCGATGTCGCCGTGGGCCGGTTCCGCATCGTGGTCCCGGTCACTCCGACCACCGAGGAGATTGCCTCGGCAAAGCCCCGCGTAACGCCGCGTGAACGGACCTTTACGCGGGCCCACCAGGACGGCTTGTGAATCTCGCCACCCCCATGCCCTTTGCCGAAGCCGTGGTCCGCCACGGGGGCCGCCAGGTGATGCCCACCCACCTCTCCTCGCGGCAGCTCCAGGAGTTGGACCAGGGCCTCCTGCAGGGCGCCTTCTTCAGCGCGCGCACGATGATCCGCGGCTACCTGGACGCGCTGAAGGAACGGGTGCTGGAGCTGATCGATCCGCGGACGGTCCAGCGTGCGGACCGCGTGACGGACGCCAATCCCCAGGGCAACGCCACCGACGGACGCAACGAGGCCGACCAACGCGTCACGCTCCGGCAGACGCTCAAGGAATTCGGTTACGCCGCGGCGCCCGAGGACCGGGGCACGATCAAGGATTTCGCCAGCGAGGCGCGGCTCAACCTGGTGCTCCGCACCAACACCCAGCTGGCGCAGAACTACGGCTACTGGCAGCAGGGCCAGGAGCCGGCGGTGCTCGATGCCTTCCCCGCCCAGGAGTTGTACCGCGCCGGCGAACCCGCCGGTCGGGCGCGCGACTGGCCCCGCCGCTGGCGCGCCGCCGCCGAATCCAGCGGGGACACCGACGCCCTCCGCATCCAGGACGAGACCGGGCGCTTGATCGCCCGCAAGGACTCGCCGATCTGGCAGGCCCTGGGGGACGGCGCCGGGTTGGACGCGGACGAGGCGAGCGACGCCCTGCACCATCCCTATCCCCCGTTCGCGTTCAACTCGCTCATGGACATCCGCGACGTGTCCCGCGAGCGGGCGTTGGAGCTCGAGCTGATCCGTCCGGACGAGCAACTCGCGCCGAGCGTGGCGGACTTCCCCGTGCCCCAGGAGGCCGCCGCATGATCGCCGTCCACGTCCAGGTGGAGGACCAGGCCACGCCCGTCCTGCGGGCGCTCCTGGGCAGCGCCCAGGGACCGAGCCTGCTCCGGGTCGGAGCGCGGGGCGCGGCCAATCGGTTGCGCGAGCACTTCGACCACCTCCAGGCGACCCGCCCCAACGCGCTCGGGGGCAAACGCGTGAACTTCTGGCTCCAGGTGAAGCGGGGTGTCCAGGTGCCGGTCGTCGCGGGGACCACGGCGCGGATCTCGATCAACCACGTGGGCTTCCGGCAGCGGCTCCAGGGCGGCGTCATCCGGCCAGGCCGGAGCATCAATCCCCGGACGGGTCGTCCCACCACCCGGCTCGCCATCCCCCTGCGCAGCGAGGTCTACGGCCAGCGCCCGGCGGAACGCGACGATCTCGACTACGTGCCCCTCGCGAACGGGCGGGCGCTCCTGGTGGAGAGTGCCCATACCCAGATCCGGATCGGGCGGGCGCGCAAGGATGGCACGCGCAAGGTGACCCCGGGCGAGGAGCGGGGCGGGCTGGCGATGTACCTGCTCACGCCGCAGGTGCGGCAGGACCCCGATCCCTCGGTGCTGCCCACGTCCGCCGAGCTCGGCGCCGCGGCGGTCGCGGCCATGGATTCGGCGGTGGCCGCCCAGGTCGCCCGCGGCGGAGGACCCACGCCGTGAACAATCCCTTCGCGACCTTGCAGGGCCAGATCGCGGCGCGGCTCGCCGCCGACGCCTGGCTGGCCGGCCTGCCGGTGATCACCGAGGACAAGGGTGACATCCAGAACCTCGTCGATCAGGCGCTGGCCGGGGCCGGCGCCAAGGAAGGCGAGACGCCCGGCAAGTCAGGCCTCGCCCTCACGGTGCTCACGCCCGGCTCCCGCGCCGCCGGGGAGTCCGGAGACGGCAACGTCCTGGACATCGTGGTGCAGGTGGAGGTCGTCGAGCAGGTGATGACCAACACCGGCGAAACGGGGACCGGCCAGCGCGCGCTGGATGTCGTCTTCCAGGTGTACGCCCTCCTGCAGGGGTGGGCGGTGCATCCGGGAGCGGCGCCGGGGCGCTTCGTGCAGTACGCCAGCTCGGACGAGGGCGGCACGCTGCGGTACATCCTGCAATTCACCTTCACGCGCACCCCGAAGCGGACCCTGCTCGTACCCCAACCCTGACCCCAACCCAGCCCAGCCATGCCTATCTCGAACCTCCAAACCAGCTTCTTCGCCCATCTCATGTTCGTCCCCGAAGGGGTGGCCTACACCACGCCCTCCAGCGGGACGACCGGGGTGGCCTCCAAACCGGGGGCCGCGGACGCGGTGTGGGACACCTACAACCTCGGACCCTGCGAGGAATTCAAGATCCAGCCCGAAAGCGAATCCGTCGAGGTCATGGGCGGCGATCCCGGCGGCCTCGTGGTGACCAACGTCGTCCCCTTGAGCAAGAAGATGAAATTCACCTGGAACGCCCAGGAGGTCCGCCCGACGTTGCTCCAGCTCCTCCTGGGCACGCTCGCCCTCACGTCGGCCTCGAACCAGGCGAACTTCCTCGAGGGCCAGCTCATCAAGAAGGGCTGGCTCAAGGCGCAGGCCTACGATGTCGACGGCACCGTGCGCATCCTGGGCGACAAGTGGGGAGCGCTCCGCATCACCAGCTCCGAGCCGTGGAGCGGGAAGAACCTGGTCAAGGCGACCTTCGAACTGGTCGCGATCCGCTCCACGCTGGACACCATCGCCTTCAGCTAGCGCCCGGGCGACTCCTCACCTTCCGCGCCATGTCCATTGCCGCCTTCGACAACACGCCGCCCTCCGCGGCGGCCCTGCCTGGTCGCTGGGCGGATTGCCGCACCGTGGCCACGACGAATCTCGACCTGCAGTCCCTGCAGGCCGGGGCCTCGGTCGGGGGCGTGACGCTGGTCACCGGCGACCGCGTGTTGCTGGCGGGGCAGACCGCGGGGGCGGAGAACGGCCTCTGGCAGATCGTGGCCGAGGGCCCCTCCCGGCCCGCGGACTTCGATGCCGGCGCCGATCTCGCCCCGGGCAAGGTCGTCCGGGTGGCGGAAGGCACCCGGGCCGGCAGTCAATGGGGACTGGCCACCTTCGGCCCCTACACCCTCGGCACCACCGCGCTCGTCTTCGGCCCCTCCGCGGTGGCCGCCACCCTGGCCACCGGGGCCTACGACAACACGGCCCCGACGGCCGCCGCGCTGGGCGTGGGGGCCTTCGACAACACCTCGCCCACGGCCTCCGCCCCGGGCACCGCGGCCTACGACAACACCGCGGCGGCGGGAGCGCTCCTGCCCGGCTACTACGCCGACGTGCGGGCAGTCGCCGAGACCAACCTCGACCTGGCCAGCCTGCAGGCCGGCAGCAGCCTGGGGGGAGTCACCCTGGTCGCCGGGGACCGGTTCCTGCTCGCCGCGCAGACCGAGACCACGCAGGGAGGGATCTGGGTGGCCGGGACCGGGGTGGAGCCGATCCGACCGTTGGACTTCGACCAGCCGGAGGAAATCATCGTCGGCAAAGTCGTCCGCGTCACCTCGGGCACGCGGGCCGGGACGCTCTGGGTCCTGAGCACCTACCCGCCGCTGTCGTACCGGGCGGCCCCGGGCGGCGCCTCGTCCGGCATCGCGGCCTTCGACAACGGCGCCGCCGCGGAGGCCACGCTCCCGGTCGCCGCCTTCGCCAACACGGCGCCCACGGCAGCGGCCTCCGGACCCGGGGCCTACAGCAACACGCCTCCCGAAGCGATCGTGTTCCCGGGCGAGACCGCCCCCGTCTCGGGCGTACAACAGCCCGCGACGCCCACCGTGGTGGCCCATACGCACGTCCTGGCCGCCGGGACCAACTATCTGGTGCAGGCCGGCACCCGGGCGGCGCCGGTCACCATCGAGCTGCCCGGCGCGCCGACCACCGGCCAGTACCTCATCGTGGCCGATGCGTCGGGACAGGCCGCGACCCATCCGGTGACGGTCCAGGCGGGCGCGCTCGATCTGGAGACCGTCGGGACGCACAGCTACGTGATCAACCGCGACAACGCTGTCCTCGAACTCTACTGGACCGGCTCCAAGTGGAAACTGCTCTAAAACCTATGATCGCGAAAATCAGCGTCGGCACCAGCCCCACCCAACTCCTCGCCGCGGGCGAGCGGCGGGGCGTGATCCTGCAGAATCAGAGCGACACGGACATCCTGATCGCCACCGAGGGCTCCGCGGACCTCACGCTGCCCGCCGGGGCGAAGCCCGGCATCATCATCAAACCGGGCGGCAACTTCACCGCCACCCGCATCGACCTGGGCGAGACCATGCTCAACAAGGAGTGGTGGGCCATCTCGTCCGCCGCCGGCAAGGTCATGGTGGTCCACACCGTCTAGCGCGTCGCCCCCCGTCGCCCCCGCGATCCACACCGCACCGCACGATGTACAACCTCCCTCAACCCAACGACAGCGAGAGCGCGGCCAACAAGGCCAACAAGGACGGCTCCGATTTGACCTCGCCGGCGATCTGGCGGGCGGGTCTGGACGTGCCGAGCAATGCCGCGGCGCGGCGCGGGGCTTTCCTGTCCGGCCAGCCCGGCGTCTTCTTCGATGGATCGACCTCCGAAAACATCGCCGTGGCGCTGAAGGGCGCGGTCTTGGGCACCGGCCCGGTCTCGGTCTGGATCCGGTTCCGTTGCCCGAGCGCGAACCCGAGCGTGGCGTTGAACATCTTCTCCCTGTTCGTCGCCTCCGCGAACCAGCTCTCCTGCGACATCG
>CAZSOV010000397.1:0-6117 GCA_964608505.1 uncultured Verrucomicrobiota bacterium
TCCCGAGGTGACTCCCGAGGACCAGACCACCCTCACCGTTCGCTACACCGAACGCGCGGTGCGCTTCATCGAGTCCCGACGCGACGCGCCCTTCTTCCTTTACCTCGCCCATTCCATGCCCCACGTCCCGCTCTTCGTCAGCCCGGCCCGACGCGGATCGTCCCGCGCCGGGCTGTTCGGCGATGTCATCCAGGAAATCGACTGGTCCGTCGGCGAGATTCTCGCCGCCCTCGACCGCCTTCAACTGGCTGACCGGACCCTCGTCATCTTCACCTCCGACAACGGACCCTGGTTGTCCTACGGAGACCATGCCGGTTCCTCGGGACGACTCCGCGAGGGCAAGGGCACCAGCTGGGAAGGCGGCGTGCGCGTCCCGTTCATCGCCCGGTGGCCCGGACGCGTTCCGGCGCATTCCGTGTGTCGGGAGCCGGCCATGAACATCGACCTGCTGCCCACCCTCGCCGCCCTGGCCGGCGCGCCGCTCCCCCCGCGGCCCATCGACGGCCTCGACATCTCCGCGCTCCTCACCCAGCGCTCGGGTGCGCGCAGTCCCCATGCCGCCCTGTGGTTTTACTACGCGCGCAACGAACTGCAGGCGGTCCGCAGCGGCCCCTGGAAACTGGTCCTCCCCCACGTTTACCGCAGCCTCGCGGGCCAACCCCGCGCCACCGCCGGCAAGCCCTCCAGGTATTTCAACACCCGCGCCGACCTGGAACTCTACCATCTCCCCTCCGACCCCGGGGAACGACGCAACGTCGCCCGCCGCCATCCCGACGTCGTGAACCAGCTCCAGATCCACGTCGCCCAGGCCCGTTCCGACCTCGGCGACACTCTCACCCAACGCTCCCCCACCGGTGCCCGTCCCCCCGGCCAACTCCCCTGACCCGGACCCCGATCCTGATCCTTGATCCTCCCCCGCCATGAACAACGCATCCTCCCGATCCCGCTTCCTGTGCGCACTCCGGTTCCTGTGCCTCCTCCTCGCCCTGCCCTCGCCCGCCGCCCCCGCGCCCCCCAACCTCAACCTGATCCTCATCGTCGCCGACGACCTCGGCGCCCATGACCTCGGCGTCACGGGGTCGCGTTTCCACCAAACCCCGAACCTCGACCGCCTTGCCGCCTCCGGCGTGCGCTTCACCCGGGCCTACTCCGCCTGCACCGTCTGCTCGCCCACCCGCGCCGCCATCCAGACCGGCCAACACCCTGCCCGCCTCAAAATCACCGATTGGATCAAGGGCCATGCCGCCCCCAAGGCCAAACTCCTCCCTCCCTCGAACTGGAACCAGCAACTCGCGCTCGAACACGTCACCCTTGCCGAGCGCCTCGCCGAACGCGGTTACTCCACCGCGCACCTCGGCAAATGGCACCTCGGCGGCGACGGCTTCGAACCCGAAAAACAGGGCTTTGCCTTGAACCTCGGCGGCGATCACCGCGGTCAGCCCCCCAGCTACTTCTCCCCCTACGGCCTCCCCAAACTCCCCGACGGTCCCCCCGGCGAATATCTCACCGACCGCGAAGGGGCCGAGGCCGCCAGGTTCATTGCCGCCCACCGTGACCGCCCCTTCTTCCTGCACTACGCGCCCTACTCCGTTCACACCCCTCTCCAGGCCCCCTCCAACCTCGTCGCCCGGTTCTCCGCCAAGACCGGCCCCGCCGGCTCCTTCCAGACCAACGCCACCTACGCCGCCATGCTCGAACGCCTCGACGCCGCCGTCGGACGCATCCTCGACACCCTCGCCCAATTCGAACTCTCCCGACACACCGTCGTCCTCTTCACCTCCGACAACGGCGGCCTCGTGCTCGGCAAAAACCCGCCCACCAGCAACGCCCCGCTCCGCTCCGGCAAAGGTTCACCCTACGAAGGCGGCGTCCGCATCCCGCTGCTCGTCTCATGGCCCGGCGTCACCCCGCCCGGCTCCACCTGCGATGTCCCCGTCCAAAGCATCGACCTCCTCCCCACCCTCGTCGCCCTCGCCGGCTCCCCCTCGCCCTCGCCTGCGCCCACGCCCTCGCCCCCGCCGCGCGTCGATGGACTCAGCCTCGTCCCCCTGCTCCGTGAACCGGCCTCGGCCACCCTCGAACGCGACGCCCTCTTCTGGCATTACCCGCATTATCACCCCGGCGGCGCCACCCCCTACGCTGCCGTCCGCACCGGCCCCTGGAAGCTGATCCAATACTACGAAACCGGGCGCCCCGAGATCTTCAACCTCGAGACCGATCCGTCCGAATCCACCAACCTGGCCGACACCGAAACCAATCGCGTCATGCAACTCTCCCGGCGCCTCTTCGACTGGCAGAACTCCGTCGGCGCCCAGTGGCCCATGCCCAATCCCAATTGGACCCCCGCCCGCCTCGATCCCCTCCCCGATGGGTCCATCGTCCTCCACTCCCGCCACGCCTTCGTCCATTCCACCCTCCTGCGCTACGAACCCCAGCCGTTCAAGGACACCCTCGGCTGGTGGGCCAGACCCGACGACTGGGCCTCCTGGGACTTTCACGCCCCCGAATCCCGACGTTACGCCATCGACATCCTCCAGGGCTGCGGCAAGGGAAGCGGCGGCAGCACCGTGGATTTCAAGGTCGCCGGGAAAACCATCACCATGACCGTCCTCGACACCGGTCACTTCCAGAACTTCACCCACCGGACCATCGGCGAAATCGAGGTGCCCGCCGGACCCCATACCCTCGAAGTCCGCCCCGTCACCAAGCCCGGTGGGGCCGTGATGGACCTTCGCCAGGTTGTTCTGCGCCCGCTCCCCGAGCCCGCCCGCTGATCCGGATTTCGGACCAGGGCCCGTGGCATCTCCCCCCCCGCCACCTTTCAACCCGCGGCTCCCAGCTTGGACCTCGGACCCCGGACCTTGGAACTTTGAGCTTGGACCTTGGACCTTTGAGCTCGGACCTTTGAGCTTTGAACTTGGAACTTGGAGCTTGGATTCCTATTTGGTCCGGATCCGGTTCCTCGCCTTTTCCAACACCCGCCGCTCCTTCTCCGTCAGACTCTGCATGCCGTGCGCCGAGATTTTGTCGAGAATCGGATCCACCTCGCGCCGGATAAAATCCTCCGGCGACTCCGGTTCGCTCTCCGCCACGACCTCGCCCCGCGCCGCACGACTCGATCCAGACATCCGCACCGCCGTTGCCACCACCGGCGGAGGCGCCACTCGCTGGCTTGGAAGGACCCGCCTCAGCCAGGTCAAGGCCTCCTCGTGAATAAACAACCTCACGAATCCCACCCCGGCCAGGACTCCGCCCAGATGTGCGGCATGCGCGATGCCGGCATGCGGAAACACCGTCCCGAACAGGCTGTAACCGAACGTGATCCAGAACATCGTCATCGCCCGCAACCGCACCGGAATCACGTACAGGAAGAAAACCACCTCCCGTTCCGGATGCAGGAAGCAAAACGCCCCGATCAATCCCATCACGCAGGCCGAGGCCCCCACCGTGTTCACCGGTCCATACGCCGGGTGCCACGCCTGACTGGCCAACTCGAGCATGGCCCCCGCCAGACCGGAGGTCAGGTAGATCAGCCAGAATCGCCGCGTCCCCACGGACTCCAGCAGGCTCTGCCCGAAAAACCACAAGGCCACCCCATTCATCAGGAGATGCAAGGGCCAGGGAGCGATGTGCAGGAACTGGTATGTCAACAACCGCCAGTACTGGAACCCCCCTACCGACACCAGATTCAGCCCGAACCAAGTCGATAGCGACCACCTCTGGAACACCACCAGGACGCACTCGAGCAAAAAAATCGCGGTCAGCACGATCAGGAGCACCACCACGGGCGACCCCCACCGTGGACGCTCGCCATCCCGCATGTACTCCCGGTCGGACAACATCCGCCGCGAACGTAGGCCCACCCCGCCCTCATTTCAACGCCCGCTTCCCCAATCCATCATTGCCGACTCCCCGTTCCCCGGCATCCTCCTCCCCGACGTTTCATTACTTTCGCCGCATGAACCCCTCCGCTTCACCGCTTCGTGTCGTCCTCGGCTTGCTCCTCCTCTCCTCCCTTCCCCTCCTCGCCGCCGACTGGGCCCAATGGCGCGGCCCCCAGCGGGCCGACCACTCCCCCGACACCGGACTCCTCAAGTCCTGGCCCGCCTCCGGCCCCAAACGCATCTGGCTCAATGAAAACGCCGGACTCGGCTACGCGGGCTATTCCATTGTCGGAGGGAAACTTTTCACCATGGGACTCCGGGACAACGCCGAATTCGTCCTGTGCCTCGACGCCGCCACCGGCAAGGAACTCTGGGCCGCGCCTGCCGGTCCCAAATACCCCAACAATTGGGGCGACGGTCCCCGCTGCACCCCCACGATCGACGGTGGCCTCGTCTTCGCCATGGGCGGCAACGGCCTCCTCGTCTGCCTGCAGGCCGCCGACGGCAAAGTGGTCTGGCAGAAATCCCTTTCCGCCGACCTCGGCGGCAAGTTGCAGAGCTGGGGCTATACCGAAAGCCCTCTCGTCGTCGGAGACCTCGTGATCTGCACTCCTGGCGGTGACAAGGGAACCCTCGCCGCCCTCAAAAAGACCACCGGCGAGGTCGCCTGGCGCAGCACCGAATTGACCGATGCCGCCCAGTATTCCTCCCCCATCCTCGTCCAGCACGCCGGCAAACCGCAGGTCATCCAACTCGTCACCAAGCGCTTCTTCGGGGTCGACCCCGCGTCCGGCAAGCTCCTCTGGCAGCAAGAGTTTTCGGGCCGCGTCGCCGTCATCCCCACCCCCATCTATGCCGATGGACAAGTCTACGTCACCGCGGGCTACGGGGTCGGCTGTGTCTCCATCAGGCTCGGCGCCGAAAACCAAGTCACCAAACTCTACGAGAACAAGGTCCTCAAGAATCACCACGGCGGGGCCATCCTCGTCGGCGATCATGTTTACGGCCACTCCGATGGCACCGGCTGGGTCTGCCAGGACCTCAAGACCGGCAACGAAGTCTGGAGCCATCGCGCCTTCGGAAAAGGCGCCGTCCATTATGCCGACGGCATGCTCTACTGCATCGCCGAGGATTCCGGTGAAGTCGCCCTCGTCGAAGCCTCCCCCAAGGCTTGGACCGAACACGGACGCTTCAAACTCGATCCCCAAACCAAGCAACGCAACCCCCAGGGCCGCATCTGGACCCATCCCGTCGTGGTCAACGGACGCCTCTACCTGCGCGACCAGGAACTCCTCTTCTGCTTCGACGTGAAAGGGTGAGGCCAGGCCCGCGCCAGCACCTCGATCCATCCACCTCCTGGCGACCCTTCAACGGCGCCCTCGCGTCCGCGCTGTTTCTCCCCGGCCCGCGCGAACGTCCAACCCGCGGCGCCCGCGCCGGACCATCCCCATCCCCTCGCCTTGCACCCGCGCCTCGTACCCCTGCTCGCGCTCCTCCTCGTGGGTGTGCCCGATTCGTCCGGCGCACCCGGGTCCCCGCCCGCCGCCGCGCCCCCGGCCACGGGTCGGGCGCTCTTCCTGAAGACCTGTGCCCCATGCCACAGCCAGGATGGTTCCGCGAGCACGCCAGCCGCTCGAAAGCTCGGCGTCAAAGACCTCCGGCTCAGCCGGATTCCCGACGCCGACATCGCCCGCCAGATCCGGGACGGCATTTTGGACCCCAAAGGCCAGCAGAAAATGCCCGCCTTCCGGGAAACCCTGACCCCGTCCCAAATCGACTCCCTCCTGCCCGTCGTCAAAGCCCTTCGCCGCGCCCCCCGCTAGCGGGTCAGAGCAACCACGCGACTCGGCCAAAACTAGTCGCCAGGTTCTTTATCAGTCGTTTATGGATTCTATGCACCAGGTTGTTTGTATGCTCAATGAACCAGATTCTTTATTGGCAACGATGGCGGTGGTTGGCCATTCTCGGGCATGCGCTACCCACGCCTGAAGTTCCCGCCCGAGGCTCCGGCGGGTTGGTACCATTGCGTTTCACGGATCGTGGATCGTCGTTTCATTTTCCAACCTGCCGAGAAGGAGCACTTCGTTTCCCTGCTTCGCGAATGCGAGGCGTTTTGCGAGGTGCGCGTCCTGACCTTCTGCCTCATGTCCAATCACTTCCATGTGCTCCTCGAGATACCAGCGCCTCCCCCTCCGGAGCGGCGGCCTTCCGCCGAGCAGGTCTGTGCCAAGTT
>CAZSOV010000398.1:0-6101 GCA_964608505.1 uncultured Verrucomicrobiota bacterium
GGCGTCGTCGAATTCCCGCATGGGCGTCGCGAGCAGGGCCCGGGCGCGGGCATGGGACATCGAGACGTCCCGTGGACGCCGGGCCCGTCCCGTCTGGGCCATGGTCGTCTGGGCCTCGACGAGGGACTCCGGGAATCCGAACGCCAGGGCGATCCGGCGGGTCAGGTCGTAACGGCTGAGCCGGGTGAGGCCGGAGAGATGGAAAAGGCCCGTCGGGGCGCCGAGCGCGAGCTCGAGCAGGGCCCGTCCCACGGTCACCACATCGATGGGAGTCCGGTACTCCGTGACCAACCCCCCGACGGTGCGACCCGCGCGGAAGGCGTCGAGCATGCGGGAGAGCGTGGAATTGCCCGCGGCGGCGGCCGGCAGTCCGACCACCAGGGCCAGCCGGGCCACGGCCCAGCAGCCGCCGGCCTCCTGGACGGCCCGCTCCGCGGCGGCCTTGGTTTCGCCGTAGCGATTGATGGGCTCCGGGGCGTCGTCCTCGGCATACGGCGCCCGTTCGCCGTCGAACACGGTGTCGGTGGAGCAGTGCACCAGCTTCACGCCGTGGCGGGCGCACAGGCGGGCCAGTGTGCCGGTGAGCCCGGCGTTGATGGCCAGTGCCGCCTCCGGGTCGACCTCGCAGAAGTTCACGTCCGCCGCCGCCGCGGTATGGATGACCGCGGTCGGGCGCACGTCCGAAAGCAGGCGGTCCCAGTCCGCCTCGGCCCGCGAGTCGAGGGCATGCCAGCGCGTTCCGTCCGGCGCGGGATCGGGTGCCGCGGTCCGGGACACGGCATGGCATTCGGCGCGGGATCGGCCCTGGGCCAGCACGCTTCCCGCCACGAATCCCCGCGCTCCCGTCACCAAGATTCTCGTGTCCATGCGATGCGATTTCCTCTCCGTGTCCCCCGCCGGCGCCCCGGCCCCGGCAAAGGCGAAGGCGAAGGCAAAGGCCGCGACTACGGCAACGGGCGGAACGCCATCGAGGTTTGCAGCGAGTACTGGCAGACGCAACCCGCGCTCGCCTCCGGCACGAGCAGGAGGCCGGCGGCGGGGATCATGTTGATCCAACACCCGGTGCGCGACGGCGCCAGCTTTCGGGCCGGCTCGTTCCCGCGCAGTTGCGCGCGCAAATCCAGAACCGTCGGATTCCCCGCCCGGAAGAACAGACAATCGCCGGCGCCGCTCAGGGTCCCGCAGCTGTGCCCCGGCCGCACCAGCTGCCAGTCCGCCGCGCTCCCGGATGCGGACAGCCGCCGGCCCGTCGCCAGCTCGTACGCCACCGGTTCCGCGACCAGCCACTCCCCCAGAATCACCGGATGATGCACCTGCTCCCCGTGCGTGAACTCCCCCGGTTTCCCGGCCGGATGCGAGGCCGTCCAGATCACCTCCCCGTCCGCGAGACGCCGGCACTCGACCAGGTACCCGGAATCCCGGCCCGCGCCGAGCCGGGAGCCGGCGAGGACGAGCCGTTCCTCGGCACCGCTCAGAAAGAGGATGTTCCGCGACCCGGCGACGGTACCCTCCAGACGACGCTCCCAGACCAGGCGCCCGGTGTCGGCGGACAGGGCGACGAGCCAGGGGTCCCCGCGCAGCACCGCGTCCAGCGGGAGGCGACCGGTCGCATGTTCCGCCAGCGCCCCCGCCCGGCCTTCGACGAACAACACGAGCCCGCGGTGCAACGTCAGGGTCGGGTTCAGGATCGCGCCCCGTTCGGAACGCCACACCGTCCGGCCCGAGTCCGGCTCGACGCGGAACACCGCGCGGCCCGTCACCAGCGGTTGGTCGTTGTTGTAGTCGACGTCGATCTGCTCGTAGCTCGGGACCGTGCGCGAGGCGGTCGACCACTGCGCCGAACCGAACAGCCCGCCGCCCGACAACACGGTCCAGCCCCAGTGCCAGGAGCGCGCCAACTTGCCCGCGCCCGCGCCGGGCGCCGCGGCAAGCGGGACGGGCACGCGGCTCAGAACCGCGCCGTCCCCGGCCCGGAGCAGCCAGCACGCGTCGCGCACGGCGATGGCCAGACGGTCGCCCTCGACGCTCTGGTAGCCCGCGTCATACGGCATGGTGTAGCGCTGCGACCCCGGCAGCGCGACCTGCCACAAACCGGCCCCGTTGCAGGCATCCACCGCCAGGAGCCGGTTCTCGCCGGACACGAACAGGCGCCCGCCCGAGCTCAACGGCGCGGGGCCGCGCAGATGCCGGTCCACCATGACATCCGGTCCGGGTCCCCCGAACCATTGCAGACCCAAACGCGCGCCGACCCGCCGGTCGCCGCTGTTCGCCGTGTTCGATGGATTCCCGTACTGATGGGTCCATTCCCCCGCCCCATCCAACCCGCCCCGCACCTGCGGTTCCCGATCCCCGGCGAACCAGCCGACGCCCCCCCACGGCCGCACCAGGCGAAGCAATTCGGCCTCCGTCCATGGCAGGGACCGCGCCCCCTCCAAACCGGCTTCCGACACCACCACGTTCGCGAATGCGTCGGTGAAGGGCAGCGGACCGCCCGGCACCACGTGCGCGCTCAGGCGCGACCCGTAAAACCCTTCCGACTCGGCCTCCGTCCGCAAGGCTGTCACCCGCGCCGCGTCCGCATCCACCACCACCACGTGCCAGCGCGTCTCCCGCAGCAACGCCTCCACCAGCCGCCCGGTGCCGAGGCCCGCGACCACGGCATATCCGGCAGCGCCCACGCCCGGATCCACGGGGCCGGCGCGCGACGACGTCCCCGATCCCGCCCCCGGCATGCCCGCGGCCCGCAGCCGGTCGAGCCACGAACGAACCCCGGCCTCCGATTCGCGAAACACGGGATTCGCCGCCCCCGCCGTGACGGGAGGGACCTCGGGGGGGATCGGCCCCTCCGATCCGGCCCCGAAGACCTCCAACCCGCCTCGATCCGTGCTCACCGCCAACCTTCCCCCCGCCGCCGCCAGGGCCAGCGCCCGTCCTGCCACCGGGGTTCGCCACAATTCGCGTCCGGTCCCGCGATCGAACGCGACGACCAGGTTGGTTCCGCCGGCCACGAGGGCGTTCGGGGTTCCTATCAACGTCAGGTTCGCGGGGCACGCCACCCGCCACAACTCGCAGCGACCGAGCTCGCGTCGGACCTCGTCCAGCATCGCCCGCCCGCGCGTGACCGCCTCGGCTGCGGCGGCGTCTCCCGCACCCGGCCCGGCCCGGAGCCGGCGCTCCAGGTCCCTGGCCTTCCGGCCCAGTTCCGCCTGGCGCACGCGGTCCACCGCCTTTAATTCCCCGTTCTCGAGCAGGTAAACCCGGCCTGCCGCGGCCACCAGATTCCGCCCCTTCACCGAGATCAGCCGTTCCCCCGTCGGGGCCGCCACGCCCGTCAGGGTCCCGTCATTCCCCGGACCGCCAAAGAGCTCCCCATCCGCCGCCACGGCGTATGTCCCGCCGCCGGTGTCGAAGCGTCGCACGACCCGACCCGACTCCCGATCCAGCCCGATGGGCGAAGCCCGTCCGGTCGGGACCACCAGCAACCGCTCCGTCGTCAGCAGGTAGCCCTCCGGCGAATCCTCCAGGGCCACCTGCCACCGCGCCGTTCCGGTGGCGGCCTCCCACGCGCACGCCCACGCCCCCTGCTGCGGATACAACCCCGCCGTCGCATGGACCACGCCGCGATCCACCACCACGCCGCCCCGCACCGGCCAGCTCGAAATCACCCGTCCGTTCCCCGGAATTCGCCAGTCCCGCGGCCCCGGTCGTTGGCGCCATGCCAACCCGCCCGTCCGCGCGTCGACGGCATACACCCACCCGTCATCGCTGCCGAAGAACACCCGTCCATCTGCCACCACCGGCGCGTAACGCACCGGACCGTCCACGCGAAATACCCAGCGCGTCGCGCCCGTCGCGGCGTCCAGGCAACGCACCTGATCGTCGGTGGTCGATCCCTGGAACACCGCGTCCCCCGCCAGCACGACCGGATGGACATGATCCTCCGCCACCCGGGCTTCGAGATGTTCCAGACGCTGCCAATAACTCCGGCGTGCCGGTGGACCCCACGCCGGAACCGGCTCGCCCGTCGCCCGGTGCCAGATCCGGTGCAGCGGAAACCCCAGCCGCGTGCCCCCCATCCCTGCGCGCCCCGGTCCGCCCCGATGCATCGACCAGTCCTCCGCGGCCCCCGCGCCCGGGCCCGGGCCCGGGGTTCCGACCCGCCCCCCGTCGGCGCCCCACGTTTGCCCCGCCCAAAGCAGGGCCCACATGCACACGGCGATCCATGGCCCGGGCCACGGCCAGGGTCCGGCATCGCGCGGGGGCACGCGGACGGCACCCAAGGCGTGCACGCCATTGCAGGCCGGGTCCCCCGACCCGGCGCGAAGCCGCAGCAGCTGCGGTGGACGGTTCATGGCTGACTGGCGGACCATGAAACCCATGGTGCGAGCCCGGAATCCCGGGAGTCAACGACCGGGTCTGCCACGCACCGGCCCGGCGCCAGTCTCCCCGCCCCGCCAACGCCTCCGCGCGGACCAACTCCATCGCCGCTGCGGCTGCCCGGCGTACCGCCCACGCTCCACCTCGTCCCCTCGTCAGCTACGCGATCCGGGTCCGCGAACCGCCGTTTCGTAGCCGCCGACATAAGGAGGCGGAGCGTATGCGGTGAACCAAAAAGGTCCACCTCGTCCCCTCGTCGGCTACGCGGTGCGGGTCCGCGAACCGCCGTTTCGTAGCCGCCGACATGAGGAGGCGGAGCGTTTGCGGTGAACCAAAAAGGTCCGCCTCGTCCCCTCGCCGGCTACGCGGTTCGGGTCCGCGAACCGTTTCGTAGCCGCCGACATAAGGAGGCGGAGCGTTTGAGGTGAACCCAAAAGCTCCACCTCGCCCCCCTCGGTGGCTACGCGATGCGGGTCCGCGAACGGGTTCGTAGCCGCCGACATAAGGAGGCGGAGCGTATGCGGTGAACCAAAAGGTTCCGCCTCGTCACCTCGTCAGCTACGCGATCCGGGTCCGCGAACCCCCGTTTCGTAGCCGCCGACATGAGGAGGCGGAGCGTATGCGGTGAACGAAGAGTTCAGACCGGGCGCGGATTGAACCGGGAACGCTCGGCCAGCTGCTGCCACAACTCGCGTTCCTCGTCCGTGATCCGGGAGGGCACCTCGATTTCCACGACGGCATACAGGTCCCCGCGCTGGCCACCGGGCAGGGGCAGCCCGCGTCCACGCACCCGCAATTGCTGGCCATTGCGGGAACCGGCGGGCACCCGGACCGAGAGCGCCCCTTCGAGCGAGGGCACGTTCACCGTCGCACCCAGCACCGCCTCCCACGGCGTCAGGGCCACTTCCGTCCAAAGATCGCCCCCGCGCACCTTGAAGTCCGGGTGGCCCGACAAATGCACGCGCAGGTAGAGGTCCCCGGCGTTGCCGTCGCGCCCGGCCTCCCCCTTGCCCGACACCCGGATCAATTGCCCTTCCCGGACCCCGGCGGGGATGCGCACCTGGAACGTGCTCCGTTCCACGCGCCCCGACCGCGCGTTCACGCGGTCCTGAGTCACCATCCGCAGCGACCCGTGCAGCACCTCGTCGAGATCGACCTGAATGTCGCGTTCGATGTCGCCGCCGCGCCTTCCCGGGGACTCCTCCTCGTCCCCTCGCCCGCCGCGTCCGAACAGGGACTCGAAGAAATCGCTGAAGCCGGTGCCGCCGAAGCGCACCTCGAATTCCTCGTCCTCCGCGGCGGCATCGTCATCCACCCGGACCCGGCGCCCGCCGCGCGCCGAGCCGTCGGCGTCGGAAGGCGGACGGAATTCGCTGCCGGCCTTCCAATGGGGTCCGAGGTTGTCGTAGCGCCGGCGGTGGTCCGGATTGCCCAGGACCTCGTAGGCCTCGTTGATCTCCTTGAACCGATCCTCCGCCTGCGGCTTGTCCTTCGCGACGTCGGGATGGTACTCGCGCGCCAGCCGCCGATACGCCTTCTTGATGACTTCCTCCGAGGCGGCACGCGGCACGCCGAGAATCGCGTAGTAATCCTTGAAGGCAACCGGCATGGCTGCCCCATTCAACGTACCGCGCCGGCCCATGGCAATCCGCGGGGTGCCCACCCCCCCCAGGGCCGTTGACAAAGTCCTGCGTGGAACCGCGATGTGGGGCCGGCGACTGGCT
>CAZSOV010000399.1:0-6087 GCA_964608505.1 uncultured Verrucomicrobiota bacterium
GACCCCGCCCAAGACGCAGGCCGCCCTGCTCGAAGCCATGCAGGAACACCAGGTCACGGCCGCCGGCGTCCGCCACGTGCTCGCCGAACCGTTCTTCGTGCTCGCCACCCAGAATCCCATCGAGATGGAGGGCACCTACCCGCTGCCCGAGGCGCAGTTGGACCGGTTCATGTTCAACGTGGTCATGGATTACCTCCCCGAGGCCGACGAGGTCCGGGTCATCCAGCGCACCACCGGACGTCCACCCGCCGCCATCGAACCCCTGTTCTCCGGCGTCGACGTCATCCGCTTCCATGAACTCGTCCGCCAGGTTCCCGTGGCCGAGGAAATCGTCCGGCACGCCGTCCGGCTCGCCGCGGCTTCCCGCCCGCGCCAGGCCGGCACGCCGGAGTTCATCAACGACTGGGTGACCTGGGGCGCCGGCACCCGGGCCGCCCAGTTCCTGATCCTCGGCGCCAAGGCCCGCGCCCTGCTCCAGGGACGCGCCCACGTCACGGTCGACGACCTCCATGCCCTCACCCTCCCCGTGCTCCGGCATCGCATCCTCCTCAATTACCGGGCCGAAGCGGAGGGGGTCCGCGTCGAGGACGTCATCCGCCGCCTGATGACCCATGTGAAGCCACCCCTGCCGACCGCGGGGAGCGCCTCCTAACCCCTAACCCAACCCGGCCGCCCGCCCCCGTGCCTCCGCCCCCGACATCGACGGCGTCCCGTGCCTCCGGTTCCTTCGTGGACCCGCGGGCGCTCATGGCCATCCGCAGCCTCGAACTGCGCGCCCGCAGCGTGGTCGAGGGATTCTGGAGCGGACTGCATCGCAGCCCGTACCATGGGTTCTCGGTCGAGTTCACCGAGTACCGCCAGTACACGCCGGGCGATGATCTGCGGTATCTCGACTGGCGCGTGCTCGGGCGCACCGACCGCCAGTACATCAAGCGGTTCGAGGACGAAACCAATCTCCGCTGTCATCTGCTCGTCGACCGGAGCCGTTCGATGACCTTTGCCTCGGGCGGGGTCACGAAGGCGGATTATGCCGCCACCCTCGCCGCCACCCTCGCTTGGTTCCTGGACGGCCAGGGCGATGCCACCGGCCTCCTCACCTTCGACGGGGCCGTGCGCGATTATCTTCCCGCCCGCCACCGGCCCGGTCACCTCCGGCAGCTTCTGCTCGCGCTCGAACGCCCCGCCGAAGGTCGCGAAACCGATCTCGTCGCCCCGCTCGAACGGGCCGCCGCGCTGCTCCACAAGCGGGGCTGGATCGTCCTGCTCTCCGATCTGCTTGCCCCGCCCGATCGACTCGAGAAATCGCTCTCGGCCCTCGGCGCCATCGGGCACGAGGTCATTGTCTTCCAGATTCTCGATCCCGCGGAGCTCAGCCTCGACTTCGACGAACCGGCCTGGTTCGAGGACCTCGAGACCGGCAGGACGCTCTTCATCGACCCCGCTGCCGCCCGCAAGGGTTACCGCGAGCGCCTCGAGAAACATGCCGCCGATATCCGGGCGATCTGCCAGCGTCTGGGCATGTCCTGGAACCGCGTCGAGACCTCGCGCCCCCTCGAACTCGCCCTGCTCGAGTTCGTGCGCGACCACTCCCGACGCGGACGCCGCATCAACCGCGCCCGCCAATGAACTTTCTCGCGCCCCTGTTCCTCCTCGGCGCCGCGGCGATCGCGCTTCCCGTCGCCTTCCACCTCATCCGCCGCAACACCCGGCGGAAGCTGAATTTTTCGTCCCTTCTCTTCCTGCAATCCAGCCCGCCGCGCATGCGCGAACGCAGCCGGCTCGAGGACCTCCTGCTGCTCCTCCTCCGCTGCCTCGTCCTGGGCCTCCTCGCCTTCGCCTTCTCCCGTCCGTTCTTCAAACGCGCCGACCTCGCCGACCCGATCTCCGGCACCCGGGAACGCGTCCTCGTGCTCCTCGACATCAGCGCGAGCATGCAGCGTCCCGGCCTCTGGGACGCCGCCGTCGCCCGCGTGCTCCACCATGTCCGACAGGCCAAACCCGCCGATGTCTATGCCGTCTCCGCCTTCGGACGCGAATCGACCCCGGTCGTGTCCTTCGAAGCCTGGTCGGCCTCCACCCACGACGCGCGTGTCGCGCTCGTCCAGGAGCGGCTCCGCCCCCTTCGCCCCGGCTGGTCGTCCACCCACCTCGCCACCGCCCTCATCAACGCCGCCGAGGCCCTCGGTGAATCGCCCGACGAGAAGCAACACGTCACCCGCCGCATCGTCCTCGTCACCGATCTCCAGGAAGGCTCCCGGCTCGAGGCGCTGCAGGGCTACGATTGGCCGAAGGGGATCACGCTCAACGTCGATACCCTCCCCGCCCCGCCCCGGGGCAATGCCGGTCTCCAGCTCCTGACCGATGCCGCCGTCGCCCCCGGAGCCACGCAGGCGGTCGTCCGCGTGCGCGTCCTCAATGCCTCCGATTCCCGCGAGGATCGCTTCGAACTCGGCTGGGCCCGGCCCGGCGACGCCTCCCCCTCCCTCGGCATCCAGGAGGTCCGGGTCGCGCCCGGCGGCAACCGTGTCGTCGCGCTGCCCGTCCCCAGCGAACCCGGCCTCGATCGCATCGTGCTCCGAGGCGACGGCGAACCGTTCGACAACACGCTGTACCTGGTCCCGCCCTCCGCCACCGGCGCCCGCATCCTTTACGTGGGGACCGAATCTCCCGCCGACGCCCAGCAGCCCCTTTTCTTCCTCCGCCGCGTCTTTGCCGAGACCAACGGCGTCGCCGCCACCCTCGCGTGGAGGACCCCGGCGACCCTGCAGGCCGCCGAGGACCTCGCCGCCGCCTCCGTCGCCATCCTCGCGGCGCCGCTCCCGCCCGCGGCCCTCGCGTCCGCGCGCGACCGCCTCCAGGCCGGCGGCGTCGTCGTCCACGTCCCGCCCGCGGGCGACGATGGCGCCACCCTCGCCGGCCTGCTCGGGCTTCCCGGGGTCCCCCTCGTCGAGACCAGGCTCCCCGGGTACGCGCTGCTCGCCGAAATCGACTTCAAACATCCCCTGCTCGCGCCGTTCGCCGACCCCCGCTACAGCGACTTCACCAAGGTGCGGATCTGGCGCTATCGCAAGCTGGATCCCGCCGCCCTCCCCCACGCGCGCGTCATCACCCGCCTCGACTCCGGGGACCCGCTTTGGCTGGAGGTACCGGTCGGACGCGGACGCCTGCTCGTCCTGGCCTCCGGCTGGCATCCCGCCGACAGCCAACTCGCGCTCTCCTCGAAGTTCGTCCCGCTCCTGTACTCGATCCTCGACGGGGCCGGGGCTCAAACCGCGGCCCATCCCGCCCTCGCCGTCGGCGATGTGCTGGCCCCCCCGGAGGCCGTCGCCGCCGCGTCCCCCGTGACCCTCCGTTCCCCGGACGGCAGGGAATCCCGCTGGCCGGAAGGGACCAATGCCCTCGCGCCGCACGCCGCGACCGCGACCGCCGCCCTGCCGGGCATCTACGTGTTCTCCTCGGCGGCGGCGTCGGTGCGGGTCGCCGTCAATCTGGACGCGACCGAAAGCCGCACCGCACCCCTGCCCGTCGACGACCTCGAAAAACTCGGGGCCACCCTGAAGTCGTCCGAACTGCCGCCCCCGCCGGACCCGGAGGCGCGCCGCCAGCTCGCCGCGGCCGAAAGCGAGAATCGCCAGAAGCTCTGGCGGTGGTTCCTTGCCGGTACCCTTTTCTTCGTCCTGCTCGAAACAACGCTCGCCGGTTGGCTGACCCGGCGTACCTTGCCCCCGGCCATTGGAGGAACTCCGGCATGATCCCGTCCTCGCTCCACGAACGACTCGCGCCCCTGCTCCGGCGCCGCCAGCAACTCCGTTTCTGGCAGAGCCTCGCGCTCGGCTGGCTGGGGGCCGCCGCCCTCGCCGGCGTCTTCCTGCTCCTCCAACGCCTCTCCGGCTGGGGCACGCCGCTCGCCCAACCCATCCTCGCCGTCACCGGCGCCCTCGCCGCGTTCATCTTCGCCCTCGTCCGCCTCGCCCGAAAACCCGACCTCCGCGAACTCGCCACCCGCATCGAACGCGAATTCCCGGAACTCCAGGGCCTGGTCCTGACCGCCGTCCAGCAGGAGTCCTCGCGGAACGAACCCCTGGGCTTCCTCCAGCTGCGTCTCGTCCGGGATGCCCTGGTCCATGCCGATTCCCACGATTGGGGCCGTATTCTGCCCGGCTCCCGGCTGCTCGGCACCCATCTGGTCCATCTGGCCGCGCTCGCGCTCTTCTTCCTCGCCCTCGCCGGCCTGCGCGTCGTGGTGCCCCCGGGTGCTTCGTCCCAGTTGCTGGTCCGCACGACGGGCGTCACCGTCACCCCGGGCGACACGGAACTCGAGAAGGGCAATTCCCTCGTCGTGCTCGCCCGCTTCGGCAGCCAGCTCCCGCCCACCGCGGAACTCGTCCTCGCCACGTCCCCCGCCAGCGAACGCCGCATCCCCCTCACCCGCAGCCTCGCCGACCCCGTCTTCGGCGGCAGCATCCCCGGCATCACCAACGACGCCACCTACCATGTCGAGTACGCCGGCGAAAAAACCCCTTCCTTCAAGATCAAGGTCTTCGAGCACCCGCGCCTCGAAAAGGCCGATGCCGACCTCACCTTTCCCTCCTATACCCGGGAAGCCCCCAAACGCGTCGAGAACACCCGCCGCGTCTCCGCCGTCGAGGGCTCCCGACTCGACCTCGGCCTGCAGCTGAACAAACCCGTCCGCACCGCCCGCCTCGTCCCCCGCAACGGAGCCCCAGCCCTCGACCTGACGGTCGTCACCAATCGTCCCCTCGCGCTCCTCACCAACCTGCCCCTCCTCGCCAGCAGTTCCTACGAACTCCAGCTCGTCGACGAGGACGGACGCACCAACAAGGAACCTGCCCAGTTCGTCTTCCAGGTTCTCACCAACCGCACCCCCGAGATCAAACTGGCCGCCCCCCGTGGCGACCAACGCCCGTCCGCGCTCGAGGAAATCGTCTTCGACGGCACCGTCTGGGACGACTTCGGCACCCTCGCCTACGGTCTCGCCTTCACCCAGGGCTCCAACGCACCCACCTACCTCGAACTCGGCGGCACCGTCCCCGCCCGCGAACGCCGTTCCTTCCGTCACGAGCTCCGCCTCGAGGAACTCGGCGCCCGTCCCGACGACCTCTTCTCGTGGTATGTCTGGGCCGACGACATCGGCCCGGACGGCCAGGTCCGCCGCACCGAGAGCGACCTCTATTTCGCCGAGGTCCGCCCGTTCGAGGAGGTCTTCCGCGAGGCCTCCGGCTCCGGGAATCAGGAGGAGGAGGGCGGCGGCGGTGGTGGGGGCGGTGGCGGCGGCCCGGCCACGCGCCTCGCCGAACTCCAGAAGCAGATCATCAATGCCACCTGGAAGCTCCAGCGCGAACGCTTCCGCACCCCCGCCGACCAGCTCCACAAGGACACCGACGTCATCCGCGAATCCCAGAATCAGGCCCGTGCCCAGGCCGAGCAGGCCGCCGAGGAAATCGAGGATCCCCGCCTCGCCGCCCTCTGGCAGGCCGTGAAGGACTCCATGGACGCCGCCATCGGGGACATCGAAAAGGCCCTCGGCGCGCCGGAGAACCTCAACACCGCGCTCAAGTCCGAACAGGCCGCCTACCAGCACCTCCTCAAACTCCGGGACCGCGAGACCAACGTCCAGATGAGCCGCAACCGCGGCGGCGGCGGCGGCGGTGCCGGGCAGGAGGCCCGGGATCGTCAGCTCGAGCAACTCGACTTCGCCAACGCGGACAATCGCTACGAGACCCAGAGCCAGGCCCGCGCCCAGACCGACTCCGCCCGCCGCGAACAGCTCCAGGCCCAGAACCGCCTCCAGGAACTCGCCCGCCGCCAGCAGGACGTCAACGAGCGCCTGCGCGAGCTCCAGACGGCCATGCAGGAGGCCCGGACCGAGAAGGAACGCGAGGAGCTCCGACGCGAACTCAAACGCCTCCAGGAGGAGCAGCGCCAGATGCTCGCCGACATGGACGAACTCCGGCAGCGCCTCGACCGCCAGGAGAACCAGTCCAATCTCGCCGAACAACGCCGCCAGCTCGAGCAGGCCCGCCAGGACATGCAGCGCTCCGAACAGGCCGCCGGCGAGGGACAGGT
>CAZSOV010000400.1:0-6048 GCA_964608505.1 uncultured Verrucomicrobiota bacterium
TGGTCACCCTGGCCTGCGGACGGGACCGGCAACGGGCCGGCGTCGCCGAAGCGCTCCCGGGAGCGCGGTTCGTCACGGACTCGGCGGAGGTGATCGAGGCACCGGACGTCGATCTGGTGCTGATCCTGACGTCCATGCCCGAGCACGCCCCGCTGGCCATGGCGGCGCTGAAGAACGGCAGGCACGTGGTCGTGGAGAAGCCGCTGGCGACGAATCTGGCCGAGGCGCGAGACCTGCTCGACTGCGCGCGCGGCAGTGGCCGACACCTCGTCTGCGCCCCCTTCACGACGCTCAGCCCGACCTTCCAGATTCTCGCGCGACGTCTTTGGGCGGGGGAGATCGGTCGCCCATGCTCGGCCCGCGCACGGTACGGTTGGGCGGGGCCGTGGTGGAACGAGTGGTTCTATCGCCATGGCGGAGGGGCCCTGTTCGATCTCGGGGTCTACTGCCTGACCACCCTGACGGGACTGCTGGGCCCGGCCCGGCGCGTCACGGCCTTCGCAGGAACCGCCATTCCCCAACGGGAGATCGACGGACGCCCGATCCAGGTCGAGGTCGAGGACAATGCGCAGGTG
The DNA here is from genome assembly GCA_964608505.1 of uncultured Verrucomicrobiota bacterium. Taxonomy (GTDB): domain Bacteria; phylum Verrucomicrobiota; class Verrucomicrobiia; order Limisphaerales; family CAIMTB01; genus CAIMTB01. The sequence continues at coordinate 576 of CAZSOV010000400.1, forward strand.
CTGCTTGATTTCGGCAACGCCACCTTCGGCGTGGTCACCACCGGTTTCACCCTCCAGCAGTACCGCGGCCCGGCCCTCGAGATCTACGGAACCTCCGGGACCTTGCAGATGCTCGGGGATGACTGGGACCCCGAGGGATACGAGTTGTGGCAAAACGCCGCGGGCTGCTGGCAAACGTTCAAGGAAACCGCGCCCGAGTGGTCCTGGACCGACGGACTCCGGCACGCGGTGGAATGCCTGCACGCAGGCCGGGCGCCGCAGGTCGCACCGGAGCACGCCTACCACGTTCTGGAGGTCATGCTCGCCGCCCGGGAAGCGGCGCGCACCGGATGCGTGCAGGAAGTCCGCAGTTCCTTCGAACCGATCCGGCTCGCCGGGGACACCGACGCGGCGGAGCCGGCCCACTTGGTCCACGACCGGAGCCGCTAAAGCATTTTGCGGATTCCCCGTTGAATCAGGCGGGGGCGGTGTCAGTCTCACGCCCGACGGTCGAGATGATCTCTTCACCGCAAAGTTCGAATGCCGATCCGGGATCCGGCACGCCTTCCCCGATCCCGCCGGCGCCGCTGAATCCCGGCCAGCGCCAGGCGCTGCTGACGTTGTTGGCCGACGACGACGTGGCGGTGGCGGAGATCGCGCGGCAGCGACTGATCCAGGAAGGCCCCGCCGTGGGAGGCTGGCTGCGGGTCCACGCGTTGAGCGACGATCCCGTCTTTCGCCGCCGTATCCGGCAGATTCTGGTCCATTTCGAGGCGCAGGCCGCGGACGTGCAGATGACGGATTTCTGCCGGCGGGGCGGCGACGATCTCGATCTCGAGGAGGGCATGCTCCGCCTCGCGCAGACGCGCTACCCCGAACTGAACGCTGAAGCCTATCGGGCCCAACTGGATCAATGGGCCGCGCGCCTGGCCGAGCGGTTGCCGGAGGAGAAGGGGAACGACGAGGCCATCCTGAAGGCAATCCATGTGGTCCTCTTCGGGGAGGTCGGATTGCGCGGGAATCAGGACGAGTACTACGATCCCGACAACAGCTACCTCAACCGGGTGATGGACCGGCGGCTGGGCACGCCGATCAGTCTGAGCGCCGTGCTGCTGCTGGTGGGGCGACGCGTCGGGCTGCCCCTCAGCGGGATCGGGCTGCCGAGCCATTTCATCAGCCGCTACCAGTCGCCGCGCCGGCAGGTCTACCTCGATGCCTTCAACGGAGGGCGCCTCCTGGAGCGCTCCGACTGCGTCGCGCTCGTGAACCAGATGGGGCGCCCCTTTGAGGAGAGCTTCCTCCAACCCGTCAACGCCCGGCGCATGCTCCAGCGCATGTGCGTGAATCTCGAACGCGCCTGCGAATCCGTCGAGCGCCGGGGCGAACTCGCCCGGGTGCGGCGGTATCAGGAACTGCTCGCGGGCAACTGATCCCCCGCCGTCCGCGTCGGCAGCAGATCCCGGAGCGCGCCCCCCCTACCGTGCGACCGCGATCTCGTGGACCCGACCGGCATCGAGATTCCTCAGGGTGGTCCGCCTTCCTCCGACCCAACGCACCTCGACCTCGTCGACTCGCGTCACGTCGCCCAAGCCGAACCGCACCACCCGTTTTCCCTGCGACCGGTATCCCTCCCCGGACACCCAGGTGCGGACCTGACTTCCGAGTCGATCCCGCACGGTGAGCGTGGCGCCCATCGAGGCGGCGCCCGACGGCAGCCGGAACCCGATCCACTGCCCCGTCCGCTCAAGGGTGTTCTCGAGCACCCGCACCACCTGCCGCACCCGCGGCCAGATTTCGAACGTCGTCACCACCAGGTCCTCGTCCCCATCCCCGTCCAAATCCTCGGCCACCGCGTTGCGCGAATCGACGCGCGCGGCCACACCGAAGAGGTGGCCCACCGAAACGAAGTCCTTCCCGCCGCGATTCCAGAGCAACCGGTTCCGGTCATGACCGCCGTAGGACCAGCCCAGCGATCGGGTCACGGCGAATTTCGCCGCGAAATAGGCGTCCACCGCGGGCTTGCCCGTCGAATCCCCCACGTAGATGTCATGGGTCCAGAACTCCCGCTCGTAGTCCTTCACCGAGGCCCGGGTCTCGTGACCGTTCACCACGAGCAGATCGGGGTAGCGATCCTGGTCGAAATCCAGGACCGCCGCGCTCCAGGCCCACCCGCACCGGGCCAACCCGCGCACGTCCGTCCGTTGCCGGAAGCCGCCGTCGACCCCGAAGAACAGGCGATTGCCCACCACCGCCCGACGCCGTTCCCCGCGCCAGATCTCGAACCCGGGACGCTCCGTGCCCAGGGCGTCCAACCGGTCCGCGGTCGGCTGCGGCATCGCGACCATCAGCAGGTCCAGGCGGCCGTCTGCGTCGAAATCCGAGAAGGCATGGGACATTCCGAACCCGCGTGGATCGTCGAGCTGACTCGCGGTGACATCCTGGAACCGGCCCTGGCCATCGTTCCGGAACAGGTCCATGCCCGCAAAATCGCTCGTCAACGCGAGGTCCAGATCGCCGTCGCCGTCCAGATCCACCCACGAAGCCCCGTAGGTACGCCGATGCCGCTTGGGCTCCAGGCCGGACCCCACCGTCGCGTCGGCAAACCTTCCGCCGCCCTCGTTTCGGAGCAGGTAACCGGGCGGCCCGTCCAAAGCATCGAAATACGGTCGGGGCATCTGCCCCCCGACGTAGGGCGGACGATACTGTCCCAGGTAGACATCGAGGTCGCCGTCACCGTCGATGTCGCCGCAGGTCAGCGCCTGGGCGTATTCCAGCCGCGTCGGAGCCGACCAGACCGGCTCGGACGTCGTGTCGAACCGGCCTTCCGCGTCCCCCCGCGATAGCACCAGGCCCCCGCGCACCGCCCAGAGCAGGTCGTCGAGTCCGTCCCCCGAGAAGTCACCCAGTACCGCCGTGAAGACGAGACCGGGATGATTCGTGCTCAGGGTCGTGGAGGTCCACGTTCCCCCGACGCGCCGGTGCACGACCTCGTTGCGGCCCGCGAGGATGAGTTCCACGCCGCCCGCGCCGCCCGGACGTTCGCGCATCAGGACCGGATCGATCCAACTGGTCTTGGGAAACGGCTCGAACTCCTGCGAAAACGCCTCGCGGAAGACCTCCCCACCCACGCGTCGTCGCACGTCGAACGATTCGACCGCCACCTCGCGAATCCCGACCTTCGGGGCCTCCCCGGCGGGCTCGCCCTCCGGGGTTGGTTCCGACCAGTTCACGCGCACCCGGGCCGTCACCTCGGCCCGCTCCGGGGGCTGGGGTCGGGACAGGTCGAGGTTGACCTCGATCCAGCTGGCGGAGCGCACCCCGTTCGTGCCCGGCAGGAACCGAACGTGCCGCCATTCGCTCTGGTCCAGATGCCAGCCCTCGCCGCGCCAACGTTCCACGCGCTCGCGCCAGTCCGGCCAAGCCTCCAGGGGGCCGCCCGCCGATCCCTGCAGCCGCCGGATCCCGTGCGGAAGATCCTCCATCGGGCCCGCGGCCACGCCGGACATGCGCGCCAGCGTGAGGTCGCGCAGCAATCCCATCCCGTCTCCCGAGGCATTCAACGTTTCCCAAAGCTCCTCGATGAGCGCGCCGCGTGCCTGGGCGACCTGTTCCACGGCCCAAACCGTACGATCCACCTCCTTCTCCGCCGCCTCGATCTGGGTAAATTCCTTGACCACCGAGGCTTCCACGGCGGCTCCGGACCGTCCGTCCCGCCCGACCAGCCCGGCGCCCCGTCCGCCCGGACTCTTCCACCACCACGACGCCAAGGCCGCCAGGGCCAGCAGGCTCAACAACCACAGAATTCGACCCGCCCCACTCTCCCGCCCCCGCGACGCTGGCTTCCGCGACATTCTCCGGACCTCGTCAGGCGGCCACCCCGGCCTCCGTTGCCCGTGTCACGCGCCGTGCCGCCGGCGTCGCCAGCTTCCGCATCTTGCGCACCGCCGCCGCCAGGTTCGGCTGCCGAAACAATCCCGTCCCGCTCACGAACGTGTCCGCTCCCGCCAACGCGCATTCCCGCACCGTCTCGAACGTGATGCCGCCATCGACCTCCACCCGGTAGTCCAATCCCATTTCCGCCCGCCACCGAGCGGCCTGCTGGATCTTCGGAACGGTCTCGTGAATGAAAGACTGCCCCCCGAATCCCGGATTGACCGTCATCACCAGCAACAAATCGATCCGGGTCAGGAACCGCTGCACCAGGCGCATCGGCGTCGGCGGATTGACCGCCACTCCCGCCTTCAACCCCAGCGATCGGATCTTCCACAGCAGCGGCTCGACGCGATCCCCCAGTTCGACGTGGACCGTGATCATCCCGGCTCCCGCCTTCGCGAACGGCTCCAACAGGATCTCCGGACGTTCGCACATCAGGTGCACGTCGAAGAACAGTTTCGTGAAGGGCCGGATGGCGGCCACCACGGCCGGCCCGAACGACACGTTCGGCACGAAATGGCCGTCCATGATGTCCAGATGCAGCCATTCCGCCCCCGACTTCGACGCCCTCCCCACCTCGCGTTCCAGACGGGCGAAATTGGCCGCCAACAACGAAGGCGCAATGATCACCGCCCGAAACCTATCGACGCACGACCTGCCGAAGCAAGGCGCCGCTTGTCGAAGCATGCCCCCCGCGCCATCTTTCCCGCCCGGAACCCTCCCGCCACCCTCACCCCTCACCCCTCACCACACCACCCCTGCCGTATCCAGCATCCCTCCTTCCATGTCCCTGCCCGAATCCCAGGATCCCTTCCCCGCATGGCGCCAATTGCTGGCGGCGGTGCCCCGGGCTCCCACGCCGGTCCCCGTCGCGCCCGCCGCACCCGTCGCGCCCGCCGCACCCGCCTCCCGGGACACGCTGGACACGCCTGCTTCAGATCACCGACCGCCCACCCCGCCTCCCGACGCGCCGGTTCACTTGCCCGACGATGCCCTGCTCCTCTTGGGCTCCCTGGACGCCTCGGACGACCCCGCGGCCCTCGACGCCCTGCGACTCGCCCTGCTCGGGCTCTCGGAAACCGGTGACCTCAAGGCCTGCCTGCCCGGGACCCGCGGCAGCCTGGCCCTCGCCCTGAGTGAACTCTGCCTCGGATGCCCGTCGCCCGCGGGCGCCGCTTCACCCGTGGGTGCCTTTCTCGACCTCTCCTCCCTCGACCCCGAACCCGCTCTCGACTCCCTGCTCTTTCACGCCTCCGCCGCCCGCGCCCTGGTGACCTGTGCACCCCACCACGCCACCCGACTCGTCGAACGCGCAAAACTCCTGGATGTACCCGCCCTCCGCCTGGGCACCCTGGGAGGGGAGCGCCTCGTCCTGCGGACCCGCTCCTCCGAGTTCTCGACACCCGTGACCGAACTCCTCCCTCCGCCTTCCCCTCCCCCCAGCCCCGCACCCGCACCCGCGCCTGCACCCGCGCCTGCACCCGCGCCCGATCCTTCCTGACCCGACACCGTCGTTTCCTTCGAACACTGCCATGCCCTCCACTCCACCTCCCATTCCCAC
>CAZSOV010000401.1:0-6018 GCA_964608505.1 uncultured Verrucomicrobiota bacterium
CCGCTCCACCGATAGTCCTTCGGATCCTTCACCAACCCCGCCCGCACCGGGTTCAAATCGATGTAGGCCGCCATCGTGACCAACGCCTGCCCCCTTCCCTCCACCAGCACGCTCCTGAACCGCTCCTCCCACAACGTCCCCTTCCGACCCGCCCGCAGGTTGTACCACAGCGTGAAGCGTTGCTTGACCAGCTTCATGAACTGACCCAGGTCCCACAGGCGCGCATGGAAGGTCGCCAGATACTCCGCCAACCCCCCCTCGTCGCGGGCCTCGCGATACATCTCGAACCGCTGGCGGACGAGCCCGACGTTCTGGTGCCCGGAGAGCTTCGACAACTTGGCCAGCATCCGTTCCGGCGAGGGCCGCAGCGGCGGCTCGGGCGGCCTCGGAACCTCGACGAGAATGTGGAAGTGATTGGACATGAGGCAGTAGGTGAGAACGCGCACCTCGCAGAACTCCTCCACCTCGCGGAGCAACCGGACGAAGTGCTCCTTCTCCGGGCCCTGGAAGATGAACCGCCGGTCCACCACGCGGGACACGCAGTGATAGACCGCGGACGGATGATCGGGCGGCGCCAGCAATCGACCGGTCGTCATGCCCCAAACACTGCTCCGAGGCATCGTCGTATACAATTTAAATATCCTGATTTTTGATCTGCGACGGCGCGATTCGCCGTCGTGGTTCCGCTCCATGGCTTAAACCTCCTGATTTTTGATTTCTGATCATGCGTGGCGCCGTCGTCCGAGACCGTCGTCCTTTCAGCTTAAAACTCCTGATTCCTGATTCTCGATCATGACAATGCCCCGTATTTCATTGATTCCGCGTCTGCGCGGCGCGCCGGCCCGCTACGGCTCCCGCTCCGTCGCCCCGACGTCCCAGGCCCCGCCCCGCGGTCGAGTCCGTCCGTGGCCATCGTCCGTAAATCCCGGCAATGACAGCCCCCGGTCCACGACAGCCTGGGCCTGCCCGGTCAACCGCAGGTCGCCGGCGGGCAGATCCCGAAACCACGACGGCTCCAACCTCTCCACGTTGTTCGTCGTCGCCGCGGGCGGGGCGCCGTCCCGCCGGCGGATCGGGCGGTTCACGAGGTTGTTCCGGAACACCAGGTTGGAGCTGCCCGCAAAGCGATACTCGATGGGCGCCCAGTAGGCGGCGATGACGACGGTGTTATTGTCGACCTCCACGCCGGAAGCGTGCTCGAGCCCGATGCCAACATCGGTCTGTGGTCCGGTGCCGTCGTTGGAGATCTGGTTGTTCCGGATGACGCTCATGCCACCCTGGTGCCCGCCCTCGGCATTGACCAAACCGAAGCCGATGCCCCGGTCGCAGTTCACGATCCGGTTTCGCTCGACCACGATGTTCTGCGGCATCGTGGGGCAGCGCTTCCAGAAGTGAATCGCGTGCTCGGCCATCCCGCTCCGTCCCGCCGGAACCCGCAGATTCAGGAACAGGTTGTCCCGCACGACCCAGTTGACGCCTTTGTGAATGTCGATGCCGCCCGTGTAGTACTGGTACGCCCAGCCCGACGAGAATTCGAAGAGACACCCCTCGATCCGCCCGTTCGTGGCCCCGACGGGATCGAGTTCCGACGACGATCCCTTGATGAACTGCTCATTGCAGTCCACCAACCGGCAGTCGTGAACCCGAAGCCCGGAGACGTCGTGGGGGCTTTCGCCCCGCACCTGAATCCCGTGAAAACGGCAATGCCCCAGCGTCAGGTGGGCGATCACCACGTCGTGGGCCGAAACCAGAAACACGTTGCCCACGGTCGCCCGGGGCCCGACGTCGGGTCCCCGGACGATCACGGCGTCCCGGTTTCCCGAGGCACCACGGATCACCAGTCCGGGGCACGCGATCTCGAGGCCGGGCGCGTTCAGGATGTAGGTGCCGTCGGCGAGGAGAATCGTCGCGGGGATCCGGCGGGCGTTGGCGTCGGCGACGGCGGTCTCGAGTTCCCCGACCGACCGCACCGCGTGGACCGCTCCGCGCACCAGGGTCAACGGCGCGCCGTGGCCCGGCTCCGACGCGGGCGCCGTCGGGCTCGTCCCGCCAATGCCCAGCCCGACCGCCCACGCCAGGAACCAACGAAATCGCGCCGGGGATGACATCGCCCCTCAGCGTGACGGGACCGGACGTCCCGGACAACCCGCCAGGGCCAGGCTCCGCTCTTCCCCACGCGCCGGGCGGGGCCATGGCGGCTTTGACCTGGGCCCGCGATTCCCAGCACGTTACCTCCGCGCATGGCCATTCCAGACCTTTATGACTTCCTCTACATGCTCGACGAGGCCCTGGAATCGAAGACGGTTCGCCAAGCCAAGGAGATCGTCCGCCGGGGCGGCGTCACGGATCTGCTGACCTCGTCGATGGACGAGGGCAAGTGGCTGCTCCGGGCCACCGTGCTCGACACGAGGGGGCGCCAACTCAGCCCCGAGATCGAACTCTCGGGGGATCCGGATCTCGGCCTGGACTTTATCGGAAGCTGCCCGTGCTCCCGGTACGGTGATTGCCTTCACGTCGCGGCGATCCTTGTGTCCCTGGTCCAATCCGAGGCCCTGTTCCACAATGCTTTCCGACCCATGTCGGTCGATCCCGCCGCGGATCCCGCCGCCGAAGGTCGGTCGCCCGCGGCCCGTCGAAAGTCCAAGCGAGCAGCCGCCCCACCGCCGGAGGACCTGTCGGACCCCGCCGTGCTCGGTTGGATCCAGGCCCTCGCCGCCGCCGCCCAGGCCCCGGCGTCCGGCTCCGATACGAGCGTGGACACCCGCGGGAAGCGCCGGTTTCTCTATGTCCTGAAGGAGGGCAAGCGGGGCCTCGTCGTGGTGCCGCGCACTGGTCTGCCCCACGGCAAGTATCGCTGGAACAGCATCCAGATCGCCGCCTGGTCGCGCATCGACCGCGACGAAGCTTTGAAGAACAGCCTCGACCCCGAGGATCGCGCGGTCGTGCGGGAACTTCTTGCCCGCCAGGCCTCGGTGCTGGTCGAAAACCTCGCCTTGGACGGGCCCGGCTCGGGTCCCCTGCTCCAACGCATCGTCGCCACCGGGCGCGCCTTCTGGAACAACGTCACGCCCTCCACCCTGGCCCTGACCCTCGCGGATCCGCTCGCCGGCACGCCCGGCTGGAAACGCACCGCCGACGGCCTCCAGCAGGCCGAACTGCGCCTTGCCGATCCCGTCGCCCAACTGCTGCCGGTCTCCCCGCTCTGGTACCTCGCCGGCAACAAGGAAGCCTGCGGCCCGGTCACCACGGGCCTCCCCGAGCCCGTCGCCGCGGCCTGGCTTGCCGCCCCCAAGGTGGCCCCCGACCAGACCTCCCGCGTGGCCACGGCGTTTCGCACGGAGTTCCCCGGCATTCCGCTGCCGACTCCGGAGGTATTCCAGGTCGAGACGGTAACCACCTTCGAACCGGTCCCGGTCCTCACCCTCGCGGGAGCCAACCTCCAGCCCAACTCCCGCGCCTACCTCTGGGAGATACACGCCGAGACGAAGTCCATCGGCGTGGCCCGCCTGGATTTCGAGTACGACGGACACCTCGTCCCCGCCCAGGCCACGGCGCCGTTCCTCGCCGTCGAATCCGGAACCACGATCCGTCGCATCCTCCGCAAACCACGGTCCGAGGACGCGGCCCTCCGCATCCTCGCCAACTCCGGCCTTGTCCCCGTCCCGGACGCTTATCCCAGCTACCAGGCCCAGGGCATGACCCATGCCCGCACCGCCGTTCCCGCCGCGCGCTGGGTCGAATTCCTCCGCAACGTCGTCCCGGAACTCCGCAATCTCGGCTGGCGCGTCGTCGAGGCCCCCACGTTCCAGTGGCGCCTCGTCGAACCCGAGGAATGGTTTTCCGACGCCCGTCCCGACCGCGCGCCCAAGGGCTCCCAGGAGGACTGGTTCGGAGTCGAACTCGGCGTCGTCGTCGAGGGCGAACGCGTCAACCTGCTCCCCCTCCTCGTCGAACTGCTCAAGACGGATCGCGACGCACTCCACCCCTCCCGCCTCGCGTCCCTGCCCCATGGCCTGCCCCTCCCCCTGCCGAACGGTAAAACCCTCCTGTTCCCCCTCGACCGCGCCCGCGGGATGCTCGGGATCCTCGTCGACCTCTTCGAGCAACCCAACCTCGGCAAGGACGGGCGCCTCCGCCTCTCCCGTCTCCGCGCGGCCGAACTCGCCGGCGAAGCCGACTGGCGCTGGCTGGGCCCCTCCGATCTCGCCGCCCTCGCCTCGCGCCTCCGCGATTTCCGCGGCATCCAGGCCGTCCCCCCGCCTCCGGGCCTCGCCGCCGAACTTCGCCCCTACCAGCAGGACGGCCTGAACTGGCTGCAATTCCTGCGCGAACACGAACTCGGCGGCATCCTGGCCGACGACATGGGCCTCGGCAAAACCGTTCAGGCCATCGCCCACCTGCTCGCCGAGAAAATCTCCGGACGCGCCACCGGTCCCCACCTTGTCGTGGCCCCCACCAGCCTGATGACCAACTGGCGACAGGAATGCGAACGCTTCGCTCCCGCCCTCAAGGTCCTCGTCCTCCACGGCCAGGACCGCAAGGAGCACTTCGACGCCATCCCCTCCCACGACGTCGTGCTCACCACCTATCCCCTCCTACCCCGCGACCTGGCCCACCTCCTGCCCCATGACTTTCACTGCCTCGTCCTCGACGAGGCCCAGTACATCAAGAACCCCAAAACCGGCGCCGCCCAAGCCGTCCACCAACTCAAGGCCCGACACCGACTCTGCCTCACCGGCACGCCGCTCGAGAACCACCTCGGCGAACTCTGGTCCCTCTTCCATTTCCTCATGCCCGGGTTCCTCGGCGACGACCTCTCGTTCAACCGCGTCTTTCGCAAGCCCATCGAGAAGGACGGGCAGACCGACCGCCGCCAACTCCTCGCGCGGCGCGTCGGGCCGTTCCTCCTGCGCCGCCGCAAACAGGAGGTCGCCCGCGAACTCCCCGCCAAAACCGAGATCATCCAGAACGTCGAACTTTCGGGCGCCCAGCGCGACCTCTACGAGACCGTGCGACTCGCGATGCACGAACGCGTCAAGCAGGAGATCGACCGGAACGGCGTCTCCCGCTCCCACATCATCATCCTCGATGCCCTGCTCAAGCTCCGCCAGATCTGCTGCCACCCCCGCCTCCTCTCCCTCGAGGCCGCACGCAACGTCACCGAATCCGCCAAAACCGAGCTGCTCTTCGAACTCGTTCCCTCCCTCATCGAGGACGGACGCCGCATCCTGCTCTTCTCCCAGTTCACCTCCATGCTCGAACTCATCGAGGCGGAACTGACCTCCCGCGACATCCCCTACGTCCTCCTCACCGGCCAAACCCAGGACCGCGCCACCCCCATCCAACGCTTCCAGTCCGGCGAAGTCCCACTCTTCCTCCTCAGCCTCAAGGCCGGCGGCACCGGACTCAACCTCACAGCCGCCGACACCGTCATCCACTACGATCCCTGGTGGAACCCCGCCGTCGAAAACCAGGCCACCGACCGCGCCCACCGCATCGGCCAGGACAAGCAGGTCTTCGTCTACAAACTCCTCACCGTCGGCACCGTCGAGGAGAAGATATCCGCCCTCCAGGCCCGCAAACGCGAACTCGTCGAAGGCCTCCTCGACGGCAGCCGCCCCGATCAACTCCAGATCACCGCCGAGGATCTCGACGTCCTCTTCGCCCCCGTGCGGTAGCGCTGCAAGCGCCCCGCCGTCGCGGACCTCATCTTTTTGGGCAAACCAGGCGAGCCCACCGAGACTGGCCCACGCCCGGGCCATCCAATGATTTCCCTGGACTTTTCTTAGTCCATGAACCCTGCGCCGTGACAATGCTCCGGGACGATTGCTTGGTTTCCAATGATTTCAGACCATGAACCGGGTCTTTTATTTGTAGGAACTGCACCCTGCGGCGAGGCCTGGCCTTGGATTGATAACCGGCGGGTTTGGCCATTCCCCGGTCGCCGATGAGCACGCCCGGGCCTAGAATGGTCCCGTGGCTTCCAACCTCGACCTGACGTGCCTGTGCCTTCCGCGC
>CAZSOV010000402.1:0-6016 GCA_964608505.1 uncultured Verrucomicrobiota bacterium
CGACGAAGTGCTCCTTTTCGGCGGGTTGGAAGATGAACCGGCGGTCCACGACGCGGGAAAGGCAGTGGTACCACCCGACCGGAGCCTCCGGCGGGAACTTCAGACGCGCATTCACGGGCACATCATGTACGGAGTCCAACAAATAAAAAGACTGTTTTACATACTTTGGTTCGGAGATGGCAATACGTCCATTCATTTAAACAGACTGTCCTTTATAGTAGGGTAGGCGGACGCAGCCGCGGGGTGAGGGGAGAAGGGGACGGAAAGAGGGACGGAAAGAAGTGGGAACCGAGGCCCGCCAAACGCCTTGAACCCGGCGGCGCAAGGGCTAGGGTCCGGATCGCTAACCCTTCGAAATCCATGAACCCGATCTCATCCTCCCGGGAGTCCAGTCGCCGACGTTTTCTGCAGGCCACGGGGACCGGTGCGGCCCTCTTCAGCATCCTCCCCGGCCGCCTCTGCGCCGGGGCGGAGGCCTCGCCGAACGCGAAGCTGAATCTCGCGGGCATCGGGATCGGGAGCCGGGGCGGGGCGGTGGTGGGGGAATTGGCGGGTCTCGGGCACAACATGGTGGCCCTGTGCGACGTGGACGAGAAATACGCGGCACCTGAATTCGCGAAGTACCCCAAAGCCCGGCGTTTCACCGACTACCGGGTGATGCTCGACAAGATGGGGAAGGAGATCGACGGCGTGATCATCGGCACGCCGGACCACACGCACGCCGTGATCGCGCTGGAAGCGATGCGTCGCGGGCGGCATGTCTATTGCGAGAAGCCGCTGGCCCACAAGGTCGAGGAGGTGCGCCGACTCATGGCGGCGGCCAAGGAGCACAAGGTCGTCACGCAGCTCGGCAACCAGGGGCATTCGAGCGATTCGATCCGGCGCGTCTGCGAATGGATCTGGGCGGGGGCCATCGGCAAGGTGCACACCGTTCACGCCGGGTGCGACGCGTTCAAGAACGTGTACTGCCAGATTCCGAATCTCGCCAAGGTGGACGAGCGGCACGAGGTTCCCAAGACCCTCGACTACGACCTCTGGCTCGGCCCGGTGCAGCCGCGACCCTACTCGCCGCTCTGGGTTCCCTGGAACTGGCGCGGCTGGATGCATTTCGGCGGCGGCGTCATCGGCGACTGGATCTGCCACGTGCTCGACCCGGCGTTCTGGGCGCTGGACCTGGGAGCACCCTCCACCGTCACGGCGGAGGTCACGGATTACGATCTGGGGAAGCATGGCCTGACGTATCCGCCCGGTTCGCGAATCACGTTCGAGTTTCCCGCCAAGGAAGGTCGCGGCCCCGTCAAGGTGGTGTGGCACGACGGCAATACCCGCATTCCCCGCCCGCCGGAGTTCCAAGCCGATGACAAGGTTCCGGGCACCGGCGCGATTCTGTTCGGTGACAAGGGCATGATCGTCCACGGCTCCCATGGCGGCGGCGGCTGTCACATTCTCCCGACGGGGCTCATGGAACAGCATTCGGGCGCGCATGCGCCGGGCCAGAAGATTCCGAGGGTCCAGGGGCATGGCTGGGATTGGGCGGAGGCGATTCGCGCCGGGCGTGCCGCGGGTTCGAACTTCGGATACGGCGGGCCGTTGACCCAGGTGGGTCTGCTGGGCCTCGCGGCACTCCGGTTTCCCGGCAAGACGCTTCGCTGGGACGACGCCGCGATGCGTTTCACCAACCACGAGCCGGCCAACGCCGAGGTGGGGATCGATTATCGCGCGGGTTGGAGCCTCTGAGGGGCCCACGGACGGACGTTGGGACGTGATCTCGCGCGACGCCGCTTGGCACGGGTCCGGGCCCGAGGGGGGCTCCTGCGCGCGACCTTGCTTGGCGGCGGTTCGGCAAGCTGCTGGCCCAAGGGGCCGTCGGGCCGGCGCCAGGATGCCGGAACGCCGGGAACCCGATCCAATCCGCTCCCGAACCGTTCCCTCACCCGCTCGGCGCCGGGGGAGGGCGGGGGACCCGGCCTACAAGCGTGCCCCCCGCGCGGGTGGTCGCAGCGCGTCCTCCCGCGGTGACCGTGGTTCCGGCAGGGGGCGCGAGGGGAGAGGGAGGGGGCTTCAGGCGAGGACGCCCCGGAGGACCGCGCCGGCGACATCGGTGAGGCGGTAGTGGCGTCCGTCGTGGAAGTAGGTGAGCTTTTCGTGGTCCATGCCCAGGAGGTGGAGCAGGGTGGCGTGGAGGTCGTGCACGCTGGCACGATCCTGCACGGCCCGATACCCGATTTCGTCGGTCTCGCCGTGGCTGGCGCCGCCCTTCACCCCGGCGCCGGCCAGCCACGCCATGAAGCCGTTCGGGTTGTGGTCGCGTCCGCCGTTTCCCTGCGAGACGGGCATGCGTCCGAACTCGCCACCCCAGACGACGAGCGTGCTGTCCCAGAGCCCGCGGCGTTTGAGGTCGGTCAACAATCCGTGGATCGGACGGTCGGTGGCGGCGCAATGGTGCGAGTGATTACCGGCGAGGTCGGAGTGGGCGTCCCACTCGCCGTCGCTGTAGACCTGCACGAAGCGGACGCCGCGTTCGACGAGCCGTCGGGCGAGCAGGCACTTGGTGCCGACGCTGCGGGAGACGTCCTGGTCGAGTCCGTACAGGGAGCGGGTCTCCTCGGATTCGGAGGCGAGATCGGTCAGGTCGCCGGCCTCGGCCTGCATGCGATAGGCGAGTTCGAAGCTCTGGATGCGCGCGGGGAGGTCCGGTTCGCCCGGGCGTTCCCGCAGGTGGCGCGCGTTGAGATCGGCGAGCAGGTCGAGTTGGGCGCGTTGATCGTCGCGGGTGACGCCGTCGGGTCGGTTCAGATTCAGGATCGGCGCGCCCGAGGAGCGGAACAAGGTACCCTGGTAGCCGGTCGGCAGGAATCCCGCGCTCCAGTTGAGCGGTCCGCCCTTCACGCCCTGCGTATTTCCGAGCACGACGTAGCCGGGGAGATTGCGGCTTTCGCTGCCCAGACCGTAGGTGATCCACGCGCCGGCGCTGGGAAAGCCGGGGCGCGCGAAGCCGGTGTTGATCTGATATAGCGCCGGCACGTGGTCGTTCGACTCGCTGTACAGCGATTTGACGAAGGCGAAGTCATCGACGTGCCGGGCCACGTGAGGGTACTTCTCGCAGACCCAGGCGCCGGACTGTCCGTGCCGGCTGAACGCGAACGGCGATTTCATCAGGGGCCCGGGGCTGCCGTTGAAGACGTCGATGTCGATGCGTTGGCCGTCGCGGCGGGTGAGTTCGGGCTTGGGATCGAAGAGGTCCACCGAGCTCGGGGCGCCCTCCATGAACAACCAGATCACCGCCTTCGCCCGTCCGGGTCGATGGGGGAGTCGGGGCGCGAGCGGGTGGAGGTCACGGACCGGATCCGGTTCCCCGGAGGGAACGGCGTTGCCGCGCAGGAGATCCGCCAGCGCCAGCATGCCGAAGCCGGCGCCGGCCCGGGCCAGGAAGTCCCGTCGACTGGTGATCGTGCGGGTGCGTCCGCAGGGGAAGGTCAGGGGCATGGCTAGTCGACGTAGATGAATTCGTTCGAGGCGAACAGCGCCTGGCAGAAGTCCGCAAGGGCGAGCGTGCGGGGGTCGTCGTGGGCGGGGTCGGGGATTCCGGGTACGGGCGGGCTGGAGCCGCGTGCCGAGCGGCGCGCGACCTGACCTTGGATGAAGGCGATCGCGGCGTCCTGCTCCTCCGGCGCGGGTTCGCGTCCAAGGGTCAGCAGCCAGGCGCGGCGTGCTTGCGCGGCGGTCCCGGTGCCGGCCTCCCGGGAAACCCGGAGGGCCAGATCGCGGGCCCGGGCCCGGACGAAGCGGTCGTTGAGCAGGGCCAGGGCCTGGGGGGCGACCGTGGTGTTTTCGCGCTGGCCGCAACTGGCCTGGGCGTCCGGCCCGTCGAAGGCCTGGAGCAGGGGGTTCTGCACGACGCGTTTGTGAAAGAGATAGACCGATCGGCGACGCGCGGCCGCGGTCTCCGGGAGGTCCTTGGGGTACGGGTCCTTCATGTTTCGGGCCTGGATGGCCTCGGCGGCGATGGGGGCCTTCACGGCGGGACCATGCATCTCCCGGTTCAGGGTGCCGCTGGTGGCCAGCATGGCATCGCGGAGAATCGCGGATTCGATCCGCCGGGGACGACGGCGCCAGAGCAGTCGGTTCTCCGGGTCGACCCGGGCCTTCGCGGCGTCGAAAGTCGTGCCTTGGAGGTAGACCGAACTGGTCAGGATCAGGCGATGCAGCGGCTTGAGTTTCCATCCCCCGCGGACGAACTCGGACGCCAGCCACTCGAGGAGTTCGGGGTGCGTCGGCGGGTCGGCGCGGGTGCCGAAATCGTTGACGGTGCGCACCAGGCCGTGTCCGAAGTGGTGTTGCCAGACGCGGTTGACGATCACCCGGGCCACCAGGGCGCCGGCCCCGTGCTCGAGGTCCGTCATCCATTCCGCGAGCGCCCGACGTTGTTGCGTGGAATCGGGGCGTCGACGGTCGGCCTGGGCGGACGCCCAAAAGTCCGCGGGCGTCCTGCCCCGGGTCAGGGCCGTCAGGAATCCCAGCTCCACGGGTTCGGTCCGGGCCCGAAAATCGCCGCGCGCGAGCAGGAAGGTCTCCCGGGGCTCGGGACCGAAATCGGCGAAGCCCAGCGCGGTGGGCAGCGGTTGCGGGCGACGGGCCTCGCAGGCGGCGAGTTCCCTTTCGGCGGCGTCCCAGGCGGCCCCCTCGGCCTCCGGGAGCAGCGGGCGGAGATCGCGGTCGGCAACCTGAAGTGCCTTCTCCAGGGTCCTGGCCAGCGCCATGGCTTCCGGGGAGTCCGGGGCCTCCAGCAACAGGTTCTTGGCGGCGTCGTCGATTCCGAGCGCCCGGATCTTCACGCGCCGGGCCTCCGTGGCATGCCGAAGCCGGGCCGTCTTCACGCGTTCGTCCCGACGGCTCCGCGCGGCGTCGAACGCCGACCTCCAGGCCGCCTCGGCCTCCCGTCGACGTCGGACTTCGGCGGACGGCGCCAGGGGCAGTTCCGCACGGTCGCCGCCGTTGAACGCGCTCAACATGCGGTAGTAATCCAGGCGCGGGACGGGATCGTACTTGTGATCGTGGCAACGGGAGCAGGCGAGGGTCAGGGCGAGCATGGCCGAGCCGGTGGTCGAGATCATGTCGTCCAGCTCGTTGAAGCGCGTGCGGAGGCGCTCCTCCTCCATCAGGCGATCGGGCAGGACGGCATGGGTGCCCGCGACGATGAAGCCGGTCGCCGCGAGCGCGCGCGGGTTGTCCGGTTCGAGTTCGTCGCCGGCGAGTTGCCAGCGGACGAAGGTGTCGAAAGACAGGTCCTCGTTGAGGGCGTGAATGACGAAGTCCCGGTAGTGGTGGGCGGTGGGTCGGTCCGCGTCGCTCTCCTGGCCGTCGCTGTCGGCATAGCGGGCGACGTCCAGCCAGTGCCGGGCCCAGCGCTCGCCGTAGTGCGGGCTCGCCAGCAGGCGGTCCACCCGGCCCTCCACCGCCGCCGTGGCGTTCACCGCGAACTCGCGCCGGAACGACTCGACGTCCTCGGGATCCGGCGGCAGCCCCGTCAGGTCGAAGTGCAACCGCCGCACCAGCGTGCCGCCGTCGGCCAGCGGGGAAGGGGCCAGATTCCGCGGGTCCAGTCGCGCCAGGATGAAGCGGTCCACCGGACGACGAACCCAGCTGCCGTCGCGGACGGACGGCAGGGGTGGGGACGCGAGCGGTCGGTACGCCCAATGGCCGGACGCGGCCTCCCCGCCACCTGGTTCTGACGCGTCCAGACTCGGCCCCGGGCCAAGCCCGAGCAGTCCGAGCGAGATCACGCGGGCGATCGCGGCGAGCCTATGGAAGTGGGCGGTCCCCATGGGAGGGAGTGCTGCTGATGGACGGAGGATGGGGCGGACGGTACGGCGGAGTTGAGCCCTTGGCACGTCCAAAGCCGAAGCATGAACACGGCGCGACGCCTCGCGCCCCGGCGTCGGACCGCGGCGACGACGGAGTGGTGCCAGGACGATGGACAAAGTCGATGGGGGCCCGCGAGCGGCTCCCCGCCCTG
>CAZSOV010000403.1:0-6009 GCA_964608505.1 uncultured Verrucomicrobiota bacterium
AATCACTGTCCGATTTCGTTTGGAACAGGTGTCCGATCACCGTCGGAATACGCAGCCGGATCACCTTGGGAGCGGACCCGGGATCAAAATGGCAAAGGACCGCCTCCCGAACGTTCGCCCGCAGCTCGTCCCACGTCTCCGCCTGGGTCACGATGGAATGCCCAAGCGCCCGGGCGACGAATCCGCCGTCGACCTCGTCCTCGCGAACCTCGAGAAAAATCTCCGAAACCATGCTGGGGATGCTGTGGTGGCGAGGAGCAAAGCGCAACGTCGCCCCAGCGCCGGCGATCCTGTCCTCCGCCATGGGAATGGGCTGACCTGCCGGCAATTGATCAACGTCCCGATGGTCGCGCGACGCACGGGTTGTCGGCGAGCTCGTGCACCGGTACGAACCGTCCAGTGCTTGTCCGGACGAGGGTGGCTCAATCGGGAAACGGGAGCTTAAATGGAAGGACCCCGCCATTGGGAAGTGCCACCTGGCTAGCAGAAATCTTGTTCCACCGGTGGAAGCCGTCGGGTGTTCTATGGAGCCGGAAGGTGTGGGTACTACCGTCAGGGATCACGCCAAACAGCCACCTATATCTCAAGTCTATGCGAACAATGGCTTGCTTGATCGTAGCACCTCCCTCGCCGATCTGCATCGCAGGCCTTTCAGAGGCGGTGCCGCCATTGAGATCGAAAACACTATTCAACGACTCTGTAATGCTCTGTGATGGTCCAATTGCACCCGCTATTTCGTCTGAAATGAAGTTTTCGCCAACTGAGTACTCGAAGCCCATTTTATCGGTGAACTGAAGACCGTTTTTGGGGTTTGAGTAATAGATCCGCACACGGTTGGCTTCGAAGAGCCAGCCTTGGTTTTTGATGTCGAATTGCCAATTCGTCGGCAGGAAGTCCTTTTCGATGGATGCCGGCTCAATCGACAGAATTGGCCGAACAGTGCCGTTTGCGAAGAAAATCGAGACGCACGTAACAATGAGGCTCAAGAACCACCGCAGGAAATGCTTTCGGGGTGGCTGCTTTACTTGGTCCCCGCGTCCCGTGCCGTGCGGCAATTCTGATGGGGTGGCTGGGTGAAGGGCTTCGCTCGCAGGTGATTCTCGGGGGAATTGTGGTGTAGTTGTTCCATTCCCGATGCGGGCTGCGCGTCCGTTTCGCTGCCTCTTGGAGCGGCGTGATCGGGCGTTCTTCTTCATCGTAGTTATCCAATGAACCGAGCGGCAGAGTATGGCAGGAACGGAGTGAATTCAATGGAGGCGCCTCCTTGCCAATTGGGGTTCTTCCGGGACTCCCGGGGGGAATCTTCTCTAGCGCGAATTGGCGACGCGCAGGGAGAATGTTCGGTCGGCGCCCCCCAATGCGGCCCCAGTCGCACGCCGTGGGCGGCGACCGGGGGCCCGCTCCGCTCCGGCCCGCAGCGGCTCTACCCCCATTGGGGACCGCCGACTCGCGGGTCTCAAAACTCCGCTTCCCCGCCAGGTTCGAAGGTCGCGTTTCGCAATGCCGGCCTTGCTCCGGCGGAATTGGCGCAACAGGGACTGGTCAACATTGCGATTTGGTTCAATGGAGAATCCCCCGGAAATCCCGGAAGAAGCGCAAATCGGTCGTGCACCTGACCGTGGCACCCCGCCGCGGATCGAGTTGATCGGTCGATTCGGCGATGGTCTGCTGGTGGCTCAACCATGAAAAGGAAGCCACTGCTCCACCGGACCATCCTGCCGCTGCTGTGTGCCGTGTCCGCCGTCGGGGCGGATCAGGGCGGATTGGTCGGGCATTGGGCCCTGGATGAGACCGCGGGCCTGATCGCGGCGGACAGCAGTGGTTTCGGGCAACACGGCACGCTGACGAATACGAGCGGTACGTCGTGGGTGACCGGGCAGATCGGTGGGGCGTTGTCGCTGGACGGGCTGAACGACATGATCGTGGTCGCGGACAGTGATGCGCTCGACTTGGGAAACACCTTTACGCTGGCCGCGTGGATCAATCCGCGCAGCTACGCGAACTTTGGTCGCATCTTCAACAAGGGCTCCGTAGCCGGCAGCCGCT
This sequence comes from uncultured Verrucomicrobiota bacterium, assembly GCA_964608505.1. Classification (GTDB taxonomy): domain Bacteria; phylum Verrucomicrobiota; class Verrucomicrobiia; order Limisphaerales; family CAIMTB01; genus CAIMTB01. Next base: position 2,047 of record CAZSOV010000403.1, read on the forward strand.
ATGATCTGGCGCTGGCCGGGAGCGCGGTGCAATTGAAGACCTCGGTGGATTACACGACGGGAACGGGCTTGATCGGACTGAATGTGTGGCAGCATCTGGCGGTGACGTATGATGGCGCCACGGTGCGGGTCTATGTGCAGGGCGTGGAGCGGGCGAAGGCGTCGTTGGACATCTCCATAGCCCCGAGCACGGCGCCTCTTTATCTGGGCAACCTCGCTGCCCTGACGAGGCCCCTGGATGGCAAGCTGGACGACCTGCGCCTTTACAAGCGGGCGTTGGCGCCCAATGAAATCGAGACGCTGGCCGGGATCGTGCCCATGGAACCGCAGACGCCCACGCATGCCCTCGCGTTCTCGACCTTTCTTGGAGGGTCCAATTGGGAACATGCGCGCGATGTTTGTGCCGACGCGGCGGGCAACGTGGTCGTGGTGGGCGGCACGGCCTCCGCCAATTTCCCCACCACTTCGGGCGCCTACAACCGCACCTTCAATGCCGGTGTCAGCGCACCGGGGCCGGGTACGGGGGGCTTCGGAAACTGTGACGGTTTCATCACGAAGTTCGACCGAGGCGGGAAGCTGATGTGGTCCACGTTTCTGGGGGGCCCGGCGTATGACCGCATCTATGCGGTGGAGGTCGATGCGCAAGGCCAGGTCCACGTCGCCGGGAGGGCCGGGCCCGGCTTTCCGGTGACCCCCGGCGCGTTCCAGCGGTCCTTTGCGGGCACCTCGAGCCCCAGCAACTACGGCGATCAAAATGGCTTCGTGGCCAAGCTCTCGTCGGACGGCACCACCTTGCTGTGGGCCTCCTATGTCGGCGTAGGCGAACTGGTACGCGACCTCGCCATCGATGCAGATGGCGATGTCTACGCTGTGCTGTCGCGAGCGACCGGTTCCCGCAGCAGCATGCCGGCGGCCTTTGCGGACGCGTTCACCCATGCCTTTCGTCCCAATTTCGGCGCGAAGACGGAAAGCGGTCTCGTCAAGATCCAGGGGGACGGCTCCCGGGTACTGTGGGCCACATGGCTCGGCGGGTCGGGGGATGAATCGGGACCGGCCTCCGTGCGTGTCGATGCGAACGAGCAGCCCTACATCTGCTTCCACACCAGTTCGACGGATGTCGCGACTGCTGGCTCGGGCGCCGCCAAGACGAACGCGGGCGGCATCGACATGTTCGTCGCCAAACTGAACGCCAGCGGTTCTGCGTTGATCTTCGGCACGTATCTCGGTGGCGCCGGCGAGGACACGATGGAGACCCACAGCCTGGCCATTGACGAGGCGGGCCACGCTTATGTCGCCTGCCATACGCAATCGGCAAACTGGCCCATCACGCCCGGCACGCTTGGGGCCGGACTGAGCGGCACGAGCGACATCGGCCTCGCGAGGATTGGACTCGATGGCCGCAGGATCTCCAGCACCCTGCTGGGCGGCGCCGGCGGCGAGAATCCCGATGGAATACAGATCGATGCCGACGGCCGAATCGTCCTCGTCGCGGAGAGCAACTCCTCGGATTTTCCCGTTCCGCGTGGGGTCGCGCACCAACGGGCCAACGGCGGTGGTTGGGACGGTTTGCTCTGCGTCATCTCCCCGGATCTGAAGACGATGGATTATGGCACCTATCTCGGGGGCTCCCTTTACGACAACGGTCGCTGCGCCTGCCTCGCCCCCGACGGCTCCATCTACCTCGCCGGCGGAACCTTGAGCCCGAATTGGCCCACCCTGCGCTCCTTCCAGAGTGCCTTCGCGGGCGGCAGCAACGCCTTCGCCCCGGGCAGCGGCGATTGCATCCTTGCCAAGTTCTGCGAACGGGCCGATCGCGATGGCGATGGCAGCCCGGGCCTGGATGAATTCGTGGCCGGGACCGATCCGCTCAACCCCGCCGATTTCTTCCGCGTGATCAACCACGCTTTGGTCGGCACGACGTTCCAACTCACCGTCCATGGAAAGTCGGCCCACGACTACATTCTCAAGCGCTCCACGGACCTGGCCTCGGGCAATTGGACCGAGGTCAACCGCACCGACGCGCTGACGGGCGATGCGTCCCGGACATTGGTCGACCTGAACCCTCCCAAGGTCCTTTGCTTCTACCAGGTGGAGGTCGTCGCGCCTTGAGGTCGGGCGCCTGACGGGAATTGTCCCCGCTTGTGTCCGCGTCGTAGGATTCGGGTGGGTGCCGAATGGACTAGAAAATGGACTGAAAACGGGACTGCGCGGAAACCGGGTGGATCACGACCGCGAGGAAATTCTTGGAAAATGGCGCATCCGCCTGGATTTGAACCAGGAACCTTCTGATCCGTAGTCCGTAGGATACGGGTTGCAGCGGGTTGTGGTGCGTCGCGACGAATCGCACAAAAGCGTTGCAAACAAAGGGGATTCTGGCGTTCAATCAAGGCATGACGCAACCCACCGCTACCGGGAAAAACCGCAAAAGTGGCGCAGAAGTGGCGCAGGTCGGAACGCGGCAACGCGAGCGGACCGGGGCCAAAGGGGGCGGCACCGGGCGGGACACGTCGCGGTATTGGGAGGCCAAGATTTTCCGGCGTTCGTGGGTGGACGAGACCGGCACCACCCGCGAGGTCCCCGAGTGGCGCGCCCGCATGCAGCTTGCCGGCGACCGGCGCGAGGTCCCCCTCGGGACCAACGAGAAGGCCGAGGCCGCCCGCAAGGCCGCCCGCTTCTTCGTCACCCTCCGCGCCAAGGGCTGGGATGCGGCGTTTGCCGAGGTCGCCCCGGACGCCCGCCCCGCCGCCCGGATCGAGCGCCCGACCGTCGGGGACTGGATCACCGCGGCGGAACCCGTTTCCCAAGCTTCCCGCCGTACCTTCGCGGGTTACGCGTCGAGCCTCCGGAAGATCGTCGCCGATGTTGCCGGTTTGGAGGACGACGATGCGGCCCGGTTCGACTGGCGCGGCGGCGGGCGGGAAGCGTGGCTGGCGAAGGTGGACGGCGTTCGCCTCGATACCCTGACGCCCGGGAAGGTCGAGGGCTGGGTGGCGTCCTTGGTGCGCGCAGCCTCGGGGAACCCCCTGGCCATGCAACGCGCCCGTCGCAACGCCAACAGCTTCGTCCGTCAGGCCCGCGCCTTGTTCTCCCGTCCGATCCTCAAGCGCATCGGCCTGACCGCGCCGGCCCCGCTGCCCTTCGAGGGCGTCGAACTGGAGCCGGAAGGGTCGACCCGGTACGTGGCCACCTTCGACGCGCGTCGCCTGATGCAGGATGCCCATTCGGAACTCCGGGCGTCCGACCCCGAATCGTGGAAGGCGTTCCTGCTCCTGCTCCGCGCCGGCCTGCGCCGTGGCGAAGCCGATTGCCTGACGTGGGGGCAGGTCGACGCCAAGACCGGGACCGTGAACATCCGCACCACCGACTTCTTCGCGCCGAAGTCGCGCACCTCCGAGCGGGCGATTCCGCTGTCGCCGTCGATTACGGCCGAGTTGGAGCGGTTCCGATCCTCGGCCCGGGGCTTGTTCGTGCTCGAAAGCCCCCACCGCCCGACCCCGGAGACCCGGGACCGGCGCTATCGGGCCCGGGAGATCTTCGCCCGCCTCGTCGAGTGGCTGCGCGGGAAGGGCGTCACCGCCGACAAGCCGCTTCACGAACTGCGGAAGGAGTTCGGGAGCATCATCGCGGCCCAAGCGGACCTGTTCACGGCGAGCCGTCTGCTGGGCCATTCCAACCTCGACGTGACCCAACGCTACTACGCCGAGCAGCGCCAGCGCGTGACGGTCGACCCGATGGCGACCACGGGCACGCCCTCGAACATTGTCGCCATGAAGGCGGCATGACCTCTTTCCTCGCGGGCCGAGTGCCGGGGCGGGCCGGCTCGCGAGACAAAACACGAACCGACCCAACGGCGCGCAAACGCCGGCCCCGGCAGACCGAAGAGACATCATGACCAAGCATCCTCGCAATCCCGACGTTCGGCCCGTTTCGCTGCACGTTCACCGGGAAACCCGCACCAAGATTC
>CAZSOV010000404.1:0-5982 GCA_964608505.1 uncultured Verrucomicrobiota bacterium
CGCTGGTGCTGGACCTGGACAACACGGGGATCCCGACGCCGGCGACGGACTTCGTCTGGCATCTCATCGATCCCGCGGGGGCGGTGGTCGGCCACGGGACCAATGCGATCGTGGCGGGACCGGAGTTCAACCTGCCGACCCCGGCGGCGGGGTTATGGACGCTGGCCATGCGTCCCCTGGGCGGGGAGCACTACGTCCTCGACAAGCAGGCGGGTGCGGACCGGCACATCTACATGGACTGGCACACCAGCCAGCGCGGGGCGAAGCGCGTGGAGATCTTCGTGCAGGGTTTCCTGGCCGAGGAAATCCCATTCGAGGTGATTCTGTCGCGACGCCACCCGGCCGACGGCGGGTTCACTCCGGTCCCGATCGCGACCCGGTTCACGACGAACGGGGTCGCGGACTTCAAGCGCCTGCCGAACGGCTATTACGATGTGCGGGTGCGCCCGCTTGAGCCGTGGCTGGGCGCCGCGCCCTCGCAGCTCGATCTCATCCTGTGCGACCTGCCGGTCACGAATCGCTTCGAGCTCCGCGTCGTCGATCCCGACCACCCGGCGTCCCGGGCGAGCTTCGATGGACGCCTTCACCACGGCACCGGTGCGGCGACGGTCAAGGCCCAGGACGGTCGGTTGGTCGTCGAGAACCTTTCGTCCGACGGCGCGGATGGGATCGAGATTGCGGTCGCGGAGGAGCCGGGGCGCCGTTGGCTCCGGTTCGAATTCGACCCAATCCCGCTCGCTTCCGAGGGTGCGCGGCTCGAGTTCGTCGAGAACGGGCGGCTGCCCGTCGGCGCCAGTGGCGGCGGCGGACCGTCGGGAGGCGCGGGCCCCGTGGAGCTGCGTCGGATCGTGGTGTCGCGCGGTCCGGAACGCATCCGGATCCCGAATGTCCTGGGTGAATTCGCCCCTCGTTCCGCGACCCTCAGCTGGCTTGGAAACGCCTTGCAGGGCGGCGCAGTTCCCGTGCGCGGTTCCGTCGGGTTTCCGGCGGGAGAGACCCTTTCGTTCCAGGGGTCCGGCGAGGTGACATCCTACGTCACGCTCGTGCCCGGCGCGGGACGAACCAATCCCGTCGTGGGCGGGGGCATCCGCTTCACGGGCGTCATGCAGGCCTATGCCGGCGAGGTGTTGGTCGGGCAGGGCACCGAATTTCACTGGTTCCTCGGGCTGGAAGGCCGGCCCGTCGGGGCCGCAGCCGCGAACCTCACGAGCATCGGCATTCGGGCGGCGCTTCCCTCCGGGCGGTTGGTCATCCGGGCCGAGGGTGAATCCCCGCGCGTGCCCGCTCGCCCCGAGCTCCGTGCCCGCGGACGGACCGGCGGGGGGCTCGACGTGGACTTCCAACCGGAGCCGGGCGTCGAGCACGTGATCGAGGCCGCAACCCATCCCGAGGGCCCCTGGGAGGTCGTCGAACGCCGGCCCGGCACGTTCCTGCGGGAGGTCTGGTCGGCGGCGGGGGAGGGCGGGGTCCGGATCTTTCGGGTTCGAATCGAACCCTGAGCCAGGGGGTTTCCGGGGCGGTGCAGGCCCCGGATGCCGGCTGCGTGTGCGCGCCGGCCTACGTGGGAGGGGACGCCGCGGCCCAGCGATGGGCCGCGGCTGTTTTCCATGCGATCCCCTCGCCTCGCCCCGCCGTGGGACGACGGCAGGTACGGGAGGGACGCGACGCCCGGAGCCAGGATCGGGAGCGCGCGAGGTTCGCCGCGAACAGCTGGGTCGTAGCCGGCGACATGAGCAGGCGGAGCGTATGGGGTGAACGAACGAGGTCCGCCTCGTGACCTCGGCTGCGCGGTGCGGGTGCGCGAAGAGCTGGGTCGTAGCCGCCGACATAAGGAGGCGGAGCGTGTGGGGTGAACGAACGAGGTCCGCCTCGTGACCTCGGCGACGCGGTGCGGGTGCGCGCAGAGCTGGGTCGTAGCCGCCGACATGAGGAGGCGGAGCGTGTGGGGTGAACGAACGAGGTCCGCCTCGTGACCTCGGCTGCGCGGTGCGGGTGCGCGAAGAGCTGGGTCGTAGCCGCCGACGTCCGGAGGCGGAGCGAGTGCCGCGGACCGCGGAGTGCCCCGCCGTCGGACGATCCGCGTCATGCGCGGTCTTCGGACCGGCGTTGGCGGTCACTCAAGGCGTCGGGTTGGTAGAATCGATCGTAGAATGCGGCGTCGACGCGCGCGGCCTGGTGGGCGAGCCCGCAGCGGAACGGAGGCACCAGGGCCGGGAAACGTCCGTACCGATCCCAGACGTATTCGCAGTAGGCCGTGGCGGCGGCGATGGCCCGGTCACTCACCGCGGGCACCGCCCGGGTGACCTGTTCCGTCTGCCTCCAGGCTGCGACGGTTGGGCCGCCGCGGAACAGGCCGGTGGGGCCGAACTTGGCATCCGCCACGAACCGGACGACCTCGCGCATGGACGGAAGATTGGGTGGGCACAGGGCGCGGAGGAGGCATCGACCCTCGCGTTGAAGGCCCAGGGCGAGGGGGACGGGGACATCCTTGCCGGCCAGGCGGAGGGCGGCGCGGACAAGAGGTCCGGTGCCGAGGTAACGGCTGGCCGGCAGCTCGGCGAGGGTGAAGCCAAGGGCCTGGAACCAGGCGAAATCGTGATTCGCGAAATGCGGGAAACCGCCCAGGCCGAGCGCCTGCGTCATGAGACCGAGGTTTTGGAGGACCATGCCCATCTCGAGATTCACGAAGTCGGTCACGAACTGTTCGAGCTGCCGAATGGTCAGGACCTTGCCGTGGGCGGGGTCGTCGTCCAGATGGCCTCCCCGACTCTTCGCGAAGCGCCCGAGGCCGGCGGGCCGGAAGCCGCGGCGTTCGTCGAGGAGGAAGACGCCCGTGTCCTCGTTGAGGATTTCGAGGAGGCCGTTGATGTACATCGGGGTGAGGTCACCGATGGGCAGGAAGCAGCTCGTGCCGGGAGCGTGCAGGGACCAGCGGTTGGCGTTGATGTTGACGATGGGTTCGACGGGGGGATGGACCCGGTGATCGGCCAGGGGAACCCGGACGCGCCGCCAGGCGTCGAGGAACGCGCCGTGTCGGGCGTCGTCGGCGAGCCGGGAAACCTCGGGGACAGGGAGGTCCCGGGGACGCGGCAGAAACCAGGCCCCCTGGTCGTTGATGACGGCGAGCGCGACGGTCTGGAGGGCGTCGCCGCTCGCGACGGTGCGCCCGGCGAGTCCGGCCATGATGTTGCCGCCGTGGCCGGGGGCGTAGCACAGGTCGGCGAGGGCGGGTCCCGTGACCCCGCACGCGGACCAGGCGAGAAGCGCCTCCTCCTCCTCGGTGAGCGGCGCGGGCCGGTGGGTGCTGCGATAGGCCAGCGGACCGCCCGGGATCTCCATGCCCCTCCCGAACCGGCGGGAGCGCCGGTCCCGGAGGGCGGACAGGAGCGGGTACCGGTCGAGATCGGCGAGGCACGGGTTCATGACGGCGAGTGAAGGCAACGGGAATCGGGATGGCAATGCCCGTCGTGTCGGAAGGGAACCAGGGCGGGAGTCAGCCCGGGCCCGTTCCCCGTTCAAAGGCCCACACCGCGGCGGTGACGAGGATGGCCAGGGAACCGCCTTGCAGCATCAGACGCCGGTAAAACCAGCCATCGCGCAGGAGGAAAGCGACGGGCAGGAAGACGGCAACGATGGCCAGCTGGCCGAGTTCCACCCCGAGATTGAACCCGAGCAGGCTTCGGACCAATGCCGGGGCGGGAAGCTCGAGTTCGGCCAGCACCGAGGCAAACCCGAAGCCGTGAATCAGGCCGAATCCGAACGCGACCCGCCATGCGCGTTCACGGAAGAACGGCACGAGATTGTTCAGGGCGGCAACCCCCACGCTCGCGGCGATGACGGTTTCCACGGCCCGCGAGGGCAGACGGACGACGTTCAGGGTGGCCAGGGCCAGCGTGAGGGAATGCGCGACCGTGAAGGCCGTGATGGTCCTGACCACGTCGAGCGCCACTCCGCCGGCTCTCCCGGCGGCGACGACCCGGCGGTCGTCGCGTCGCGGCACGACGGACGGCAGCAGCAGCGCGAGGAGGAACAGGATGTGGTCCGTTCCGATCCAGATGTGATGCACGCCCTCCGCGAGGAAGGGGTGGAACGAGGAGGCCGCCGGGGGCGGGCCGACTTCGGGGCCGCCCGGTGGCCGCGCGAATTCCCAGGTGGGGCGGTCGGGTGAAAGGACGGCGGTGGTGACGTCGTGCGACGTGGTCACGCTCAGCAGGCCGCGGTGCCGGGAGTCCTGTTCGAACAGCAGGCGGTAATGGAGGACCAGCGGGGCGGCGGGGTCGGGGGGCGTCGCGGCAAGCGGCAGGGAAGCGCACGCTTCACCCGCGAGTTCGACCACCCGGAGGTCGCCGAACTGCCAGGCCAGGGTCGACTTCCCGGAACGAAGCGCGACGTCGCGTTGGACAAGGTCGCGAAGCGCGGACGCGTTCCCGAGCAGTTCCGCCCAGGTGACGCCTCCGTCCGCGTTCGGGTCCAGCGGCAGGACCAGCGCGAGGTCGCGCAGGGGAATGTCGACGCGGCCCGCGACCCGACCGCCTTCCGCTCGGAGGCGGAGGACGGAGTCGCCAAGCCGATGGGCGCGGGCGGAGGAGGGGAAGAGGAGCAGGAGCAGGAGCAGGATCCTGAGGCCTGGGCGGAGCGGATTCATGGGGCGAACTCAGGGACGGGGCGGGCGGAGGAGGGAAGGGACGAGCCGGCGTGCCACGGCGGGTTGATGCTCCCGGGCCCAGGCGAGCGCGGGGGCGGCGGCAGCCGGGCGGGAGGCAGACGCCGCCGCCTCGACCAGCAAGGCGAGATCGGCGGGTTCCTTCTGGATGTCCCAATTGCGCAGGGCGAGGTGCAGGGCGACGTCGGGACGGTCTCGCTGGCGCAGTTCGAATCGGGCTTCCTCGCGCAGGTGGAGTTCGTCCCCGCGCGCGCGGGCGAGTTCGAAACCCTCCGCGAGTCGCCGCACCAGGGCCTGGCGTCGGGGCTCGTCGCGTTGCAGCCGGCGGAGCGCCTCGGCATGGCGTAGGAGGAGCAGGTCGGAGAGCGGAATGCGCCGCAGGACCTCGTCGTACCGGTGCTCGGAAAGGAGCAGGTCGGCGAGGCCGGCGGTGGGGTACGGCGCCCCCGGAGTCAGGCCCAGCGCCTGCTCGAACGCCGCTTCGGCGCGGGCCGGATCCCCTTGCCAGCGGTGGAGCTCCCCGAGAGTGGTCCAGGACCAGGAGCGAACCTCGACGGGGGCGTTGCTGGATCGGGAGAGGGCATCGGTCAGGGCGCGAATCGCCGGCTGCCCGTCCTCGGCAAGCCCCGCCAGGGCCGCGGTGGCGGTGACGGACGTCAGGGGATCGGCGAACCGGGCGAGTTGAAGGCAGGCCCCGCGGGCGGCGGCATAGTCCCCGAGGACCTGGTGCACCGTGGCCTTCAGGAGCCAGGCACCGCCGTGACGTGGTTCCCGGCGCAGAACTGCCTCCACGTCGGCCAGGGCATCCGGGAACGCGTGCAGGCCCTGGTGGATCTCGGCGCGGAGAAGCAGCGTTTCGTAAGGCGGGTCGGGTTGCTTCCACCACGGGCGCAGCAGGGCCTCGGCCCGACCGAGGGCGCGTGGGTCGCCCGAGGCTCGCGCGAATTGCACGTGCCGCCGCGCCGCGGTCACGGCCTCATCGAGTCGGAGTCCGGAACCGTCACGGCTCGTCCCCGGGAGTTCCGGCGGCAACCGCACCAGCACCGTGTCGGGCGAGTCGGGAACGAAGGGCTCGCCGCCGACCGCGGCAACGCCAAGCGAGAGGGACATCCAGAAAACCAGGAACCGCGCCGATGCAGGGACGGGGACCCGGACGAGTCCCGAGGAGAGGAGGAACCGGGGCATCCTCGCGCGTTGCGGCCATGAACCCGGGAGAGCCGGCGTCTTGCCGGTGTCGACACGGTTGCAGGCGCGGTTCATGGGGAGGGAAGTTCTCCAAAGTCCGGACACGTATTGTGGCCATGAACCCGAACGATGGA
>CAZSOV010000405.1:0-5908 GCA_964608505.1 uncultured Verrucomicrobiota bacterium
GGATGCGGGGCCGACTCATGCGCCACCTCCGTCATCCACCTCGATTTGCTTCGGCACCCACGGCCAGCGAATCCAGCTTGGAACCCTGCCCGACGCGGCCCAGCGGGCGGCCTTGCGCTGCCCGGACCTCGACACCTGTCCGCGTCCGCGGCGGGGACATAGGGCTGCCTTGGGCGAGGTACACCTGGGATTCAACGGGCACCTCCCGGGACCACCACGGAAACCTGTTTCTTCAGCACCCACGCCCTGCACGACGGGAAGTGGTGCAGGTTCATCCGCGCACTGACCCGGCAGACGGGCAGGCCCATGCGGTACCATTCGGTGATGGTCCTGGGTGTGACTCCTAAGAGAACAGCCAGCTCACTCTTCTTTACGAACTCGGCGGAAGTGCCGCTGTCCGGCTTTGTTGAACTAACTCGCTTGTCCATGCCTATTCTGAGGCATGAACTGCCGACCAAAAACCAACTTTCAAACCCTGCGTTTGCGTGGTCGTTTCATCCGGTTTTGAGGGGACAGCTGATAGACCAGTCCGAGACGGATGGCGGCTTTTTCGAGAGCGTCCGGGGTGAAGTCTGGACCGCCCTGTTCACGTATTTGCCCAGCCAGATCCTTCCACCCAAGGAACGCTCCATTTGTGGCAGTGAACAGGTGAGCGTCGAGTAGCCATCCGTCAGGACTGGGGCGCTTGCCGTGCTCGGTCTTGCTTTGTTTGATGGCGAGCAATGCCGCTCCGAATTCCATCACGGCGGGCCACAAGACGTGGGTTGGGACGCTGATGTGGCTTTCGTGGTGGCGAACGGCACGGACCGCTGCCATGAAGGCTTCTCTGACCAGATCAGGATGCCGAGGGAATTCCACCTGCCACCGGGCATTCACCTTTTGGACAGCGGGGGCGTAGAAGCCAACCGATGCCAGCGTGTGATCGATCATTGGATCGATTCGCACTCGATCAAGATGCAGCTTGCGGGTTTTCACGCGACACGCTCCTTTCCGCCCTCAACCGCGAGTCTCGGCATCGTCGCGATGTTCGCCGGTTTCGTCGGCGTGATCGAAAACCATGCTCGCCCATCGGATTCGCTCACCAAAGCCTTGTAATGCCGATGGACAACGGATGGAGAATTTCCCATTTCCGCAGACACGCGAACGGCATCGCCGGTCAGCGCGAGTCGGTGTGATCCGAACCCGTGGCGAAGTCCGTTCGCCTTCCAGATCACGGCAGGCGCCACCACCTTGCCGGAGGCGTCACGGACCTCCGTCGCCGCCGCCGTCGCAATCTGGCGCTTTGTCAGGCCGTGCCCCGTCATCGCCCAGACCTTCCCTGTCTTGCCACGATACGGTGCCAGCCATTGACGCGCCGAATCGCAAAGCGGGATCACCCTCCGGCTTCTGGTCTTTGCCACGGCGGCGCCGATGACCAACTCGCCGGTTTCGAAGTTCACGTCCTCCCACCGAACCCGCTCGGCCTCGGCTGTCCGGATTCCCGCGAGACCGCAGAGCACCAACACCGGGACAAAGTCAGGCGCCGCGGCGGTCAACAACCGGGTGAACTCGGACGCCGTGAAGATCTCCGGTTCCTCGGAACTCCGAACCCGGGCAACGGTGATCCCCTCCGCGGGATTTGCCGCGCACCACCCGCGGGACATCCCGAACGAAAGGAGCCCACCCAACACCGTCTTGAAGTTTCGGACCCCCTGCGGGGCGAGTCGCTGGGCGTCCAGCCATTGCTGCAATGCGCCCGACGGAATCCCGTCCAGATCCATCAGGAAGGCATCCGCGAATCTGCCGAGCCGATAGCGCAGATCACGGATGTATCGTGGTGATGCACCTTGGGCGGTCTTCAACGCGATGTACTCCGCGACGGCCTCGCCCACTGGTTTCGCCGTGATGCCCGCGTGTGTCAGCTTGTAGGCCCGGCACGCTTCGACGACGAGAGCGGGATTCCCGACAATCCCAACACCCTCGGCGAACAGGGCGCACGCGGTTTCGAGGCTTGCCCCGGTGGGTGCCAGTAGCGCGAGGGCTTGTCCGTAGCTGGCGGCGTCGCTGCTGCTGAAGGTGGCGGCGTGCACCTGCCCCGTCGCAAGGAGGCGGGCCAACCGCTGCGCTTCCCGGGTGGCCTCACCTAGATCGGCAAAGGTCCGGAGTCGCCGCCGCCCCGTCGAGTTGTCGGCGACGTGGTACGCCATCCCCTTGCCCTGCTTGGTGCGATCCTGGGTGTAGATCCTGACGACGACGTTCCCCTCGCGGACCAGCATCGGACCCCGGTCTTTCCCGCTTCGCTTGGCCTTGGCCATGTCGGGAACGTCGGGAATTTGTCGGGAAAAGTCAAACCCGGAGAGGAAACAGGGTATTTTTCCACCTATCCCAGACCATCGCTAACTCCTTGATAGTCTGGCGGAGAGGGGGGGATTCGAACCCCCGATACGGCTTTTGACCGTATAGCGGTTTAGCAAACCGCCGCCTTCAGCCACTCGGCCACCTCTCCCCGTTAGACTTGTCCGGCGCGTCGTCCCTTCCCCTGCCCCCGGTTTTGGTTCGGCTGAACGTGAACCTCCGCGGGCTGCCCCACGACGCAACGGCCCGCAGATTGGGCCACCGTTCCCGCGGTTCGGTCAAGGCTGCCGTTCGACCCTACGATGTTATCCGTTATCCCAGCACTCCCGGCACGGGACGGGCCCCGCCCGCGATGCCGGTCAGGCGCTCCTGCCGCGCGCTGACCTCGAAGCTCAAGGCCTCGTGGTCCAATCCCAACGCCGTCAGAATCGTCGCGTGCAGATCCCGGAAGGACACGGGTTGATCGGCGGCGAGCAACCCGATCTCGTCGGTCGAACCGATGCGCGTGCCCGGCTTCGCCCCGCCTCCGGCCAGCCAGACCGTGAATCCGGCGGCGTTGTGCTGCCGGCCTTTGTCGCCCTGCATCATCGGGGTGCGACCGAATTCGCTGGCCCAGATCACCAGCGTGCTGTCGAGGAGACCGCGCTGTTCCAGGTCGCCCAGCAACCCGGCGATGGGCTGGTCCGTCCAGCGCGCCCGCGGGGTGTGGTTGTCGGCGAGCTTGGCGTGCGCGTCCCAGCCATCCTTGTCGGGCATGTCGTAGACCTGCACGAAGCGCACCCCACGCTCGACCAGGCGCCTTGCGAGGAGGCATTTCCGCGCGAAATTCCGCGTCCGTCCATCGCGGTGTTCGAGGCCGTATCCGGCCTTCAAGGCGGACGTCTCGGTGGCCACGTCGCCCACCTCCAACGCGGCGGCCTGCATCCGGTAGGCCAGTTCGTAGCTCGCGATCCGCGCGTCCAACTCGGTGAACCCGGGGCGCGCGTCGCGATGGCGCAGGTTCAACTCCCGCATCAGGTCCAGCGAATCGCGCTGGTTCCCCGCAAAATCCCCGGGCGGCAGCAGGTCCAGCACCGGCGTGCCCCGATCCCGCAGCCGGGTCGGTTGAAAGGCGGCCGGCAGGAAACCGTTCGAGTAGTTCGCGGCGCCGCCCAACGGACCCGCGTCGAACAACATGACGTAACCCGGCAGGTCCTGGTTCACCGTGCCCAGTCCGTAGGTGACCCAGGAACCCAGGCTCGCCTTGCCCGGACGAATGTCGCCCGTGTGCATCTGGTAGCTGGCCGGACCGTGGTTGTTCGAGTCGGCCTGGACGGAATGGAGGAAGCACAGCCGATCCACGTGGCGGGCGACCTCCGGGTACAACTCGCTCACCCACATCCCGGAGGCGCCATGCTGCTTCCAGGCGTACGGGCTCCCCATCAGCTCGTCCTTGCACCCATGGAATACGTTGGCGTGCTTCGTCGCGGCCAAAGCCTTGCGAAACGATTCCGGCACCGGCTGGCCGTCCAGCTTTTGCAGGAGCGGCTTGTAATCGAACGTGTCCATCTGCGACGGCCCGCCGACCTGGAAGAGGAAGATCACGGATTTCGCCCGCGCCCGCAGCGGGGGCGTCCGCGGTGCGAAGGGGTGCAGCGGATCCAGCCCCGTCGCGACGCCTGCCGATGCGGTCCGGGCCCGCTCCTCCAGGCCCATGGCCGCCAGGGCCAGCGTTCCGAAACCACCGCCCATCCGCCCCAGAAAAGCCCGGCGCGATACGTGGAGAGGTGACACGAACATGCGCGGACCATCGTAATCCGGTCCGAATCCAACGCCAGCCCGGACTCCCGGCCAGGATCACCGCGTCTGAGCACCCGCGAGGACCAGCGAGTCCCGCAACGCCGTGTTTCGGAGGAACGAGCTCCGCGAGTCCGATACGGCTGCGTGCCTGCTCGTGGCCCTGCGGGATCGGGTTCGAAAGCCCGGGATGCACCCTTGTACGGCGGACGGCGGGCTGGCACCCTCCTCCCCGCACCCGTTCACTACCCAGGCGCCAACATGAAAGCCTCTCTCTCCCGACGCACTTTCCTCCGCCAATCCGCCGCGGCCGCCGTCGCCGCTCCCTGGATTCTTCCGTCCCGCGTCTGGTCGGCCCCGGTGCCGCCCTCCGAGAAAATCCGGCTGGGGTTCATCGGCAACGGCACCCAGGGCCGGTACCTGCTGGGCAACTGCCTGAAGCGCCCGGAAGTCGTCGTGCTTGGCGTCTCGGACGTCGACTCCAAACGGCGTGCGAACGCGCGCCGGACCATCGAGGAGCACTACCGGAAGGAAGGCGGCTCGGACTCGCCCAAGCTCTGCCAGGAATTCACGGATTTCCGCGACCTGCTGGCCCGCCCGGACATCGACGCCGTGGTGATCGCGACGCCGGATCACTGGCACGCGATGATCGGGATCCTGGCGGCCAAGGCCGGGAAGGACATCTACTGCGAGAAGCCCCTGACCGAGACGATCGACGAGGCCCGGGCCCTCGCCAAGACGGTGCGCAAGCATCGCCGCGTCTTCCAGGTCGGCAGCATGCAGCGTTCCTCGCGCGAATTCCGCCGCGCCTGCCAACTCGTCCGCAACGGGGCCCTCGGTCAGATCCAGGAAATCCAGGTCGGCGTCGGCGGCCCGGGCATCCCCTGCGACCTTCCGGGCGAGCCGGTCGAGCCGGGTCTGGACTGGAACATGTGGCTCGGTCCCGCCCCCTGGCGCGAATACAATTCGGTGCTGAGTCCGCGCGGCGTCCATACCCACTTCCCGAACTGGCGCGCCTACAAGGAATACGGCGGCGGCATGATCACGGATTGGGGGGCGCATCATTTCGACATCGCCCAGTGGGGCCTCGGCATGGACGAAAGCGGTCCGGTCGAGGTGTATCCGGCGGAGAAGCCCGACGCGCAGAGCGGCGTGCGATTCCTGTACGCGAACGGCACCGCGATGGTCCATGTCGCCGGCAACGGCGTCACGTTCATCGGCACCGAGGGCAAGATCCACGTCAACCGCGGCAAGTTCGAATCCACGCCCGAAAGCCTCGTGGAAACGCCGCTCGAGCAGCACAAAATCAAGCTGTACGAAAGCAACGATCACATCGGCGACTGGCTCGCCCGGATCCGGGATCGGAAACGCCCGATCTGCGATGTCGAGGTCGGTGCCCGCACGGTCACGGTCTGTCACCTCGCCAACCTGGCCTACTGGCACGGCACGCGACTGCGCTGGGACCCCAAGAAGGAGGAGTTCCTCGGCGGGTTCGGTGACAACGCCTGGAAGGGCCGGGTCTACCGGTCCCCGTGGACCCTCGATGCCGTCCTCAAGGCGTGAGGACCGGCGGCGTCAGGCCGGCGTCCGGTTGGGTTTCCCTGCCAGGCGAACAGGGGGCGGCCCCCGGACCGGCGATCAACTTCCGGTCGGCGTGGCCCGGCGTGTCGCCGGTCCGCGTATCCGGCCCCCGGTTTGGACCGACGCTTGCCGCCCGGGTGCCAAGCATCCTAGATTGACGCCGTCAACGCCACTGCTCCGGGAGCACTCCACCCACCTGCCAAAACGGTCATGAAGA
>CAZSOV010000406.1:0-5854 GCA_964608505.1 uncultured Verrucomicrobiota bacterium
GCAAGACCACCATCGCCAACATCATCGCCAAGTGCATGGGCGGCAACCTGCGCCCCACCAGCGGTCCCACCATCGAGAAGGCCGGGGACCTCGCCGGGCTCCTCACCAACCTCGAGGAAGGCGACATCCTCTTCATCGACGAGATCCATCGCCTCCAGAAGACCATCGAGGAATACCTCTATCCCGCGATGGAGGACTTCAAACTCGACATCATCATCGATCAGGGCCCCAACGCCCGCACCGTCCGGCTCAACCTGCCCCGCTTCACCCTCGTCGGTGCCACCACGCGGAGCGGTCTGCTCAGCGCCCCGC
Organism: uncultured Verrucomicrobiota bacterium; assembly: GCA_964608505.1. Taxonomy (GTDB): domain Bacteria; phylum Verrucomicrobiota; class Verrucomicrobiia; order Limisphaerales; family CAIMTB01; genus CAIMTB01. The sequence goes on from CAZSOV010000406.1 coordinate 313, forward strand.
TCCTCACCCGGTTCCCGCTCCGCGAGCGCCTCGACTACTACACCGCCGCCCAACTCCAATCCATCGTCCTCCGCGCCGCCGATCTCCTCCAGGTGCCCATCGAGGAATCCGGCGCGTTCGAGATCGCCCGGCGTTCCCGCGGCACCCCCCGCATCACCAACAACCTCCTCCGCCGCGTCCGTGACTACGCCGAGGTTCGCCACGACGGACGCGTCACCAAGTCCGTCGCCGACCAGGCCCTCGCCATGCTCGAGATCGACGAGTACGGCCTCGACGAAATGGACAAGCGCATCCTCGAGACCATCATCGTCAAGTTCGGCGGCGGCCCCGTCGGCGTGAATTCCCTGGCCGTCGCCGTCGGGGAGGAACCGGACACCATCGAGGAAGTCTACGAGCCCTACCTCATCATGGAGGGCTATCTGCATCGCACCCCCCAGGGCCGCGTCGCGACCGACCTCACCTACCAGCGCCTCGGTCTCAGGGCAGCCTCGCCGTCCACCCGCCAATCCAATCTCCTCTAGCGCAGTGCTCCCGCGCGGCACCATCGCTCCGCTCGCCGGCGCCGGGTCGGGGGACCCGGCCTACAACGCGGCAGCCCGTCCATGGCGTTGAACCTGAACCTTGGAGCCTCCCCCCGGGCGCCGCTGCTCCAGCGCACCGCCGCGGGCTGGCGCCTCGTCCAGCACGGCACCGTCCTCAGCGAAGTCCTCCATCGCGCCGGCCCCACCCACAGCGTGTTCGACCTGCTCGCCGCGGCCGCGAACCTCCTCCATCCGGATGCGCGCCACATCGCCCTCCTCGGCTTCGGCGGCGGCGGCACCTTGGCCGCCCTGCGCGCCCTCGGTTGCCAGGCGCGGTTGCGCGGCATCGACCTCGACCCCACCGGGCACGACCTCGTGCGCCGGGCGGGCGTGGACTGGCTCGAACCCTTCGACTGGCACGAGACCGACGCCGTCCGCTGGTTACGTCGCACCCGGCGTCGCTTCGACGTCCTCCTTGAGGACCTCTCCGTCCCCGACGCCTCCGACGTCGTCAAGCCGGCGGCCACGTGGAACGAACTCCCGGCGCTCGCCGCGCGCCGGTTGCAGCCCGACGGTTTGGCCATCTTCAACCTCCTTCCCCCGACGGACGAGACCTGGCGTGCCGGACTGGATCGCATCCGGGCCCATTTTCGGCATGCCGCCCTCCTCCACCTGCCGGAGTACCACAACCGCGTCCTGCTCCTCCGGCACTCCGTTCCGTTCCCCGACCAACTCCGTTCCCGGCTCGCCCGGCGCCTGGGCGACCTTGGTTCGCAGCTGAAGCTGTAAGCCATCCCGTCCCAGAACCCTCGCCTCCGCGACCGTGCCTCGTTGGAGTCGGGGGCATGCGCACTCGTTTCCCCGCCTTTTCCCGCGCGAAGGGGGTGCTCGCGGCCCTCGCATTCTTGGCTGCCCCGGAGGCGCCCTGGGCCGGCCCGGCGTCCGTCCGGGGGGAGATGCGGGCCCTCGTGAATCCGGTTTCGGGCCAGGTGGAGCTCTCCGAGGGTACGCTCCCGATCCTCGCGTACAACCACCGGACCATCGAGCCCGAGGCCGCCGTGCTCGCGACGATCTCGGACGGCAACCGCATCTATGCGCGTCCGCGCGGTGATTACATTCATCCGCTGTACGGACTCCATGGCGAGGTCCTCACCCGGGACTGGTCCCCCGATCACCCGCATCACCGCGGAATCTACTGGGCCTGGCCGGAGGTGGACTTCGGCACGCGCCGCGGCGATCTCCACGCGCTACAGCACGTCTTTGCCCGACCCGCGGGCGAGCCCCGGCTCGACACCGGGACCGACGCCGTCCAGGTGACCGCGGACCACCTGTGGCTCTGGGAGAACGAGATTCCGATCGTCCGCGAACAGGTTCGCATCCGCGCCCATCGGGCCACGGCGCAGGGGCGCGTCGTGGATCTCGAATTCGGGTTCCTGGCCCTCACGAACGACGTCACCGTCGCGCGCCGCGATACCCGGCATTACGGCGGACTCAACGTCCGCCTCGCCACGCCCGCCCGGCAAACGATCCTCGCCCACACCGATCCGGCGGGCTCCGTCCCCCGCCGCGCGTGGTCCGACCTCTCCGGCGTCTTCCGCGAACCGCAGCCGTCCGGGCTCTCCGTGTTCCAACATCGCGCGAATCCCGAGTATCCGGGCGACTGGATCCAGTACCCTGACCTCGCGTGGTGCCAGCCGACGTTCCCGAGCGCGGGCACCCGGTATCCCCTGTCCACCCGCACGCCGCTCACGCTTCGGTACCGGCTCTGGATCCATTCGGGCCCCGCGCCCGCGCCCGAGGCCGCCGCCGCGCTGTGGGACGCCTACCACGCGGAGGGCGCTGCCGGGGTGGAGGCAAAGGTCCGCTGAGAAGGCCTCGCGGGAGGTATCGCCTCCCGGTGGTCCCTGCAACAACCAGTGGCCGGCGGTCCGCGGTTCGGGCACAACACGGCCATGCAGACCGTCTCCCGCACCGCCGTGCTCCGGCGTGTCCCCGCCTTCACGCTGATCGAGCTCCTGGTCGTGATCGCGATCATCGCGATCCTGGCCAGCATGTTGCTCCCGGCGTTGGGACGGGCCAAGGCCAAGGCCAACGGTCTCAAATGCCTCAACAACCTGAAGCAACTCGGCCTCGCCAACTTCATGTACGTCAACGAGACCGACAAGGTCCTGCCGTACCGGATCAATGCCGATCTCTGGCAGGCGGGACTCATCGACCACTACGCCAAGGTCGACCTCATCAAGTTCTGTCCCGTCGCACCCTATTCCCCCAAGAAACCCACCGGTTCCGCCACGACGGCCTGGGTCTGGGGCAGCGAGATGAAGCCGGGCACCCGCATCCCCAAATGGGCCGGGAGCTACGCCCTCAACGGCTGGATGTACGCCGGGGACTGGCCCGATGCCCAGGGACTGTTCCCGCCCGTTCGCCACGCGTTCCGGGCCGAGGCCGACATCACCCAGCCGTCCCTGACCCCGGTGTTCATGGACTCCATGTGGATCGACGCCTGGCCGCAGGAAAAGGATGCCCCCGCCCGGAACCTGCTGGAGGGCGATTCCGGCAGCAGCGCAGGCATGTCGCGCATTACCGTCTCCCGGCATGGCGCCGGGCCGCAGGCCAACCTGCGCCAGGTCCCCGCCGGGGCCCGACTCACCGGGGCCATCAACCTGGTGTTCGCCGACGGCCACGCCGCCCTGTCGCAACTGGAGAAGCTCTGGGAACTCCAGTGGCACAAGAACTGGACCAATCCCGTCCCGCGCCCGCGGTGAGGGCCCCCGTTCCCCTCCCCCCGTTCCCCTCCCCCCGTTTCCCCCGTTCATCCCGCCGCCCCCCTACACGATCTCGCGGTAGATGTCGGGGTGCGGCCGCGCGATCACCACCGCGTTCACGAGCACGCCGGCCTCCGCGAGCACGCGACGCCCGGCGTCCACCGCCGCCTGGACGGAGGCGACGTCGCCGGTGACGCTGGCAAAGGCCTTGCCCCCCATCGCCATCGCCAGCCGCACCTCGAGCAACGTCACGTCCGACGCCTTCACCGCGGCATCCGCGGCCTCGATCAGGGTCGCGACGTTGAAGGACTCGAAGACCCCCAGCGCGCCGCGCGGTTCGGCCGCCCCGGATCGGCCGATGGCCACGAGCACCTCGGGCGAGAGGTTGTTCACCACCAGTTCGTCGATGAGACAGCCGTGCGCCGCCACCGCCCCGGCCCGGGTCGCGCTCGCGACGGCGGCGGGTTCGCCCCCGACCAGGACCATGTATTTCCCGGAACAGATGGACCGGGAAAGCAACAGGCGCACGTCGCCCGCCTTCAGCATCGCGTCCGCGACGGCGTAGCCCGCGGCGATGCTGGTGAGTTCGATCAGTCCGACCGATTGTCGGAGGATTCCGGGGGTTGGGGAGGCGGGATTCATGCTCGATCCGTTCGCTCGACGACCAGGCAGCGATCGTTCACGGCGCTCACCCGACCCCCGATCGAGGCATGGAGGCGGGCGCCGAGGGCGCCTTCCGGGATCTCGGCCACGCACTGACCCCGCTCGACCCGATCACCGGGACGCACCAGGGGGCGGGCGGGGACTCCCGCGTGCTGCTTCAGTCGCAGCTCGACCGACGCCGGGACCGGCACCGGACCGGAGACCCAGGGGGCCGGAACGTTGTAGGCCTCGACATGCAGGCGGCGCAGCAGGGTGCGCATGGGCACCCGGCGCCCCTCGCGGAGCGGATGCGCCCGGGGCGGCGTGGGATCGGTCCAGCGGAATCCGGACTGGCGCAGCCCCGCCTTGGCATCGTCGCAGGCCTCCTTCGGGAACAGGCCCTCGGGACAAGCGAAGAGCGTGCACAGGCCGCAGGAACAACAGAGTGCCGCCCATTCGTTCCAGCGGGCGGTGCCGAGGGCCGTGAAGCCGAGGCCGCGCATGACCTGGTGCGGTTCCACGGGATAGCCCAGCAGGTAACGCGGACAATACTCCGTGCAGTATCGGCATTGGTCGCAGGCCGAACGCCCGATCCTCGCCTGGGCCGCGGGCGGCGTTCGCTTCCGCTGGACGAACGGATGATCGGACGGCAGCACCACGACGCCGGTGCTGGTTTTGGTGACGGGCGTGGCGAGGTCCGACGCGAGTTCGCCCATCATCAGGCCACCCAGGCACAGCACCGGATCGGGGGTCGTGGCGCCGCCGGCAAGCTCCAGGCATTCGCGATACGAGATCCCGATGGGCACCGTCAGGGTCGCCGGCCTCGCCACCGCCCCGGTCACCGTCAGGGTCTTCTCGATCACCGGACGGCCTTCCCGGGCATCCGCGATCTGGCGGAGGGTTTCGACGTTCTGGACGACGCACCCGACGTTGAGCGGAATCCCGGCCGGGGGAATCCGGCGCCCGGTCACCTCGTACACAAGATCGTACTCGTCGCCGGCCGGGTAATAGTCGCCGAGTCGCACCACCTCGACTCCGGTGCCGCGGCAGGCCGTCTCGGCGCATTCCACGGCGTGTTGGTTCTTCGCCTTGATCGCCACCACTCCGCGGCGGGCGCCCACGGCTTCCATCGCAATCCGCACCCCGGCGACGACGCGTTCCGGGAAGTGCTCGAGCACCGCGCCGTCCTTGTGCAACAGCGGTTCGCACTCGGCGCCGTTGGCGATCACCACCTCCGCGCGGGCCGCCAGCTTCACGTGGGCCGGGAACCCCCCGCCGCCGGCGCCGACCACGCCCGCCTCCCGTGTTTGCTCGACGATGCCCACGCCGGGAGCCTGCCCGCTCCGCGGCCCGCACGCGAGCCCGTTGACGGCACGCGTTGACGTCCGCCGTCTTCCCCGCCCGCTCCCCCTTCACCCACGGGCTGCCCGCAGTCCAATTGTCCACTTTCCGGGTCCTTTATGGCAATTTCGTGATAGTCGCCGGGACTTTTAGATTGAATCTGCCATCGACGTTGGCAGGTTGCGGCCATGCCGACCGGTCGTTTGCTCGCGCCACCCCATCAAACTTACGCCAACAATAACTGTGTGGGCCGGGGTGTGGGTCGGCGCTTCA
>CAZSOV010000407.1:0-5833 GCA_964608505.1 uncultured Verrucomicrobiota bacterium
TGGGTGACGACGATGATCGTGTTGCCCCGGCGGGAGAGGCTGTCGAAGAGGCCGAGGATTTCGACGCCGGTGCGGGAATCGAGGTTTCCGGTGGGTTCGTCGGCGAGGAGGATGGAGGGGTGATTGACGAGGGCCCGGGCGATGGCGACGCGCTGGCGTTGTCCGCCGGAGAGCTCGTTGGGGCGATGGAACATGCGGTCCGCGAGATTGACCTGGCGCAGGCTTTCCTCGGCGCGCTGGCGGCGCTCGTGGGGGGGCATGCCGGAGTAGATGAGGGGGAGCTCCACGTTGTGCAGGGCGTTGGAGCGGGCGAGCAGGTTGAAGCTCTGGAAGACGAATCCGATCTCGCGGTTCCGGATCTCGGCGAGCTGGTTGTCGTCCATGTCGGCGACGTTGACGCCGTTGAGCTCGTAGACTCCGGCGGTGGGGGTGTCGAGGCAGCCCAGGAGGTTCATGAGGGTGGACTTGCCGGAGCCGGAGGGGCCCATGATGGCGATGTATTCGCCGCGGTCGATGGCCAGGGAGACGTCGCGCAGGGCATGGATGGTCTCGCTGCCCATCACGTAGCGACGCGCCAGGCCCGTGATCTGGATGAGGCTCACGCTTTCTTCTCCTCGTCCCGCCGTTGGAGCGGCTTGATCGAGTTGTCCACCTTCACCGGCTTGCCGTCCTCGAGTTCCCGGTTGATGGCCTTGTATCCGCCCGTGACGATCTCCTGGCCCTCCTCGAGACCCTGGGTGATCTCGACGTGGGTGTCGTCGCTGATGCCGCGCTGGACCGGGAGGGCGACGACCTTGCCGTCCTTTGCGCCGAAGACGACCTCGACGGGTTTGAGGGCGGAGCCGGGCTTGCGCCGGGAATCCGCCGCGGGTTGTTCCTCCACGCCGTCCTTGCGGTTGGCCTCCTCGTATTTCTTCCGGCGTTCGAGTTCGTCCCTGGCCTCCTTGGGCAGGCGGGTGGTGACGCTCTGGAGCGGGACGGACAGGACGTTGGTGCGGTAGCGGGTCTCGATGTCGGCCGTGACGGACATGCCGGGCCGGAAGGCCTCCTTCTCGGTGACCCGGATGCGCACCTCGAACTTGGTGGCCTCCCCCTGCGTATTGAGCCCCAGGGTGCGCGCGGCGTTCGCGATCTCCGTGACCACCCCGCCGAACCGGCGGTCCCGGAATGAATCGACCTCGAGCCGGGCCTTCTGGCCGAGCTTCACCAGGACCACATCGATCTCCCCGACCTCGACGCGGGCCTCCATTTCGTTCAGGTCCGCCACCGTCATGATTTCGGTGCCGGCCATCATGGCGGTGCCGACGACGCGTTCGCCACGCTCGGACTTGAGGTTGATGACGATGCCGTCGATGGGGGCGATGATCGTGGTTTTGGTGAGGTCCTCGTCCACGCGGGCCAGGGCGGCCTTGGATTGATCGGCCTGGTGGCGCGCGGTGTCGAAGCGCGCGACCGCGACGTCGAGGGAGGTCTTGGCGGAAAGGAACTCGGACTCGGAAATCAGCCGGTCCGCGAGCAGCCGCTCGAAGCGTCCGAACTCGATCCTGGCCTTTTCGAGCTCCGCGCGGGCGAGTTCCACGTTCGCCAGGGCCGAGCGCAGCGTGGCGTCGGCGGAGTTCCGGTTGGCGACGTAGGGATCAGAGCGGATCTTGACGAGCACATCGCCCTTTTTGACCGGCTGCCCCTCGCGCACCGGGAGTTCGACGATCTCGCCGCTGACCTCCGGATTGATCACCACGCGGGTGACGGCCTGGATTTTTCCGGTCGCGACGACGAGTTCCGTCAGGTTGCGGCGGGTGACGGGTTCGGTCTGGACGACGATGACGGACTCCTTCTTCCGGAAGAAGGCCCACATCCCGAGGCCCGCGAGCACCAGCAGGAGGAGGACGGGAATGAGGATCTTGCGAGCGCTTCCGCGCTGGGAACTGGCCATGATGTGCTCCTTCGACACCCGCGACCCGGGTTCTGTTTCAAATCAAACCGGCCGGCCGGAACGGGGAACCGCAGGTGGTGGCAGGCTAAAGAACCCACTGGCCCAAACCAAGCACCACGGCCAATCCCTTGAAGCCGATCCAGATCCCCACCATGACGACGAGCACCGCCGGGAACTTCCGTCCGGTCCATCCCGCGAGCCCGACGGTGAGGACGGCGAGATGCCAGAGCCCGAAGAGGTTGATGGTGCAGAGCGCCACGTGGGCGCGGTTCAGGAAGTCGAGGTCCCGGAGCAGGACCCCCAGGTGGGGACCGACGAGCATGGAACCCGTGCCGACGGCGAGGAACGTGCTGACCACGCCCCCGAGGCTCGAAATCAGCGAGGCCAACCCGGTGACTTCCAGGACCCGGAGGTAGGTGACGGGAGCCCGGAAGACCACGCGGCCTGCCGCCCACACGAGGAGGGCCCACCACAAGGGACTCACCACGGCATAACCGGCTGCAGCCACGCCCCCGAACACCCGCATGAGCGTCTGCACGGTGTCGCCGCTCATCGCCTGTTGCGCGGCCCTGGCCTGTTCCGCCGACAGCTTGCCCTGGTCCACCTGCTGCTGGATCGCGCGATCCTGCATGTCCCGGATCTGCTGGAAGATGGTGGGTTGGGCGAAGATGACCCACTGGCACACCACGCCGATCAGGGCCGAGAGCAGGGCCGGTACGAGCCAGTTGGAAACCGAGAACCGGCTTCGGGCCAGCCCCGCGAAGACCTCGCCCGGAACGGAGAACACGTGGAGCATTCGGGCGGCCAGGGACATCGGGTTGGCGGGCAATTCGACGACGGGCTCGCTGTTCACGCGGGACCTTTCCCCCGCCCGAAACGGGAACGCCAGCGGATTTACGGCGTCGATCCGGCAACGATCTCCTCCCACTTCAACTCGTAGTCGAACCGGTCGAAGTAGACGTTCCGCCCGCCGACCTCGAGTTCGCCGCGCTGGAAATCCACCGGGTCCGAACGCCAACTGCCCTTCTCCGGACGGAGCTCCTGCTGGTGGTCGGCGTTGACCGCGATGCGGAACGGGTCCAGTCCCCCGAAATAGAAGTCCCGCAACTCCGCCCGCTGCGGTCCCTCGAGCGCCGTGGCGTATTGGGTCGCGTACATCCCCATGTACGGATCGACGGGCACCCATCCCCACGGCTCGAGATGGATCTCGCACCAATCGTGAATGGTCTCGTCGCCCGGAAAGATCGACCAGCCCGACTGCCACCGCGCCGGAATTCCGCTCAGCCGGCACAAGGTCATGAACAGGAAGGCCGCCTGGCCGCAGTCGCCCCGACCCTCGGCCCGGCAGGCCTCGGCCAGGTCGGGAATGGTCGAGTACTCGGGCGCGTAACTGTAGCGGGTGACGCGTGAGACGTGCTCGTAGAACCGCCGCGCCAACCGGACCGCGTTGGTCTCGCCCGCGCCCGCCTCCGCCGCCAACCGCCGCATGGCCGGCGTGAACCGCACGTGCGGTGCCTCCCGGAGGAACGGCGCGACCTCCTCCGAGCGCGAGGCCGGCGCGGACCGGTCCGGATCCAGGTCGTGCCGAATTCCCCGCGCGACGAACGCGTACTCGATCTCGAACCGGGCCCCGCCATCGGCCGCCAAGGGTTGCTCCAGGTACGCCGACCGGATGGGGCTCGTTTCCGGGGCGAGGCGCGCCCCACGCGGCGTGCTGCCCAGGATCTCGATTCCCGTCTGATGCGGATAGCGTCGCGGCACCGGCAGCCAGCAGCGTGCCGGTTCGCCCGGCGTTCCCGTGCCCGCCGCCATGGTCACCGTCATCCGCACCCGGAACCGTTTCTGCTCCACCCACGGTCCGTGCCCGCCCCGGGCCGCCGCAAGGATGGCCCGGACCGTCTCCCAATGCGCCTCCTGGGTCGCCCGGGACCGCGTCGACCGCACCCGCCTCGTCTCCAGCTCGGGGTGGCGAAAGAAGAGATTGCTGAGGCTCGAGACGAAGAATCGTTCCTCCCCGTCGATGATCCGCCGGTCGAATCGCCCCTCCCCCACCCAGCGCGCGAACTCCTCCGGCGTGGCATCCCGCACTCCCTCGGCGACGGCCCGCCACACCTCCTCGCGGGTCCGCCGGAAATCGCGCCGGATTCGCCGCAGACGCTCGATGTCGAACTCCGCCGCCGCGCGGGATTCCGGCGCCGTGGCCGGGGTCCCGGCAATGCGTTCCCACCGCGCCGTGGCTCCGGCGAAATCCCCGGCCAGTTCGCATCGGCGTGCCTCGGCCATGAGGGGGTCTCCTCCTTCCGCCGCCGCACCCAGACCTACCCCCGTTGCCAGGCAGGCCGCAAGGATCCAGACGGCAAGACGAGCCTTGATGCTCACGGGTTCAGCCTGCCCAGCGCGGGACGGGTCGTCCAGCGCCAGTCCCGGCGAGGGCGGGCGGGCGAAAACTGCGGGCTTCGCCCGCGCGATCCCGTGCGGTAGGCTTCCCGCCGCATGATGATGCAGGACTGGTTCTCCCAATACATCCAACGACAGAAGGCCACCCTCGACACCATTCCGGTCGCCGCGGTGGAACAGGTACTCGGCGCGTTGCGGGCGGCGCTCCGCGAGGATCGTCAGGTCTTCATCATGGGCAACGGCGGTTCCGCCGCGAACGCCTCCCATTTCATCACCGACCTCGGCAAGGGCGCCTCGGACGCCATCGGACGCCGGTTCCGCTGCCTGGCGCTCAACGACAACGTCGCGTGGATGACCGCCATCGGGAACGACTACGCGTACGAGGATCTCTTCGTCCGGCAACTCGAGAACTATGGGCGCGCCGGCGACGTGCTCATCGGGGTCAGCGTGAGCGGCAACTCCCCGAACCTCGTCAAGGCCCTGGCCTGGGCCAACGAGAAGGGCCTGGTCACGGTCTCGCTCGTCGGCGCCAAACGCGGGCGCATGGCCGAGATCGCCCGGCACCCCGTCGTCGTCGAGGACACCCATTACGGACGCGTCGAGGACGCGCAGATGGGCATCCTCCACATGCTTTGCTACGCCTTCATGGAGAACAAGGAACTCGGTCGCTGACCCGAGGTCCGCCGCGCCCCATGAAACGCGTCGTCCTCCTGGGCTGCACCGGGTCCATCGGCACCAGCACCATCAAGGTCGCCGAGGACCTCCCCGACCGCATCCGGATCGTCGGCCTCGCCGCCGGCACCAATGCGGCGCTCCTCGTCGAGCAGGCCCGCCGCCACCGGCCCCTCGCGGTATGCATCCACGACCCCGCCCGGGCGGAGGAGGTGCGCGCCGCCCTCCACCCCCTGGGCATCCGTGTCCTCGTCGGGGCCGAAGGCCTCGTCGAACTCGCGACCCTCGCCGAAGCCGACATCGTGCTGGTGGCCATCGTGGGCACCGCGGGTCTCCAGCCGGCCCTGGCGGCCATCGCCGCCGGCAAGGACATCGCGGTCGCCTCCAAGGAAATCCTCGTCATGGCCGGCGAGATGGTCATGACCCGCGCCGCCCGCCACGGCGTCCGGGTCCTCGCCGTGGACAGCGAGCATTCCGCGATTTTCCAATGTCTGGACGGTCGCCCGCCGGAGTCGGTGCGCAGCCTCTGGCTGACGGCCTCCGGCGGTCCGTTCCGCCGGACGCCGAAGCAGGAGTTCGAGGGCATCACGGTGGAGCAGGCGCTCAAGCACCCGTCGTGGGTCATGGGCCGCAAGATCACCATCGATTCGGCGACGTTGTTCAACAAGGGCCTCGAAATGATCGAGGCCCGCTGGCTGTTCGGCATCGGCATGGACCGCGTGCAGGTCGTCGTCCACCCCCAGAGCATCGTGCATTCCATGGTCGAGTTCGTGGACGGCTCGCTCCTGGCGCAGCTGTCGACGCCCGACATGTGCCTCCCGATCCAGTACG
>CAZSOV010000408.1:0-5773 GCA_964608505.1 uncultured Verrucomicrobiota bacterium
AGTTCGCGAGGCTGCCTCAGCAGGTGGTGCCGTTGAGGGTGAAGTCGAAGATGTCGAAGTTGCGGGGGTCGCCGGTGGCGAGGGCGATGTGCGAGGGCTTCAGCGGGTGGCTGAAGACAAACGGGACCATCTCCTCGTATCGGCCGCCGTGGGAGCGCAGGCCGCCTTCGATGACCTTGAGGTCGTGATAGGCGGGAGTGCGGCCGAGGACGACATCGCGACCGGAGCAGACGACGAAGTCGCCCATGCGGTCGGGCGGGAGCTGCATGAGGCGGGCGGCGGTGTCGCGGTCGAGGGCCTCGGTGACGCCAGGGAGGGAGCGAACCCAGTCGATGACGTGGTTGAGTTCCGGTCGACCTTCGCCGGGGGCGGGGAGGTGGACCTGAGCGAACGAGCCGAGGGCGCCGTGGTGGACGACGTAGGGGTCGGTGATGGGGAGGATGACGCGGAAGCCGGGACCGAAGCGCTGGTTCAGCTCGGATTCGAGGTAGATGACGTTGGGGGAGCCGTCGGGCTTGCGTTTGGCGTTCATGCCATGGTCGGCGGTGATGCCGACGACGGCGCCGAGCTGGAGAAGGCGCCCGATCTGCGCGTCGAGGGCGGCGTAGAAGTCCAGCGCTTCCGGGGCTTCGGGCACGTACTTGTGCTGCATGAAGTCGGTGGTGCTGAGGTAAAGGAAGTCCGCCCGGCCGCTTTCGAGCAGGTCGGCGCCGGCACGGAGCACGTAGACGCTGGCCTCGCCGCTGTAGATGGCGGGGGTGGGGCCGGAGAGGGATTCGACGTCGTCGATGCCATGCGTCTCGCGGCGGGCATGGACGGCCTTTTCGGAGGAGAACGCGATGCCGCCGGCGGGGATGAGGGCGCGGGCGAAGATGTCGCGGAGTTTCTCCTTGGCGGTGACGACCCCGACCTTGCGACCGGCGCGCTGGGCGGCGGGGAAGAGGGTGTCGACGCGGAGGAAGTCGGCGGAGTTCATCATGACCTCGCGACCCGCGGCGGTGTCATAGAAGAAATTGCCGCCGATGCCGTGCACGGCGGGGGGCACGCCGGTGACGATGGAGGAGTTGTTGACGTTGGTGAAGGAGGGCATGGCGCCGCGGGCGAAGCCGCGGTAGCCGGAGACGGCGAGGCGCGCGACGTTCGGCATGCGTCCGCGGGCGAGGGCCGCGTCGAGATATTCGTCGGCGGAACCGTCGAGGCAGAGGACGGCGATGGGACGGGCGGGCGGGGAGTAGGTACGTTGATTGACGGTGAAGGAAGGCATGGAACGTAGGGTTGGGTGGGGAATCGTGGCGGGAATGCGGCGTGCGTGAGCGGGGAACCGAGGAGGGGGTTACCGGGTGGATCTGGGGAGATAGGCGACGGAGGTTTGGATGGCGTGGGTGCAGGAGCAGCCGGCGCTGGTTTCGGGGGCGAGCAGGAGCCCGGAGGCCGGGATGAGGGAGAGCCAGCAGCCGCTGCGAATGCCCTGGAACTGGGTGCGCTTGTTCGACTCGAGGTCCCACATGGACTGGAAATGGTGGCGGAAGAAGATGGCGTTCTTCGCCGCGGACATGGTGCCGCAACCGCGGCGCTCCGGGAGATCGGTGCGCAGGGTCTTGCCGGTGGCGAGGTCGAAGGAGCGCTGGTCGGAATAGAACACGCCGTCGATGACGACCGGGTGCTGGAGATGGCCGCTGTGGTGGCCCTTGTCCTCCTTGTGGGACTCGGACCAGATCATCTGGCCGCCGGTGGCGAGGGTGTCGACGTCGCCGGGAGGGTTTTTGGGCGAGGGCGCGTGGAAGGCGGAGGTGTGGTAGACCTTGTCGCGGTCGGTGCCGGTGACGACGAGGGTGTTCCGGCTGTAGACGAGATAGGTCATGAACTCGCACTTCGAGAAGTCCTGGGGCTTGCTCCAGAGCTCCCGGCCCGAGCGGAGGTCGAGGGCGACGAGGTGTTGGCGGGTCAGGATTTCAGGGGAGAGTCGTGCCCCGGGGGCGGAGATGGCGGCGGGGTTCCGGCTTTCGATGAAGAAGATCATGCCGTCGCCGATGGTGATGGTGGAATTGAGGATGGCCCCGCCGCGGTAGGTCCAGGCGTGGTCGCCGGTGGCGCGATCCAGGCCGAACAGGGATTCGCTGGTCACGCGGGCGATCTGGTCGGGGTGAAAGTCCTCGTACCATTCGCCGTCGTCGCCGAGGTAGCGGGCGTCGCGTTTGACGCGGCTGCCGACGAGCAGGGAATCGAGGACCGCGAGGTAGCCCCAATCGGACGGAGCGGGGGCGGGGGCGGCGTCCGCGGTATGATCCGGGGAGGGCGCGGCGGGGACGGGGAATCGCTGGAGGCGCTGGCCGGTGGCGCCGTCGAGGGCGAGGCAGAAGCGGCCATGGGCGAGGTAGAGGGTGTCGCCGAGGCCGGCCATGTTGGAGCAATCGCGGGGGAGGTTGGCGCGGCGGATCTCCGGGGCGGAGAGGGTCCACAGGATGGTGCCGTTGTAGGCGTCGAGTCCGAACAGGACGCGGTCGCCCTGGATGAAGAGACGTCCGCCGACGCTGACGGGCGAGGGATTGCGGGGCCCGCGGTCCGGCATGGGCCGGGGTCCGGGATCGCCCCACCAGGCGACCTGGAGATCGCCCTTCACGCGTTCATCGAGGCTGGTGGCGGAGTTGTCGGGATTCCCGTACTGGTGGGACCAATCGCCCGTGCCGGGCAGGGGTGGCAGGCGATAGACGATCTGAATGCCGGGCCCGGACGCGGGCGGTTGGAGCGCCAGTTCCGCGGGCGCGAGCCAATCCGTCCACGCCTGCCGCAGGGCGCCCGGGTCGGGGTGCGGGGCGGGCGCGGCCTGGAGGAGGAGCACGCCGCCGTTGGGGCGGGTGACCCGGCGGAGCTCGGCGGCCGGGTAGGCGGGGGGGCGCGAGGCGTGGAGGGCCGATTCGGACACGACGAGGTTGGCGAGATGATCGCCGAACGGGAGTTGGGGCCCGGCGACGCGCTGGGCGCTGGCCCGGACGCCATACACGCCGGCCTCGTCGAGCAGCTTGCGGACGGCGGCGATGCGGGCCGGATCGGGGTCGATGACGACGACCTCGAGGTCGGAGCGGCGGACGAGTTCGAGGGCGAGCCGACCGTCGTGGGCGCCGGCCACGAGGCACCAGCCGCGGCTGACGCCGGAGTCCCGCAGGATCTGGTCGGCGCGCGGGCCGTCCTTGGGATCCTGTTCGGCGAGGGTACGGGCCCGGTCCGGGAGGGTGGCGGGCCGGTAGTAGAACGAGGTGTCGAAGAGGTAACGGGGGCTCAGGACCTCGCGCCCTTCGCGCGCCGGGGCATGAATGCGATAGAAGTACTCCACGTCCGGTTGGAGCGCGTCGAAGACGACCCGGTGCCGGTTGGTGGCGACGTTGGATTCGAAGCGCCGGAGGTCACCGCGGGGGCCGGCGAGTTCGACGACGGTCGGGATGGGGGCGTCGGTTTCCCAGGCCACGTGGGCGGAGGTGCGGTCGATCCATTCGGCAAAGGGTCCGTAGGCCAGGCGGAGGGGAAGCGGAGGCGGGGCGGGGGCGGGGAACTCCGATTGGCGCTCGGCGTAGCGACGGGCGATCTCGTCGGCGGCGAGGGCGCGGCGGTAGAGGCGGATTTCGTGGAGGGCACCGGCCGTGGAATAGAACTCGTCGGCGTCGAGGTAACCGCCGACGACGTAGGGGGCGGCTGGGGGGTAGGCGATGGGACCGGAGAGGTGGGTCGCGCGATTCTCGGGACGCCCGTTGACGTAGATGCGGAGCTCGGCGCCGTCGTAGGTGCCGACGACGTGATACCAATGGTTGGTGAGGAAGGGGGTGGGGCTTTGGAGGTAGGTGAGGCGGGGATCGGGACCCGCGGCGAGGGCGAAGGAGAAATTGGAATTCACGAAGCCGAGGAGCCAGCCGCGTTCGAATTCACCGTTGTCTTGGAGCGTGCCGAGCAATCCGCCCCAGGGCTGGGGGCGATCGATGCGGACCCAGGCTTCGACGGAGATGTCCTGGGTGGGGAGGGGCGTCTTGGAAAAGTCGTCGGCGAGGACGAGGCGTTCGTCGCGTCCGGGGAGTTCGAGGTGCGGGGGGGCGGGTTCGTTGAGCAGGCGCCAGGGTCCGGAGGGGCGGACGTCCGGGCCGCCGTGCAGGGCCTTGATGTTGGCGCCCTGCTGGCGATCGGTGGAGAAGCGCCAGTGGGCGACGAGTCCCGGGTCGGGCGCGGCGGCCAGGAGGGCCCAGGAGGACAGCAGGCCCAGGAGCGCGAGGAGCGCGGGGGCCGGGGAGAGGGAGCGGGAGAGGGGGGGCATGGAAGGGGGGCGTTAGCGGAGGCAGGTGAGGGTGCCGGAGTCGGTGGCGACGAAGAGGGAACCGTTGGCGGCGGCGAGGCCGTAGGCGTTGCCGCGCACGGGGTGGGACCAGAGCTGGCGGCCCTGGTCGGCGTGGAAGCCGACGACCGCGCCGGAGCCGCCGGCGACGAGGGTGGAACCGGCCAGGACGAGGGCATGGTTCCAGGTGCAATCCACTTTCCAGAGCAGGCAGTTCTGCATGGCGGTGGTGAGGTCGTCGATTTTGGGGCCGAGCTCGGCGAGCTTCTGCATGATCGGCTGGCGGGCGGCGGCAGCGGCCTTGTCGCCGAGTTTGCGGAGCTGCTTGGTGAGGGCGGATTGCTCGCCGGCCAGGAGCTTCCGCTGGCGGGCGAGGCCGAGGTACCTGGCGCGGTCGAGGGCGCTGAGGTCGGTGTCCCCGTGAAGGTACGAACGGTCCGGGGTGACGATCATGTGGAGGCCCTGAAAGGTGGCGAGTTGGTCGGAGGAACCCTCCTCGACGAGGCCGAGTTGGCCGGTTTTGCCGGGGCCAAAGACCAGGTCGTTGTCGGCGAGCAGGGCATAGGTGCCGCCGGCGCCGTCGACGACCCGGATCCGTTTGCCGGTGGCGAGGTCGCAGACCACCGGGTTGTCCCGACCGGCGGGGATGTAGAGCCGGGTGGGGGAGGCGAGGAGATAACCCTGGGCGGGGAGATCGTTCTGGATCTGGCGCCAGCGTTCCTGGCCGGTGGCGGCGTCGAGGGCGACGAGGTGGATCCCTTCGGCGGGGAACATGCCCGCGGTAGTGTAGACGAGCCCGTCGCGGACGATGAGCGAGGTGCGGACGGGGAAGACGGAGATGACGCGGCCATTGCCGGGAATGCGGCGATCGGCGGGGCCGACGCGGGTCTGCCAGAGCGGGGTGCCGGTGGCGGCGTCGAGGCAATAGACGAAGCCGTCGTCGGAGCCGACATAGGCACGGCCTTGATGAAGCGTGGGGGCGAGGCGGATGGGGCCGTCGGTGTAGTGGGTCCAGAGTTCGCGGCCCGTGGCGGCGTCGAGGCAGTAGAGTTTGTCGTCGGCGGAGGAGCCGAAGTAGACGCGGCCCTGGGCCACGACGGGATGGAAGGCGCGATCGAAAATCTGGCGGGGGCGCAGGTTGTAGACCTTGTTCCAGCCGTCCCATTTGGCCTCGCCCTGCCACGCGGGTTGGGGCGGGTGGGGGCTGGTCCAGGTCCATGCGGCGGCGATGCGATCCGGAAGCGGGTCGGGAGAGACGGCGGAACGGGCGTCGTTGGCGGCGTAGGTGGGCCAGTCGGTGGCGTGAGCCGGGGTGGTTTCGAGGCCGAGGACCAGGAGCCATCCGAGCACGAGGCGCACGGCGGCTGGGTAAGCGTGGTTGTAGGCCGGGTCCCCCGACCCGGCGGCGGCAGGCGAACGTGGTGCGCCGCGTGAGGGCACGCGGCCTACAGCGGCGGC
>CAZSOV010000409.1:0-5744 GCA_964608505.1 uncultured Verrucomicrobiota bacterium
CCTCCCCGTATCCGCTCCAACGGTAGTCCTTGGGATCCTGCACGATACCCGCCCGTACCGGGTTCAGGTCGATGTACGCCGCCATCGTGACGAGCGCCTGGCCCGCCCCCTCCACCAGCACGCTCTTAAACCGCTCCTCCCACAGCGTGCCCTTGCGACCGGCGCGGACGTTGTACCAGGCCGAGAAACGCTGCTTGAGCAACTTCATGAACGCGCTCACATCCCACATGCGCGCATGAAACGACGCGAGATACGCCGCCTCGCCGGCGGCGTCCTGCGCCGCGCGAAAGGCCGCAAAACGCTGACGGACCGTCCCCACATTCTGATGTCCGGAAAGCTGATCCAGCTTCGCGCAGACCTGCTCCGCGCCAGGGCGCCGCTCGGGAGGGGGCGGGGCTGGAACCTCCACGAGGACATGGAAGTGGTTGGACATGAGGCAAAAGGTCAGGACACGGACCTCGCAGAACGCCTCGCATTCGCGGAGCAGCGCGACGAAGTGCTCCTTCTCGGCGGACTGGAAAATGAAGCGGCGATCCACGACGCGCGAGATACAATGGTACCAGCCCACCGGAGCCTCCGGCGGAAACCTCAGGCGCACGTTCATGGCCGCATCCTACACCACGCTCGTAACAATAAAAGGACTGATTTAAAAAATGGACTATTTTAGACAGACCTTTTGTGTGATTGACGCGGCACTCGTAGCCGGGTGCGCCCAGTTCAGACCCCGCCCGAATCCCCGAACCAGATACCACCGAGTCACGAGGCGAGCGAAGCAGCTTGGATAATGGGGACAGCTTCGCCGTTTCCATTCTCCGGGGCTCCCTAACCCAGTCCGTCCCACCGACCGCGCGCGCGGCGGGGGACAGGCTCCGGGGCGATTGACAAAGTAGATTGGGGCCGGCGAACGCTGAGTCGCGGGACGATCGAAGCCGGCGGGATCCAATGGGAAACCGGCGACCCGGCGGTCGCCGACCCCTCAACGACAACCCAGTTCCGCGCCGGACTTTGTCAATCGCCCTGGTCCAGGGTCCGACATCAGGTCCCGACATCACCCTTGCGAGCCTCACATGCCCGGGATCATGGTCGATTCATTCCATTCTTCCCTTCCAGCCTCCCGTCCCCACCCCGACATCGCCCTGGCCTCGTTCCGGGCGGCGTCGGCACGCCCTGAGCCAACGGCCATGAACTCCAACCTGCCCCTGCCCCTGCCCTTGCTCCCTTCGTTCCACATCTTCACGGTCGGCTTGCTCCTCGCCGTCGGCGGCGCCGGCTTGGAGTCGCGGTCCGCGCCGGGGACCGGCATCCCCCTCCCCGCCCGAACCGGCGGCGCCTGGGTCCAGCGCCTCGGCGTGAGCCGGGGACTCTGCGTGGTCTTGGGCGAGCGCGACGCCGCCACCGCCCTCGAACTGGCCCAAGAAACCGAACTGCTGGTCTATACCCAACTCGACACCCGCGAGGCTGCCGACGCCGCCCGCCGTGCCGCCGAGGCGAGGGGGCTCAACGGGCTCCGCCTGTTCATCGATCACGGGTCAGCCCAGAGACTGCATCTCGGAGACAACCTCGCCGACGCCATCCTCGTCCTCGATCGTAACGCACCGATTCCCGACGCCGAGTTGCTCCGTGTCCTGCGTCCCCGGGGCAAGGCCTTCATCGGCGAACGTGAACTCGGGAAGCCCGTACCGTCCGGCATCGATGAATGGACCCACCCCTACCACGGTCCCGACAACAACCCGGCCTCGAAGGATCAGGTGGCGAAAGGGCCGTACCTGACGCAGTTCCTGGCCGATCCCCGGTATGCCCCCCTTCCCCAAGCCGCCGTCGCGGCGGGGGGACGCGTCTTCAAGCTCTTTGGACACATCGCCTTCAAGGAGCGCGAGGAACCCTGGCTGAACACGCTCGTGGCCTTCAGCGGGTACAACGGCGAGTTCCTCTGGCGCCGCCCCATCCCCTCCGGGATCAACGTCCATCGCAACACCTTCGTCGCCACCGCCGACGTCGTGTATTACGGCGACGATGAGTCGTGCAAGGTCATCGATGCCGCGACGGGCGAACTACGCGACGAAATCCATCCCGACGCGGCTCTGACGGGCGGCTCGTTCTGGAAATGGATGGCGCTGGAGGACGGCCTGCTTTACGCCACCGTGGGGGAGGCCGAACAGACCGACCCCATCATCCGGATGCGCAGCGACCGCCACGGCTGGCCGTGGGATCCGCTTTCGCCCGCCTTCAACCAAGTCGACCAGCCATGGGGCTTCGGACGCACGCTCCTCGCCATCGACCCCGAGACCAAAAGCATCCGGTGGCGACATCGGGAAAAGGAACCCTTCGACGGACGGGCCACCTGCGTGAAGACCGGACGGATCTTTCTCTTCCGGCACGGTGCCTACCTCGCCTGCCTGGATTCCAAGACCGGTCGGGAACTCTGGCGCAGGACCCCGCAGAACGCCCCGGACTTGTTCGAGGCGCTGGGACCCGAACTGCCCCGCCAGGATTGGCGCACGAACTGGCGCACCACCGCGTTCACTCGCGCCGGCGACGGCGCCCTCTACTTCGCCGGCCCCACCATCAGCAAGCTGGTCGCCGTCTCGACCGGAGATGGTCGCCTTCTATGGAATCATCCCTACAACAACTTTCAACTCGTCCTCCAGGGCGGCGCCCTCTGGGGGCTCAGCGGCCAGATCGACACGGAACCCAGCCGCAAGTTCGATCCCCTCACGGGGAGCGTGCTTCAGGAACTGACGCTTGCCCGCCGCGCCTGCTCCCGTCCCACCGGCGCGCTCGACGCCATCTTCTGCCGCGCCGGTGACGGTTCGACCCGCGTGGATCTCTCGCGTTCCGAGGCGCAGTTGGTGTCGCCCATGCGTGCCCAGTGCCAGGACGGCGTGACCATCGCCCATGGACTGCTCTACTGGTGGCCCTCCACCTGCGACTGCAATCTGAGCCTCTACGGCATCACGGCCCTCGGCCCCGCCGGCGCCTTTCCGTTCGGAACCCAGGCCACCGACGCGGAGCGCCTGGAAACGGTCGACTCCCTCCCGGCGCACCCGGTTCCCGCCGCGTTTCCGCCCGAGTGGCCCTCCTATCGCGCCGACAACCAGGCCTCCACCGCCGCCCGCGTCGACATCCCAACCCGCGCCCGGCGTCTCTGGCAGACCTCGCCCCGTGCCGAATTTACCCCCACCTCCCCCACCATCGGCGAGGGACGTGTCTACATCGGCGGGTCCGACGGCGCCGTCCGCGCGTTCGACGCCGTCACGGGTGAACCCCGCTGGACATCGTTCACGGGCGGCAGCATCCGCTTCCCCCCGTCGCTCTGGAACGGACGCGCCTACGTGGGCTCGGGCGACGGCTGGGCCTACTGTTTCGCCGCCGAATCCGGGCGTTTGTTGTGGCGGTTCCGGGCCGCGCCCATCGAGCGTCGCATCCCGGTCTACGGACAAATCCAATCCACCTGGCCCGCCGCCAGCGGCGTCCTGGTTCAGGACGGCGTCGCCTATGTCGCCGCCGGCATCGTCAATTTCGATGGCACGCACGTGTATGCCCTGGACGCCCTGACGGGCAGGATCCGGTGGCAGAACAACACCTCCGGACATCTCGACGCGGACTCCATCGCCGGTGTCAGCGTTCAGGGGCACATGATTCTCCACGACAACCGCCTTTGGCTCGCCGGAGGCAACGTCGTCTCCCCCGGGACCTACAGCCTCGCGGATGGCAAGTGCCTCAACGACCCGGCCCTCGTCCACAGGATGGCCGGGGGCAATCTGCCCGCCTCCGAAAGCCCCCGCGGCGCCTCCCTCTTCCTGGTTGGCAATCGCGTCTTCGTCAGCGACCAACCCCACTACGCCCATCCCAAATGGCGCGTCTATGACTCCTCGGTCCAGAACAAGACGTGGCTCGGCTCCGCCGGCGACCGCGACGTCACGTGGGTCAACAACTCCACGCTCGTCGGCTACCCACGCAAGGACGACCAACGCGACCAACGCTTCGCCGCTGCCTGGGGAAAGCCGCGCGTCGCCGATCTCCCGCCCCTCTGGGAATACACGAGCAAGGACAGCACCGCCGTCGCCCTCGGACGCAATGCCATCGTCGTCTCGCGCCCGTCCGAACTCGTGGCCGTGAATCTCCAGGACGGCAAGCCGCTCTGGGGCCAAACCCTCCCCGGTACGACGGTTCCGTGGGGCCTTGCCCTGGACCGCGACGGACGAGTCGTCGCCTCGCTCGAAGGCGGCCAAACCGTGTGCTACGGCATGCCGCCCGCCCCGTCGCAGCGCGCGTCGACGCGGTGAACATAACCCCTGATCCCCGGCTGCAGACCGGGATGCCGCGTGGAGACGGGAATCCGCCGGGGACATCCCACGACCCGAATCCGGCCATCGCCACTCAACCCGTCCCTCATCCCGCGTTCCCCCCCTTCCCATGCGCCTGGCCCTTTTCCTTGCACTGCTTCTGCCGGAAACCGCGCTTGCCTGCCGGTACAACGTCCGCGACGTCGGCTTCGTCGATCTCGGGGCCGAACCCTACCACCTCTACGCCTTCCTGGCGCCCGACACCCCCGAAGCGGAGCGAGACGAACTCGAGTCCGCCGCCGAGGACGCCTTGCGCGAGACGAACATCCGGTTCGAACTGATTGATCCTGCGGCCCCGCCCACCCACCCCGCGCGGGTCCACCAACCGCCCTCCCTTTCGGAGGAGGCCCGGGGTCCGTTCGCCGTTTTGGTCTCCCCGGACGGCCCCGCCCTTCCGGTGCCGATCCGGTCCGCGGGTTCCTCGCTTGCGGAGGCGGCGCGAAAGAGCTTCGCGGAACTCGCCTCCTCGCCGGCCCGTGAGGCGCTGGTCGCCGCCACGACCCGGTCCTTCGGGGTGATGTTCCTCATCGAGGGAACCGACGCCGACGCCAATCTCCGCGCCCGGAAGATCCTGGCCGAATCCATCGCCCAGATCCGGCAGCACATGGCGTCCCTGCCCAAGGCCATCGCCCAGCACCCGCTCGTCGTGGCGCTCGAACCTTCCTCGCTCGCGCGGGAACGGGTGCTTCTCTGGACCCTGCGCCAGACCACGGACCCGCAACCCGAACCCCGCGTCGTCGTGATCTACGGACGCGCCCGCTGGCTGGGGCCGATCATCCGCGCCGCCGAATTGAGCACCCGCAACGTCGTCGGCCTCTTCTCGATCATCGGCGCGGATTGCGAGTGCGGCATGGATCTCGCGTGGACCCAGGGAACCCGTCTTCCCGTGCGCTGGCCCGAGTCCTTGCACGCCCCCCTCGCGCAGGCGCTGGGTTTCGATCCCGAGAACCCGCTCGTGAAGACCGAGATCAGCTCCATCCTCTCCCGTCGCAGTTCCACGCCCCGGCCCCAGGACTCCGACCGCCTCGACGCCGCGCGCGCGGTGCCGGCCGTGGCGAACACAGCGGCCTCGCCCACCACCCCTGCTCCCTCCCAAGCTCGGACGCAGCCCACTCCCACCATGCCCGCGTCCCCCAGGGACGCGAGGCTCCCGATGATCGTCGTCGCCCTGGCCGGTCTCGCGGCCCTCGCCGTCCTCGTGATTGGTGGTTGGATCGCCCTGCGCGGAAGGCGCGGGGGGTGACGCCGGGAACCCAACCCTATCGCCGGCGCCGTGCTCCGCCGGACTTCGGGATCCTGGGCCGCGACTCGATCCCCGCCCGGACGATCTTCAGCACCTGTTCGCGCTCGGCACCCACCAGGGGCAGCCGCGGCGCCCGCACCCATTCCTTGCCCAGA
>CAZSOV010000410.1:0-5743 GCA_964608505.1 uncultured Verrucomicrobiota bacterium
TTGCGCGACCGGCTGGCCGATCACCTGATGACCGATCATGCCTATCGCCTGACACTGGAGCGCCGCCGCGACGAAGCAGAGGCCGGGCAGAAGCCCAGCACTCCGGTTTCCACGCTGAAGAACATCGGCGTATCCCGCATCAACCGCTCGTAGATCGCGAGGCACCGCAGATCCAGCCGCCCCGGAATCATCGTCGAATACACGATGTCCCCCGTGTGCAGCACGGCATCCGCCCCCTCCCGCCGCATCGCCTCCGCGATCTCGTACTGCGGCAACAAACCCTCCCCCGTGTCCCCCAGCGCCAGAATCGTCGCGTCCCCGGACGGACGGAACGTCGTCACCACGCCCTCCTCCGACCACGCCCCGCGCCCCTCCGCCTCCGTCCGGACCCGCCAGCGGTACCGCGTTCCCGCCGCCAATCCCGCGACCGTCACCTCGTGCTGCGTCGCCGGCGGCCCTGTCTCCGTCACCGTCACCCGCGCCTCCGCCTCCCCCTCCGCACGAAACTCGACCCTCCCCGTCCCGGGCCGTCCCGTCGTCCAGCACACCGTCACCGCGTTGCTCGACACCGGCCCCAGAAACGGGCCCCGCAGGAAGTTCGCCCGCAACTCGCCCCAGGCGTACACCGTCGGCCACCCCACCGACGCGTCCACCACCTGCACCGCGAGCAGGTTCGTGCCGGTCACCAGCTTCCCCGCGTGCGCCGTCAGATCGAACACCTCCGCGTTGCCCGCCGAGTGATACGCCGGCGTGGCCCCCCACCCGACCTCGTCGCCCGGCCCGTATCCGGAGCGCACCACCTCCTGTCCGTTCAGCCACACCCGCAACCCATCCTCGTACTCCATCCGCAACCAGAGCCAGGCCACCTCTCCGGGACGTTCCACCACGAACTCCCGCCGCATCAGCAACCCGCGCAGGCTGTCATTCCCGAGCCACGGACCCAGCGCCGTCGCCCCCATCTGGTACGTGCCGAAACCCACGCTGAACCCCGCCGCCCCGGCCGCCCAAACCTCGTCCCCAAAACCCGGTCGCTGCCAGTCCCGCGGCGGCTCCTGAAACGCGCCCACCGCCAGGTATCTCCACACGTCCCCGGGCCGCACCAACTGCACCCCTTCCGCCCGCCCCCGCTCCGCCGCGCCGAGCCATACCAGACCCAGAATCGCGAGCAGGACTTCCCAGCGGCGGCGGAGCATGCGCCAGACCGTACCCCCCACGCCCAAGCCGTCAACGCCCGGCCCCGGGGGAGCACCGGCCCGGAGCCTGGGCCGTCGCCCCCATGCTCGCGGAGCGACGACCGAGGGTTGCCGGGGCCTTCAGGCCCCGGTTGAACCCGCATTTCATCCCGCGTCGCGGAGCGACGCCCCCGCCTACGGACGCAGCCGCTCCCGGAAAAACGCCTCCACCCGACGCGCTTCCTCCGCCCCGAACCCATTCCCGTGCCCGGCCCCGCGCACGGTATGCAACGTCACCTCCACGCCCGCCACCCGCAACGCCGCCTCCAACAACACGCTCTGACCGTGCGGCACCAGCGGGTCCCGGTCCCCGTGCACGATCAGGAACGGCGGATCATCCGGCGTCGCGTACGTGATCACGGACCCGGACGCAGCTCCACCAGGCTCCAGAGTTCCAACCGCGGCAGGGTCACCCGGTTCCCGCTCGCCGGCACCGGTACCGCACCTTCGCCCGACGTCGCCCCGAGCACCCGCGCCCCCACCACCGACGCCCAACCCCACGCCCGTGGATCCACCTCCAACGTCACCCCTTCCGCGGGCACCACGTCGTCGCGGCCTGCGTCATAATCCGTGTTCAGCACGTGCACCACCGCCGTCCCCGTCCCCACCCTCGGAAACACCCGGAGCCGACCGCTCCCCGACACCACGCGCACCGACGGGCGCACCGCCCGCAGCACTTCGTCCAGCGTGCCATGAACGCCGGGAGCTCCGCGCCGTTCCTCCACCCGCCTTCGGTCCTCCGGCAGCAATCGCTCCGTCTCCGGCACCAGCAGGTGCAGCGCCCGCGCCAGATCCGCCGCGTCCAGCGCGCGGTCCACGATCCGGTCCCCGGCCACGATCACCCGATACGACAGGTTGGCCTCGGCGAGTCGGTCCGCAATCCCGAACCAGCGCGCGCTGTTCTCGAGAAACGCCCCGTGCGGCACCAGCACCGCGACGTCCGCGTGCGTGGCATGCCCGTCGAGCCACGCCGCGTTCGTCCGCACGAACCGGTATAGCGGCGCGAACCGCTCCGCGGGTCCCTCGTACCAGTGCGTCCCCTTCTCCGGCGTGTGGCACCACTGCCGATGCGGCGCCATCAGCCGCTGGCCCGCCGCGTACCCCAGCGCGATCCACGTCCGCACCAATCCCGGCAGCCCGTGCTCCTTGATGAACGCCCAGTCCCCGCCGCTCGCCGTCGCCGCGTACGGACGCCCCATCGCCTCCGCCAACCGGTACGCGAACACCGGACGATCCGGCACCCGGCGCGCCGCCGCATGATGGTCCGTCTCCGCCGTGAACAGATCGATCTCCCGGTAATCGCTCAGATGCCGCGGCCACAACAAACCCGCGTTGGCCCCCATCGGCACCGGACGTCCCGCCACCTCGTTCGCCAGCCCGTGCAATTCCCGCATCACCTCCGCCGCCGACCGGCATTGAAACACCTCCCACTCCCGCCACAACGGATGCCCCGTCACCCGACGTGACGCCCCGTTCGTCGCCGCGTCCCGCCATGACCGCGCCTCCGACCGGAAATCATACGCCGCCGCGTTCGTCACCCCGAGCCGCATCCGCTCCTCGTCCGCCAATCCCGCCAGGTGCGCCCGAAACCCCGCCACGCACCGGTCGCAGAAGCAGATCCCCAGCCACAGCCCGCCCGCCGTGCCCAGGTGATCGTCGATGTGCAACCCGTGCGCCCCCGCCCGGATCGTCTGCTCCACCCGCTCCCGCAGGAACTCGCGGAACGCCGGTTGCCGCGTGCAACACCACCAGTACGGAACCCCCTTGGACTGGTGATCCACCAGCCACGGCACCTTCACCGGATTCCCGTCCACGTCCCGGCACAACGCCTCCTCGTACCGCTCCGGAAACCTCCGGTGGAATGCCCCGAACTCCGTCACCATCCCCACGCTCCCGAAGAATTTCACCCCCCGCGCCGCCTCCAGCGACCGCGCCGACGGCGTGCCCCCCCACGCCAGCACCGTCGCTCCGTACGCCTCGTACGTCTCCCGCGACCCCTCGTACATGAACGCCACGTCCGACGGCCTCAGAACGGCGTCCGCCGCCGCGCCCACCCCCGGCATCCAGAGCACCGCCAGCCAGCCCGCGAGCCACTTCATGCCTGACCCTTCCCCCCTGCCCAACTCCTGACCAGCACCGAGGGACGAGCCCCAGTCATTTCAGTCCTGGCGTTCGCGCCGCCCCGCGCGTGTCGTGGAAGGCCGCGCCCGCCCCGACTACGACTCCACCCCGTCTCGAAGCACCTCCGGTGCACCTTTACGGAGGGATGAAGGAAGGAAGCCGGGGGTCGAGTACAGCAACACCTCCGGATCGGATGTTGAAAAAGAAGGCACACCCCGGCGGGGGGCCGGAAAACGGGTAAAGACGGATGGGATATGGATTGGCACTTCTCATGCACCGCCCAGACTCTAACCTTCCCCCCATGCGGTCACCCGACCCCGACCAACGCCCACGCCGCGCATGGATGCCCGTGTCACCCGCCGCATCGCCGCGGACCGGCCTGGTTCAACCCTGCGCCGATCTCAATCGCCTTCTGCCCGCGAACCTCGCCCTGTAACCCGCGCAGCTCCGCCGCTGGTCTACCCATCGGAGGTCTTCTCCAGGCGATGGTACGGCGCGGTGTTCGCCGGATTTCGCAACCCCTCGCGTTCACTCCCGCAGACCATGACCAAGCATATTCTGGCAAGCCTGGCCTACATTGTGCCGACGTTTCCGCTCGGCTACCTATGGCATCTGAAACTCTTTCAGGCGCACTACAAGAGCCTGGGGGTGTATCGAGATGACATGATCATTCCGCTGGGCATCCTCTCCATGATCATCCAGGCGTTCGTCTACTCCTTTGTCTATTCCAGGATGTTCGCGGGCCTCCCCGTGATCGAGGGATCACTGAAGTTTGCCGCCATCGCATTTCCACTTTCCTTGTCATTCATGGTGCTTGCCACGGCTGCCAAGCACCAGATGACATCTCCCTCCGGATACATCCTGATCGAGAGCTGCTTCGTCTTCGTGCATTACCTGGTCGTAAGCCCCATGATCGCTTTTGTGTACCGGGCTCAGCCCTGAATGGTGACGGAGCCGGACCGTCGCCGGAAGTGAGAGCAGCCCGGGCGGCGGGATCGACCAACCGGTCGTGAACCCGGCATGAGCTCGCGCGGTCTCTCCCGAAGCCCCGCCTGCAGGAGGGGCGGACGAAATCATCCCGGAGCGTGGCATCGCGCCGCGCTGAACAACCGCTCCACAAGAACCGCCGCCCCGGGCTTCCGTTTCGGATGCCCCCGTTGCTCGGACGTGGATTCGCCGCAAGCACACGGACGGATGGAATGTGGATTGGCACTTTTCATGCGCCGCCCGGCCTATACACTCCTCCCCCGCGGTCGCGACCAACGCCAGCGGCCCCGCATGGACGTCCGTGAACACCGAAATCATCACCGAGGCTGCTCGTGCGACTCTCGACGGTTCCATTCCCTTTCCGGAGGTTGTCCGAACACTCATCCAGACCGACGTCGAGTATGATCACGTCGATTATGTCGCGCTGGAGACGCGCTATTGCAGTGCCACCGGCGGGGTCGTGACGACATGCCGAAACCTATGGAGCTACCTGATCCGATCGCCGGCTTCTTCCGAGCCCACAACACCGGAAGGACCGACCAGTTCGGCCTCCTGTTCACGACGGACGCCATCGTTTCCGACGAGGCTCACGAGTATCGCGGCGAGGCGATCAAATCGTGGATGGACGGGGCGATTTCCAAGTTTCATCCCCTGCGTGCCGACGTCACCGGCCTTGTGCCGAGTGGCAGTCAGATCGTGGCCACCGCGCAGGTCAGCGGCAACTTCCCCGGCAGCCCGGTTCAACTTCGATACCAGTTCACACTCCGGGACGGCAGAATCGCCTTGCTGAACATCGCGCCCTGACGCCAGCGATGCCGGCCATGCCCGCCCCCTCGACTCCCCCTCCGAGCGCGGATGGGCGCCGTGCGCCTTGGGTGGGCTCCGGGTCATGAGCGACCTATTTCGTCTCGCCCTCACCCAGCGACGCGACCCTGCCATCGAGACCTGGTTCAGGAAGCACTCGGACGAGCTCGGACGTCTCGGACGGACGTGGTTCGGGAGGATCCGCCGTGGGGGGCGCGAGGTGCGGGAGGTGCTGCATGACGGATGTCCGACGGCGTGCGTTGCCGATGCCGCCTTCGCGTACGTCGCGGTGTTCCGCGCCCACGTGAACGTCGGTTTCTTCCGGGGTTCCGAACTGCCGGATCCGCACGGGTTGCTGGACGGCACGGGCCGGGTGATGCGCCACGTCAAGCTGCGACCGGGAAGGGAGTTCGACGGCATGGCGCTCCAGAAGCTCATTCACGACGCCTACACCGACATGAAGGAACGCGTCCAAGCGGAAGACGGACGGCCCGGCAGCCCCGACGAACGCGAGGGAGGGTGTTAGCCCGTGAACCCCTTGATCGTCTGGCGGAGAGGGGGGGATTCGAACCCCCGATACGGCTTTTGACCGTATAGCG
>CAZSOV010000411.1:0-5728 GCA_964608505.1 uncultured Verrucomicrobiota bacterium
AGCACCACAATGGCATTGTGGGGGTCAGGGGTTCGAATCCCCTCGGCTCCACCACTTCGACCAGGAAAAAACCCCGAATTCCTCACGGATTCGGGTTTTTTGATTCCGGGCGTCGTTCGGCGTTGCTGAATAACGGTCCGAAGGAGTGGGACGCGCTGAGCAAGGCCGCGTACATCGCCAGGGTGCGCCGCGAGTACGACGTGCCGTTGGACGAGATCGCCCGGAAGATCGGGGATCAGAACGCTTGGGGTCCACTTCAGCTATCGACGGCGAAGGCGACGACGAACGGGTCGTTGGTGCGCCGGACGTGGTTACCGGCCGGATCGTAGGCGAAGCCGAACTGTTCGTTGCGCCGGAGGGTAGAGCCGTCGGGTTCCTTGGCGCTGGCGCCGATCAGTTGGCCGAGGGCGTCGTGGACGTAATCGATGGAGGTCGTGACGCCGGAGCCGGAGCGGGTCTGGCGACGGCGGCGGTCGGCGTTGTCGATGACGGGATAGCCGTGGGCGTCGAGAATGGCACCGGTGGAGCGACGAAACGATGGCAGATGACGAGCCCCGCGGGGAACGCAAGTGGGGCCAGCCCGCGATGTCGTCCGCCTGGACCCGCGGGCCATCGCTCACGGGTCCAGTCCAGAGTTATAGTCTGACCCCGAGCACTGCCGGAAGTCGGCTATTGCCGATAGTCCTCAAATTCCCAGTGGCCAATCCGTGATAGCCGAACTGCAATTCCGTTCCAGTCTTCGCCTCCGAGTGAACGACACTGGCTTTGGATACGCTCGCGTATCTTCGCCAGATCGTATTCGGGTACAATCAGCATGTGATATCCCCATTGCGGATCGCGGCAGTTCTCCAGGAGCCAACGGGGCGTGCAGACTACAATATCGAATGACTCAGTCGCATCGTCTCCGTCCGGGCCAATCATCGCTTGCAGAAGAAAGGAGAAATTGTCCGCAGGATCTGGTCGATAAGTCTGAAGGTCGACATCAGGGGAATGCAGATGTTTGAGGACTGGTTTCATGGAATGATGTTCAAGTGTCCGTTTCCTCCATAAGGGCCTGAGGGTATCGCCCGTCGCTCGAAATTTGCCTGGACGCCCGTTGTTGCGAAGCTGCTGAGCTTTGGTGCCGGAGGTCGGAATTGTCTGAGTCTATCGGCGCTCAATAGCGTCTTTCCGTCACTTGCTACAATGAAACCCTCGCCGACCCACGCCTTTCCCAAACGCATCGCGTCAGCATTTGTGGCCGAACCCAAGCTGTAGTTTCCCGTGCCGCGCGCTGCTTCTCGAAGAATTCCCATTTCATCCGCCAGCGTTGTTCCCAACTTCGTGCCCGTCTGCGCTGCCTTGGCGAGGCCGGGACCCGCGGCGCCGGACGGCGGGGTGATGTGGGAGATGGGGCCCGTCGACGGCTTGCCGACGCCGCCTCGGCCGATGAGTCCCGCCGCCATCCAGCCGATGTCCTTGAAGCCTTCCTCCCATTCCCCTTCCGCGAAGTGCAGCGCCGCGGACACCGCCAACAACATCGGAGTGCCGATCTGTTCCAGGACTTCCTCATACTTGTCGGGGTCGGTCAGCGAGTCGCCGAAGACGTTCAGAAGGTCGCCGGCGCCTTTGGAATAATCGAGGCAGGGAGCATAGGTGTTGAGGGCACCGTGAAGTTCCGGTTCCAGGCTGCGATCCATGCCCGGATCTCCGGTAAGGCTTTGCAATCCCCACGGGTCCAGCCAGTTCACGGGACTGTTGCCGACGAACCCGTAGAGATTCAAGCCGCCGGATTCGCCGGGGGGATCGCGGTTGAGCCAGCGCCCGAGTTCCGGGGCAAGGAAGCGACGTCCGAAGGCGTAGAGGCCGGAGGACGTGAGGTGTTCCTTGGAGGAGAAGCGGAGGCGGTTGAGGTCGGACCAGCCGCCGGTCTGGGCGAGGAGAGCGCCGTAGGGATCGTAGAGGTAGCGGGCGACGAGGAACTGTCCGGCGTTGACCAGGGCGGTGACGTTGCCGCTGCCGTCGGCGTGGTACCAGGCGTGGGCCGGGGAGGGCGTGTCGTAGCGGGTCAGGGCCAGGAGGCCGCCGATGCCGCCGGCGCCGGAGCGCGAGCCGGAGAGGTCGCGGCCTCGAGTGTAGGCGAGGCGGGGGTTGTTGGCGCCATCGCGTTCCTCGACGATTAGAAGACCGTCGTAGAGGTAGCGGGTGGTGGCGTTGGTGGCCCAGGCCGAGCCGTTCCAATTGGCCTCGGTCCGCACGCGCATCCGGCCCAGGCCGTCGTACAGGAGGCCGGATTTCCAGGCGTTGGTGACGAGAACCTCGACGAGTCGGTTCTCGGGGTCCCAGGAGATGGCGCGGCGCCCGTCGGAGATCAGGTTGCCGTTGGCGTCGTGGGCGAAGGTCGTGCTGCCGGGATACCAGGCCGAGAGGGAGTTGGTGTCGGTGCGACCGGCGGCGTCGGTGGCGATGGCGACGAGGGAGCCGGTGGGAGCGACGTTGGTTCGGGCGAAGGTGCCGTCGGAGTAGACCGTGGCGGCGGCGCCGTTGACGCTGACGTTCGAGGCGGAACCGCTCGTCGAACCGGCGACGGTGAGGTTTCCGGAGGCGGAGGCGGAAGCGAGCTGGTTGCGGCTATCGACGGCGAAGGCGACGACGAACGGGTCGTTGGTGCGCCGGACGTGGTCGCCCGCGGGATCAGCCGGGGGGTCGGTCCCGGAATCTAGGAATCTGACGAGACGACATTTCCCTTCGGCACCCCAACTGCGAGCTGGTAAATCAGGGGATTCATACTTTCCGGGACCCCTCGCACGGTCCCGGAGGGACACAGGAAGGTAGCCGGCGGCGAGCCCAAGCGGCGTGGGCGCGGCCGCCGGAGACAACCAGCCCATCCGACGTGCGCCCCGGCAGGGGCGCGGGAACCGTGGTCCATGCTTGGGACGTCAACGCCGGACGCGTCGCGGCAAAGGTGGCAATGGCATTTCCCCCGCCACCTACGGGGCGGCACCCGCTTTGCGGACCGGCCCCGGGGGCCGCGCCCGCGCCGCGCGGGCTCGCCCCCGGCTACCGTCCGTCACCCCTCCGGGGAGAGAAGGCGACCACCCCGCGAGACGCTGGACCCTGGTCACGTCGCCCGGAACCCTCGATCTTGAAAATGACTTCGGCGAATGACCGCCAACGGCCGGCGGAACCGGCGCACAGGGGGGCCTCGCTCGGGCTCACGAACCAGGAACGCGTAGCCTCCCAGCCACCGACAACGTCGAGGAACCCTGCTGACCGATGGCTACGGACGAAGAACCCGCTTCAACGGGGCGGCGAAATCCGTTATCGATGTCCCCGGTGGCTGCCATGGATCATCTCCCTCCGATGCGCCGAGCCCTGACGCTGGCCCGGCGCGGGTATGGGCGCACCTCGCCGAATCCGATGGTGGGGGCGCTGGTGGTTCGGGACGGGGCGATTCTGGGCGAGGGCTGGCACCGGGGGGCGGGACTTCCCCACGCCGAGGTGGAGGCTTTGAGGGATTGTCGGCGACAGGGGCACGATCCGCGGGGCGCCGTCCTGTACGTGACGCTGGAACCGTGCTGTACCCACGGACGCACCCCGCCCTGCACGGACGCGATCCTGGAGGCCGGACTGCGCACGGTGGTGGTGGCGGCGACCGACCCGAACCCCCGGCATGCCGGACGCGGCCTGGACCTGCTGCGGGCGGCGGGGGTGGAGGTGTTGACCGGAGTTCTGGAGCGCGAGTCCGCCCGGCTGAACGAAGCGTTCCATCACTGGATCGTGCGGCGGACGCCGTTTGTGGTCGTGAAGGCCGCCATGACCCTGGACGGGAAGATCGCGACCCGGACGGGCGAGTCCAAGTGGATCACCGGGGAACGGGCGCGCGCGGAGGGAATGCGGCTGCGGCAGGGTTCCGACGCGATCCTGGTCGGGGTGAACACCGTGCTCGCGGACGATCCCAGTCTGACCCGGCGCGGACCCCGGGCGGGAACGGGGGCGGCCAGGGAGGGAGGGGGGCCGGGCCTGCGCCGGATCATTCTGGACGGGCGGGGACGGACGCCGGTGACGGCGCGGGTCGTGACGGACGCGCAGGCGGCGCTGACGACGGTGGTGGTCACGGAGCGGGCGCCGGCGGGGAGGGTGCGGGCGTTGGAGAAGCGCGTACGGGTTTGGAGGGCGCCGACGGCGTCGAACGGGGGCGTGGATCTGGACTGGTTGTTGCGGGAGTTGGGTGGCGAGGGGGTGACGCAGTTGCTGGTCGAGGGCGGCGGCGAGGTGAACGGCGCGTTTTTCGACGGGGGCCATGTGCAGCGGGTCGCCTTCTTCTACGGTTCGTTGATCGTCGGAGGGAAGGAGGCGGTCCGCGGTGTCGGCGGGGTGGGGGCCGGAGGGCCTGCGGAGGTCTCGGTCCTGACGGAAGTACGCTGGCGGCGGTTGGGGGAGGACTGGTATCTGACGGCGCGGGTGGGGAGGGAGTGAGGTTCACGGAAACCGGATTGCGCCGGGCGGGGGGCATCCGCACCGTTGACCCATGTTTAGCGGGATCGTGGAGGAAGCGGGTCGGGTGACGAAGATCACGTCCATGGAGACGTCCATCCGGATGGTGGTGGAGGGCGGTCTGGTGGGACGGGGCACGAAGGTGGGGGACAGCATCGCGGTGAACGGGTGCTGTTTGACCCTGGTGAAGCTCGAGCGCCGGGCACGGCGGGTTCGGCTGCACTTCGACCTGCTGCAGGAGACGTGGCGGAAGACGAGTTTCGAGCCGCTGGGCGAGGGTGGGCTGGTGAATCTGGAGCGGTCGCTGCGCATGAACGACCGGTTGGGAGGCCACTTCGTGACGGGGCACGTCGACGGGACCGGGGTGATCGAGCGCTGGGAGCGTTCGGGGGCGGACTGGGTGCTGGAGGTGCGACCGCCGGCGGAGATGATGCGCTACCTGCTCTACAAGGGATCGATCGCGGTCGATGGCATCAGTCTGACGGTGGCGGAGGTGCTCGGGGAGACGATCCGGATCTGGATCATTCCGCACACGTGGGAGGTGACGAACCTGCGGGAGCGGAAGGTGGGGGACCGGGTCAACCTGGAGGCGGATCTGCTGGGCAAATACGTGGAGCGGCTTATTGCAGCTCGGGAACCTTCAGGCTCGTTCCCGCCGCCTTCGGCGAATAAGGCTCGACGACGCGGACGCGCAGGGTGCTGATGCGGTTGGTATTGCCGAGGGCGTCCTTGAAGACGTAGTTGCTGTCGACGAGCCGGGGCCGGGTGGCGGTGATGACCTTGGCGCCCGAGGTCGTGGTGATGACGTAGCGCCCGCCGCCGCAGCCCGTGGCGGCGAGGATCAGGGCGAGAACGAGGACGGGAAAGGCGCGGGTGAAGACGGGCGATCGGGAATTCATGAGAGGGGACGTTTTCCGGAGCGGGGACACGCGTGGGAACTCCGCGTCGACGGGGAGTCCGTCACGAACCGGGTTCGCGGGGCTTATCCCGATGGCTTCGGTTCGGCGGTCATTCGAAGAGAAGGAAACCGCAGGAGATGGTGCGCACGGCAGGACTTGAACCTGCACGGATTACTCCACTACCACCTCAAAGTAGCGCGTCTGCCAATTCCGCCACGTGCGCAGTCAGCGCGGTTGTTATGCGGGTTGGAGGGGTGGGCATGCAAGTGGGTTTTCGTGCGGATTCCATTCCGCAGGACGATTGACAAAGTCGATTGGGGCCCGCGACCGGCTCCCCGCCATAGCGTCCACGC
>CAZSOV010000412.1:0-5727 GCA_964608505.1 uncultured Verrucomicrobiota bacterium
GTGCGGGGTGCGCTGAAGCGGGAGGAGGTGTTGAAGGTGCTGGAGGCGAAGGGGCAACTGCCGGTGACGGAGTACGTGCGGTGTCGGGTGCGGTATTTCTGCGACGGAGCGGTCTTCGGGGGGCGCGAGTTCGTGGAGGGGATGTTCGAGCGGTACCGGGACCGGTTCGGGAAGCAGAGGAAGAGCGGGGCGCGCTCGATGCGGGGTTTGTCGGGTGAAACCTTGTGCACCGTTCGGGACTTCCGGAAGCGGGTCTTCGGGTAAGGGTCGGACGGCTCCGTGGAGCCGGGAAGCGACGGAGCCTGCGTCCGAGGGAGGTCGACGAGGGCGGGTCGCGACGACGCCAGGATTCGTGGCGCGCTGCCGTGGCGAGACGGAATCTCTCAGGTGGGCCCCTTCGGGAGCCAGCGGGTGGTTCCGCCCCGCCCTGCTTTTCCGCAACTGCATCCGCGACGCCGCCGGAACTTGCTGCTAGCGTAAACTCCGTCCCGTTCAACATCCGCAACGCCTATGCACACCCCAACCCCCGCCCGGGCTCCGCAACCTTTCTTCGTCAGTCGCCGGAGCTTTCTCAAGTCCGCCTCCGCCGCGCTGGCCATGTCCGCGTTCGGCAGCGAAGGCGCGGACCTGGTCAACCGGAAGCCCCGACGTGTCGCCCTCATCGGCACGGGCTGGTACGGAAAGAGCGATCTCTGGCGGCTGAACCAGGTCACGCCCATCGAGATCGTCGGCCTCTGCGATCCCGACACCAAGATGCTCGCCGGCGCGGTCGAGATCGCCAAACAACGCCAGAAATCCGGTCAGGCGCCGCGCACCTACAAGGACTACCGCGAGCTCCTAAAGAGCCAGAACCCCGAGATCGTCCTCATCGGATCTCCCGATCACTGGCACGCCCTGCAGGCCATCTCGGCCATCGAGTCCGGCGCCGACGTCTACCTCCAGAAGCCGATCTCCGTCGATGTGCTCGAGGGCGAGGCAATTCTCGCCGCCGCCCGCAAACACAAGCGGGTCGTTCAGATCGGCACCCAACGCAAGAGCACCCCGCACCTGATCGATGCGAAGAAGCAGGTCGTCGAGGCCGGACTCCTCGGCAAGATCGCCCATGTTGATCTGTGCTGCTACTTCCACATGCGGGCCAACGGGAACCCGCCCGTCGAACCCGTCCCCGATCACCTCGACTACGACCTCTGGACCGGGCCGGCTCCGCTGCGGCCCTACGACGGCATCCCGCACCTCCGCTGGTGGCGCACCTTCATGGAGTACGGCAACGGCATCGTGGGCGACATGTGCGTCCACATGCTCGATACGGCGCGCTGGATGCTGGGCCTCGGCTGGCCGAAGCGCATCAGTTCCTCGGGGGGCATCTATGTCCAGCGCGACGGCAAGTCCAACATCAGCGACACGCAGTCCGCGATCTTCGAGTACGACGGCATCACGGCCTCGTGGGAGCACCGGACGTGGGGCAGTCCTCCCGACCCGGACTATCCCTGGGCCCTCATCATCCACGGGGAGAAGGGCATGCTCAAGGCCAGCACCATGCGGGCGGACTTCATTCCGTTCGACAAGAAGGAGAAGCCCATCCATTTCGACTGCTTCTACGAGCGCGAGAAGTATCCGGAGGACAACACCGAGAAGGACATCGAACTCAATGCCGCGCCGGCCACCCGCCGGCACATGCTGGATTTCCTCGCCGCCATCGAGAAGCGGGGGCGCCCCGTCGCGGATGTCGAGGAGGGCCACATTTCGACGGCCAGCTGCATCCTCGCGAACATCGCGGCCAAGGTCGGGCGCACGCTCTCCTACGATCCGCAGAAGCGCATCGTCCTCGGGGATCCGGAGGCGACCCGGCTGCTGCGTCGCAACTACCGCGAGCCCTGGCAGCACCCGGGCGTGAACCTGGCCTGACCCGGTCCTCGCAAGTTCGCCGACCTGCCACCCGAACGACGCCGACGCCCGGAGAGTTCGCGCCCACGAACGCCGGCGTTGGCGGCCGTCGTTTCAGCCCACCAGCGCCCGCACCCGGTCCACGGCATCCCGCCGTCGCTCCTCGACGGCCGGCGTGAGTTCCTCGCCGAACTCGACGTTCTCGATCGGGATCGTCAGCCACCAGGCCTTGGGCACGTGACCGAACACGTCCCGCGCCAACGCGAGCATCGTCCGGGGATCGGCGGAGTGCCCGAGCAGTTGCGAGGATTCCCCCGGCTCCAACGGACGAAGTTCCACGCCCTCCGATCCATCGAGGGCGGCATCGACGAACACGACGACGTCCGAACGCGAGATGGGATCGGCGTGTTCGGGCGACAGCTGGTGGCATGCGAGCGTGGCGACGCCGGGCAATCCCAGCGACTCCACGGCTTCGGCCACGCGGGGCCCGACGCCGTCGTCGCCGCGGAGCGTGTTGCCGTAGCCGATGACCAGGGTTCGCACGGGCCCGGATTCTAGCTCCGAGTGACCTCGCGGACCACCGCGCCATCGGGGCCGATCAGGCGCACGTGCAACGGCATCTGACCGACCGCATGGGTGGAGCAGCTCAGGCACGGATCGTAGCAGCGGATGCCGTGCTCGACGCGGTTGAGCATCGCTTCGGGGATGTCGTTGCCGCGCACGTAATGGCGCGCGATCTGGGCGACGGTCCGGTTCATCGCCAGGTTGTTCTGCCCCGTGGCCACGATGAGGTTAACCTTCTGCAGCAGCCCGTGCCGATCCACGGTATAGTCATGGAACAAGGTTCCGCGCGGCGCCTCGCTGGCCCCGACGCCGCGCAGGTCGTTGATTCCCGCATCCGCGCGCAGGTAGTCGCTCAGGACCTCGGGATCGTCCATGTACCGCTCGATGAGTTCGAGACTCGCGAGGATCTCGATCAATCGCGCGTAATGGTAGAGGAAGGACGAGGTCACGGCCCCGCGCCCAAGCTTCTTGAAGTTCCTCAATTCGACGTCGGCCCTCGGCACCCCCATCCGCTCGCAGATGTTCAGGCGCGCGAGCGGTCCCACCCGGTACATGCCGGCCGGGAAGCCCATGGGCAGGTAGTAGGGCGATTTGAGGTACGAACTGGTCTGGACCGATTCGCCGATGAACTCGGCGTAGCGCGACACCTCGATCTGGTCGGCGAGGATGCTCCCGCTGCTGTCGGTGAACCGGAGCTTTCCGCCGTGGTGTTCCCAGGTTCCGTTGGGCCCGATCAAACCCATGAACAGCGACGGGAAATTCCCGAAGATCTGCACCTCGCGCTGGTGCGTCTCGAGGGTTTTCTTGAACAGCGCCAGGGCAGTCTCCGTGGTGGCAAAGGCCTCCGGCAGCCACAGCCGGATGCGTTCCCGCCCCTCGACCGTGAGAGCGGACCGCACGCCCCCGGGCACCGCCCAGGCCGGATGCACCTTTCGGTCCCCGAGGATCTCGATGATTTCCTGTCCGAACTGGCGCAGGCGGATGCCGGCCCGGGCGAGCGACTGGTTGCTGCCGATGAGACCGAACACGTTGCGTTTGTCCGGCGGCGTTTCCCAGCCCAGCAGGAAATCGGGCGCGCTCAGATGGAAGAAGCTCAGGGCGTGGCTCTGCACCAGCTGGCCGAGGTTCATGAGCCGGCGGAGCTTGTCCGCCGCCGGCGGGATGTTGACCGCCATGATCTCGTCGCCCGCCTTCGCCGACGCGAGCAGATGGCTGACCGGACAGATGCCGCAGATCCGCGGCGTGATGCCGGGCATTTCCCCGAACGGACGGCCCTCGCAGAATTTCTCGAACCCGCGGAACTCCACGACGTGAAACTCCGCGTCGGCGACGTTGCCCGCCTCGTCGAGATAGATGCTGATCTTGGCGTGGCCCTCGATGCGGGTGACGGGATCGATGACGATGCGCTTGGACATGGCTCGGTCTTCCTTCTCAGCCGAACTTGATCTGGCGCCCCTCGAGTTTCGGCTCCACGCCGCCGAGGATCTGCCCGACGAGGGCCTTGATATGCGCCGCCGGGGGCGGGCAGCCCGGCAGGAAATGCTCCACATGGACCGCCTCGTGGACCGGCATCACGCGCTCGAGCAGGGGGGGTACGATCCCTTCCTCGCGCGGCAGGCATGGATTGTCCTGGGCGGCCTCGATGTAGGCCCGCTGCAGGACGTTTTCGGCGTTGCCGGTCCCCAGCTGGTTCCGCATCGCCGGCACGTTCGCCGTCACGGCGCAGTCCCCGAAGGAGATCAGCACCCGGGTACGATCGCGGATCCGGCGCACCAGCTCGAGGTTGTCCTCGTTGCAGATCGCCCCCTCGATCAGGCACAGGTCCACGTCCGCCGGATACTCCTTCACGTCCACCACCGGGCTGTAGACCACCTCCACGAGCCCCGCCAGATCGACCAGGAACTCGTCGAGATCGAGAAAGGACATGTGACAGCCGGAACAGCCGCCGAACCAGACCGTGGCCAATCGGATTTTCATGGGTGCCTCGCCTTGCCGACGCTCATTCCGTCGCGATCCATTGCCGCTTTTCCCGCGCCGTCACGATGAACTCGAGCTTGCCCCGGTCGCGCTCCATCTCCCCGACGGTCGCGCCCTTGGCGAACAGCGCCCCGGTCGGGCACGCCTGCACGCACTTGCCGCATTGCGTGCACGACTCCGAATCGCCCCAGGGCATGTTGAGGTCGGTGATGATGTGGGAACGCGTGCCCCGGCCCGCGACGTTCTTCGTCCCGGCCGCCTCGATGTGCCAGCACACGCGGACGCAGCGCGTGCACAGGATGCAGCGGTTGTGATCCATCCCGAACAACCGGTGCGTCGTGTCGACCGTCCATTTGGGAAACAGGTACTCGTACCGGACATGGTCCATGCCCAGGGAATAGCCGAGCGTCTGGAGTTCGCAGTGACCGTTGGCGACGCAGGCCGCGCAGACGTGGTTCCGCTCCGCGAACAGCAGTTCGAGCGTCATGCGGCGGTACTTCCGGAGCCGTTCGTTGTCGGTGCGCACCTCCATTCCCTCCGCCACCTTCGTCGTGCACGCCGGCAACAGCTTCGGCACGCCCGTCACTTCCACCAGGCACAGACGGCACGCGCCCACGTCGTAGACGCCGTCCAGATGGCAGAGCGTCGGAATCCGGATCCCGGCCTCCTCCGCCGCCTGCAAAACCGTCGCGCCCTCCTCCGCCGTGATCGGCTTGCCGTCGATGGTCAGGGTTTTCGCAGCCATAGGTCATCCGTCGCCGTGCGTCCCGCCGCTTCCGCGGTCCGCCCGGCCTGCTGGTTTCAGGTTCGACCCGTCCCGGAGCGCCCGATGCGCCTGGATGTCCGCCGTGGGCATCATGGTCTCGGTCGGCTCAAGGTTTCGCGGGCACCGCGGTCGCCGCCCGCGGTCCGTATCGATCCGGCTGGAGCAGTTCCTCGTATTCGTGCCGGAAGAACCGCAGGGTGCTCAGCGTCGGGTTGGGGGCCGTTTGCCCGAGCCCGCACAGACTGGTGTTCTTCACCATGTCGCAGAGCTCCTCGAGCTTCTGGAGATCCCGGCGCGTCGCCCGGCGGCGCGCGATCCTGTCGAGCAACTGGTGCATCTGAACGGTGCCCGCGCGGCAGGGAATGCACTTGCCGCAGGACTCGTCCCGGCAGAAATCCATGAAGAACCGGGCGATTTCGACCATGTTCGCCCGCTCGTCCATCACGATCATGCCGCCCGAGCCCATGATCGAGCCGAGCTTGCCAAGTGACTCGTAGTCGACCGGGGTGTCGAAATGCTGTCGCGGGATGCAACCG
>CAZSOV010000413.1:0-5717 GCA_964608505.1 uncultured Verrucomicrobiota bacterium
CGGCACCGTCCGCCTCAAGCTTTACAAGGGCAACATCATCGCCGCGGGTCGCAAGAGCCCGATCAGCCTGTACAACCCGCACATTGCCACGATGGAGGCCGACCCGACCAAGGCCTACAACCAAAACGACGCCACCGGCTTCATCCGCCTCAACGGACTGCGCCTCCGCGTCAACAGCTCGGTCAACGGCCCCAAGAACCTCCGCTAGGCCCCGTTCGCGCCATCGACATGAACCCGTCCGCGGACCTCCGTCAGCGCATCGCCGACCTCCGGCAGCGCCGCCGCTGGCTGCCCACGATCCGGGCGTTGGGCTCGACGTTCCTCTTCCTCGTCGCGGCCTTCGCCCTGCTGCATTGGCGCCTGACGTGGTGGACCGGCCTCGTCGCCTTCCTGGTCATCGGGTTCATGCAGTACCGACTCGTCCTCGCCGCCCACGAGGCCACGCACAAGACCCTCATGCCGACCGTCCCGCTCAACGAGGCGGTCGGCCTGTTCTGTGCCTCGCTCGCCGGCGTTTCCCTCTTCAACTATCGCCGCGCCCACCTGGAGCACCACAAATACCCCCAGAGCATCGAGGAGGACATCGACGGCTACATCTACCGTCCGCTGATCAAGGCGCGACCCGGCTGGCACCGCTTCGCCCTCCTGTTCACCGGCAACTACGTCGACATCTTCATCAAGCTCCGCCGGAAGTTCATGGGCGACGGGGACCTCGAGGGGACCCACGCCCTGGTCGGCGCCCGGCGTCCCGGACTGCTCGCCCTCGTCGGGCAAATCGCGCCCATCGCCGGATCGCAGCTCGCCATCTGGGGCGTCCTCTGGTGGCAGTTCTCCTGGTGGACCTATCCGGTCTTCTGGCTGGCGCCCATCTTCGCGGTCGCCCTGCAACTCGACCGCATCCGCACCTTCGTCGAGCACAGCTACAGCTACTTCTTCCCCGGGCCACCCATCGGAAACCTGGCCGTCGCCCCCCAGAGCACCGTCGACGTCGACACGAACGTCGTCGAGCGCTACCTCTTCGCCCCTTTCGGCTTCACCGATCACCAGGCGCACCACGCCCAGCTCACGGTCCCCTTTTACAACCTCCCCGAACTCCGCCGGCTCCTCGAGGCCGAGCAACCCGGATACACGCGCCGGATCAAGACCTCGTACCTCGCCATCTTCGCGAAGATCATCCGAGCCCCCGTGGCGCCCGAGTTCGCCGGCCGATTCTAGCCCCCCCGTCGCCGGATACCCCCACCCCCGGAACGAAACCGGCCCCGCGAGGAACCCGAGGCGGGGCGCCTCGAACTTCGAGCCGGGAGCTTTCCGGACGCCCTATCCTATCGGGCACCCCGGACCCGCATCCGGACCGTCCACACCGATTTGCTCGCCGTGACGAACAGCACGTCCCGGTCCTTGCCGCCAAAGGTCACGTTCGCCGTCCACGGCTCCGGGATCGGAATGTTCTCCACCCGCTGCCCGCCCTTGTCGTAGACCGTCACGCCCCGTCCCGTCAGGTAAACGTTGCCTTCGGCGTCGATCGTCATCCCATCCGATCCCAGTTCGCAGAACAGCCGCTGGCCTCCCAGCGCGCCGTCCGCCGCGATGTCGAACGCGTAGGTCTTTGCCCCGCCGATGTCCGCGACATACAGCGTCCGACCGTCCGGCGTGCCAATGATCCCGTTCGGCTGCTTGAACTCCCGGGCCGCCACCCGCACCTCGCCCGTCTTCCGATCCATGACGTACACGAACTGTCCCGCCTGCTGCGTCGCCTTGTCCCGCTTCCAGTACGGCCGCGGGTACAGGGGATCGGTGAAGTACAGGTGCCTGCCATCGGGCGCCAGCCAGAGGTCGTTCGGCCCGTTGAGAAGCTTCCCGCCAAAATCCTTCACCGCGACCGTCACCTTCCGGTCCGGCGCGATGGACCACAGCTGGTTCTGATCGTCCGCGCACGCCCACAGGTTCCCCGCCTCGTCGAAGTAGGTGCCGTTCGACCGCCCGCAGGGCTTCAGCCAGTCGGTAAACGCGCCCGTCGCGGCGTCCCAACGCACGATCCGGTCGTTGGGCTGGTCGGTGAAGAACACGTTGCCGTCCTTGTCCACCGCCGGTCCCTCGGTGAAGGCGTACCCGGTCGCCGCGCGCTCCGGCTTCGCGCCCGGCGCCACCAGCGAATCCGCCGCGCCGGTCGCGCACGCCATGGCCAGAACCGACACACCCACCGCCCAGCACAGGGTTTTCACGGGGAGAGAATGCCGCCTCCCGCACGGCCCGCCAGCGCAAAGCCGCCCCGGGGCCAACCGCGAACCGCGCATTGCCATTGCCGCCGAAATCTCCTTGGATCATGCCCATCGCCATGAACCCCGCCCCCTCCCTCTGCCTGCGATGGACGGTCCGCGTCGCCCTGCTCCTCTGCGCCGCCCCGCACTTCGCACTCGCCGCCATCAACAGCATCTCCAGTGGCGACGCGGTGCTGGGCAACCGTCCCGGAAACCTCGTCGCCAACGGCAGCTTCGAGGACAGCAACTGGGCTCCCGTCGCGAGCCCCGACACCCAGTGGGACAGCTGGGTCCTCGCCGGCACCGGCACCACCCTCAACGGCGGGGTCGTCGACGTCCCGGACAACTGGACCACCGGTGGCGGCACCCAGAATTACGCCGCGTGGGGCAACGACTCGTCCTTCTCGGGAAGCGGCCTGCGGTCCTCCGCCCCCATCCCTCATGGCAGTCTCGCCGTCTACATGGGCAACCAGGCCACCTTCGTGACGCCGGCCCCGAGCTTCGGTGCGAACGGCGTCATCACGTTCAGCTCGGCCCCGACCTTCAATCACATCCTGCCGGCGGATTACACGCCCTCGTTCTTCATCGAGCAAACCGTCACCGGGCTCGACGTCAACGCCAGCTACCTGCTCGACTTTTGGACCTCCGGCGAGGATGTCACCAGCACCCCCTTCCTCTCGCCCGGCCTGCTCGAGCTCTCCATCACCGGAGAAGCCCCGATCTATCTCGCCACCCCCTACGATCCCCTCGACCCCAACCTCGGCGCCTCCCAGCGGTACTACATCGACTTCCAGCCCTCGGCCTCGACCATCACCTTCCGGTTCACCAACCACGGTCATCTCCTCCTGCAAAGCGCCATGGGCTCGGAGGGCGTCATGGACGACGTCATCCTCAACCTCCGCTCCGCCGCCGCCGAAGTCCCCGAACCCGGCACGCTGGTCTCCGCCGTCCTGCTGCTCGGCGCGTTCTCCTGCGAGATTCGCCGCCGCAACCGGCCCTCCCTTTAGTCACCGGCCTGGACAGGGCTCGAGCCTGAACCCCTGCGGTCGGCGCCGGTGCCTGGAGCAACGCGGACGGACGCATGCACGCCCGGTGACGTCACCGGGCGGGACGGTCGCAACCCGCGGTCGAGGATCCCGTCCACGCCGCGGATGCGCTGGGCAACTGGCCGCGAGCCTGCCATCCTCGCCGCGTTGCCACGTCATGAATCCCCGTCGCTCCTCCCTTTCCCTTTCCAATGCGTCCCCGGACCCGCAACCCGCTGCCCGGCCCGGCACCTGCTCGCAGCCACGGCGTGAATTCCTGAAGCGCTCCGCTTCCCTCGCCGCCTCCGCGTTCGCCTTCACGATCGTCCCGCGTCACGTCCTCGGTGGCCCCCGCTTTGTCCCCCCCAGCGAAAAGGTCAACATCGCCCTGGTCGGCGCCGGAGGCCAGGGACGCGAAAACCTCAAGTCCCTCTTCGCCCTGCCCGACGTCCAGATCACGGCCCTCGCCGATCCCGCCGAGTCCTTCAGCCTCGAGGACTTCTACTACAAGGGACACGGCGGACGCGCCCCCACCAAGGCGCTGGTCGAAAAGACCTACGCCGAACGCACGCCCAACCATGCCTGCACCGCCTACGAGGATTTCCGCGTCCTCCTCGAGAAGGAGAAGTCCGTCGACGCCGTTCTCTGCGCCACGCCCGATCACCTGCATGCGTTCGTCTCGGTGCTTTCCATGCGCGCCGGCAAACACGTCTATTGCGAGAAGCCCCTGACCCACGACATCGCCGAAGCCCGGCTCGTCTCGCGCGTGGC
The DNA here is from genome assembly GCA_964608505.1 of uncultured Verrucomicrobiota bacterium. Taxonomy (GTDB): domain Bacteria; phylum Verrucomicrobiota; class Verrucomicrobiia; order Limisphaerales; family CAIMTB01; genus CAIMTB01. The sequence goes on from CAZSOV010000413.1 coordinate 4,055, forward strand.
ACGCGAAACCGGTGTCGCCACCCAAATGGGCAACATCGGCCACTCCCTCGAGGGCATGCGCGTCACCGCCGAATACCTCGCCGCGGGCGCCATCGGCACCGTCCGCGAAGCCCACGCCTGGGTGGGCGCCACCCGGTGGAATCGCGAACTCACCGGTCGCCCGCCCGGCACGCCGCCGATCCCGACGGGCTTGAACTGGGATCTCTGGCTCGGCCCCCGCGAGCCCCGCCCCTACCACCCGGCGTATTTCCCGGTCCGCTGGCGCGACTTCTGGGCCTTCGGGGCCGGGGCCATCGGCGATTTCGTCTGCCACGACCTCGATGCCGCCTGCTGGGCCCTCGATCTCCGCGATCCTCATACCGTCCAAGCCCGTCCCGGCAGCCTCATGGACGACGAAATCACGCCCCACAGCGAAATGGTCCACTGGGATTTTGCCGCCCGCGGAGAAGGACCCGCCCGCGGCCCCGTGCGCGTGACCTGGTACGACGGCGGCCTCCGCCCCCCGATCCCCGACGGTTGGCCGCCCGACCAGGACATGCCCGGACGCGGCTGCCTGTTTGTCGGCGACAAGGGCACCATCATCTGCCCCGGCCTCGGCGGTCGCCCCCTGCTCCTGCCCGAGTCCAGAAACGAGACCTATCGCCCGCCCGAGAAAACCCTGGCCCGGTCCAAGGGCCATCACCGCGACTGGATCGACGCCTGCAAGGGCGGCCCGCCCGCCAGCAGTCACTTCGAATACGGCGCCCGCCTCACCGAACTCCTCCTCCTCGGCGTCCTGTCGTTGCGGACGCGCAAGGCCGTCCACTGGGACGCCGCCGGCATGAAGGCCACGAACGCCCCGGAAGCCGACGCGATCATCCGCGAACCTCGTCGGGCGGGCTGGGAACTGGCCTGAGGCAGCCCGCCCTGCGTCCCGGCCCGTCCGGCCACGCCGGGTGGTGGCTAGGGTATGGCCTCATCCTTTGGCCGTTGGCCGCCGCTGCCCCCGCCGGAACCCTTCCCTCCCTTCCGTCTACCGGCTCGCTTCGACCCCACCCGTTGCAGGCGTCGGGCTTTGGCGTCCCTGCATCGCCAACCACGCCCAGCCAACCAGGAATGCGACCCCACCCAACGGCGTGATCATTCCCAACCGCCGCAACCCGGTGACCGAGAGCACGTACAGACTCCCGGAAAAGACCAGCACGCCCAGGAATAGGCACCACCATGGGCCCTTCCGCCAGGGCGTCGCCGCGGACAGCCACATCAGCACCGCCGCGTGCCCCAGGTGATATTGCACCGCCGTGTCCCACGTCGCCGACGTCTCCAGGCGCCCGAGCAGATCCTTCAGCCCATGGGCGCCGAAAGCCCCGAGGGCGACTGCGAGAAAACCGACCACCGCCGAGATTCGGAATGCCGTGGATGCGTGCACAGCAGGGCATCCTAGCCGCGTCCCAATTCCCCGTCACCGCGCATCTGTCGGCGCGAACCAAAATCTCTTCCCGGACTTTTCTATGGTGAATGTCGACGGTGCGCGGCAGGGTTCGGGGCATGCCGACCGGTCGATTGCTCGCGCCACCCCATCATCCCGCCGCCGTCTATCACTGCGTGTCCCGCGTCGTGGATCGCCGCTTCATCTTCGGTCCCGCCGAGAAGGAGCACTTCGTCCGACTCCTCCGCGAGGCCG
>CAZSOV010000414.1:0-5682 GCA_964608505.1 uncultured Verrucomicrobiota bacterium
AATTCCCGGTTTGCAGTTTGTCCCGGGTCGTGAAGAACTGGCGCCGCGCGTCGTCCCCATGAAACCCTGCCTCGCCGTCCTCATGCTCGCCTCCGCCGCCCTGGCCGTCCCGCAGCCCTCGACCGCGGCGCCCAACCCGGCCCCGGAACCGTTCCGTCACGTCCTCACCAGCGCCTCCCGTGGCATCCGCACCGAGCATTGGACCCTCACCCACCGCGACCTCGGCGGCCAGATCCCCTGGAGCATCCGCAAAATCACCCTCCATGGCGGACGCCAGGAAGGCGTCGAGGTCGTCGTCGTCGACAACGGCGTTCTCACCTTCACCGTCATCCCCACCCGCGGCATGGGCATCCTCGAAGCCACCGCCGGCGACGTCCGTCTCGGCTGGGATTCCCCCGTCAAGGAGGTCGTCCACCCCCAGTACATCCACCTCGACAGCCGCGGCGGACTCGGCTGGCTCGAGGGTTTCAATGAATGGATGGTCCGCTGCGGCACCGAATGGGCCGGGCACCCGGGCAAGGACGAGTTCCTCGACAACCTCGGCGAACGCACCGAACGCTCCCTCAGCCTCCACGGGCGCATCGCCAACATCCCCGCCAGCGAGGTCGAGGTCGTCATCGATGCCACCCCTCCCCATCGCATCCGCATCCGCGGACGCGTCGACGAACGCATGTTCCACGGTCCGAAACTGGAGCTCTGGACCGAGGTCTCCACCGACCCCGCCACCGCCGGCTTCCGCATCGAGGACACCCTCGTCAATCATGGCGCCCACGAGCAGGAGTATCAGATGATCTACCACTGCAACTTCGGCGCACCCCTGCTCGGTGCCGGCGCCCGGTTCGTCGGCGCCACCCGCCGCGTCACCCCCTTCAATGCCCGCGCCGCCCGCGACGTCGAACGCTACGCCGAATACTCCGGCCCCACCCGCGGGTTCGTCGAACAGGTCTACTGCCTCGAACCCGCCGCCGACGGCACCGGACGCACCGCCGTGATGCTCCAGAGCGCCCGCGCGGACCGCGGCGTCGCCCTCAGCTTCTCCCTCGAGCAAATCCCCTACGTCACCCTCTGGAAAAACCTTGCCGCCACCGAGGACGGCTACGTCACCGGCCTCGAACCCGGCACCGGCTTCCCGTATACTCGCCGCCTCGAACGCCAGGCCGGACGCGTCCCCCGCCTCGCCCCCGGCGCCCGAAAATCCATGGCCATCGACGTCACCCTCCTCCTCCTCCGCGAGGACGTCGCCCAGGCTGCCAACGAAATCAAACGCATCCAGGGCGGACGCGAGGTCCAGATCGACAAGGAATCCAGGTAATAACGCCCCGCCACGCGCCCTTCCCCTTTCCTTTCGCCCCTTTCCAGAAGCCCACAATCCACAACCCACAACCATAACCCGAAACCGAGGGCCGGGCTCGCCGGGCCCCCGTCTCTTTCCCATGAAAACCCTGATCACCCTCGCCCTCACCGCGTGGATCCTCGCTCCAACCATGACCCCCGCCTCCGCTGCCGACGCCACCGCCGCCCCGCCCGCCGCCGCCAAAGCTCCCGCCCGCAAAACCCCCGGGCGCCTGCACCACCTCGTGGCGTTCAAATTCAAACCCACCGCCGGCGCCGCGGACGTGCGCAAGGTCGAGGACGCCTTCGCCGCGCTCCCTGCCAAGGTCCCGCAGATCGCCTCCTACGAGTCCGGCACCAATGTCAGCCCCGAGAAACTCGACAAGGGCTTCACCCATGCGTTCCACCTGACCTTCCGTTCCGCCAAGGATCGCGACGATTACCTCGTTCACCCCGATCATCAGGAATTCGGACGTCTCATCAGTCCCTACATCGCCGACGTCTTCGTGATCGATTTCTGGGGCGGCGCCGCCGCGCCCGCCACGCCGGGCGCCAAGTCCGAGGCCAAACCCGCTGCCAAGCCGGCCCAGAAGGTCCAAAAGCCGGCCGCCAAATGACGGGACACGCCCGACACCGCCCTGCTCCCGGTGCTGCCATCCTTCCCTCCTCCATGACCGCCTGCTCCGTCCTCCGACTTCCCGTCGCGGCCCTCGCGACCCTGCTGCTCCTGCTCCAACTCGGCAACGTGGCCGCCCTCGCCGCGGAATCCGCCGGACGCTGGCCGATCCCCAAGGCCATGGCCTGGGAACGCCGCCACGGCTGGCAGGTCGGCTGCAATTACGCCCCGGCCTACGCCATCAACCAGCTCGAGATGTGGCAGGCCGACACCTTCAACCTCGCCGCCATCGACCGCGAACTCGGCTGGGCTGAATCCCTCGGCTTCAACAGCCTCCGGGTCTTCCTCCACGACCTCGCTTGGCAGCAGGACCCGAAGGGATTCCTGAAACGCGTCGACCAGTTCCTCGAGGTCGCCGACGACCACGGCATCCGCGTCATGCTCGTGATCTTCGATGCCGTCTGGGACCCGTTCCCCGCCCCCGGCCCCCAGCGCGCGCCCAAGCCCCATGTGCACAACTCCGGTTGGGTCCAGGGCCCCGGTGCCGAGATCCTCAAGGACCCCGCCCGTCAGGACGAACTGAAGCCCTACGTCCAGGCCGTCCTCCGCGAATTCCGCAACGACAAGCGCGTGCTCGCCTGGGATCTGTTCAACGAACCCGAAAACCCCAACCGGTCCGCGTACGGCAGCGTCGAATTGCCGAACAAAGCCGAGGTCGCCCTCGAATTGCTCCGAAGAACTTTCGCCTGGGCCCGGGAGATCAACCCCAGCCAGCCCCTCACCTGCGGCGTCTGGCTCGGCACCTGGGCCGAACCCGACAAGCTCTCGCCCATGGAACGGTTCCAGCTCGAGAACTCAGACATCATTACCTTCCACAACTACTCCCGGATCGAGGATCTGCGCGCCTGTGTCGCCAACCTGCGCCGCTACGGGCGACCCATCCTCTGCACCGAATACATGGCCCGCCCCGCCGGCAGCACGTTCTCCCCGCACCTCGGCTGGATGAAGCAGCAGGGCGTCGGCGCCTATAATTGGGGATTCGCCGCCGGCAAGACCCAGACGAATTACCCGTGGGATTCCTGGACCCGCGCCTACACCGCGGAACCCCCGGTCTGGTTCCACGAGATCTTCCACGCCGACGGTCGCCCCTATCGCGGCGACGAAGTCTCCTACATCAAATCCGTCACGGGAGCCCGGTAGCCCCCGCCCTCCGATGTGGGGCCGGCGAGTGGCTCCCCGCCGTAGCGTGCGCGCGAAGGCGGGCTGAGCCGCCGGCTCCTCCGTTCCTGTTCACCTTCCCCATCCTCCCGCGCGAGACCGAGCCGAGCTACTGCCCTCCGCGCTCCGAGGTGGGGCCGGCGAGTGCCGAGTCGCCGGCTCCTCCGTTCCAGTTCACCTCCCCCCGTCCTCCCGCGCGAGACCGGGCCGCGGCGCTGGATTCACTTCCCCGCTCCCCACACCCGGAACTCGTTCAGGGTGGGCCCCTCCGTCGCCTCCAGCACGTTCAGCCGCACCCAGCGTGCCTTCACGGGCGGGAACCCCTTCTCGTAACCGCCTCCCAGCGTCGTTCCCGTCAGGCACGTCCGCCACTCGTCCCCCTCCGCCGCGCGCACCTGCAATTCGAACCGCCGCACCCGGGTGCCATACGCCTCGTCAATTCCCACCCGCCCGATCTCCTGCACCGCGCCCAGATCCACCTCGATCCACGCCGACTTCGTTCCGCTGTCCGTCGCCCAGCGCGTCGACGCGTCGTCATCCGTCGCCTCGCCGGGGCCGAACTCCTCGAGCTTCATGAACACGTTCGAAGCCCGTGCCGGTCGTCCCGAACTCAGACTGCCCCCGCCCCCCACCGCCACCGCCACCGCCACCGGCGCGAGGGCCGACGCCGGGCCATCGAGCTCCAGCACGATCACGGTGTCGATGGGCGACCGGATCGTCGGATCGAGTCCCAGCACAATGCCCTGGGCATCCTGTTGATGGCGCACCGGACCGCCGCCCAGAACGCGACACGACACCACCTTTGCCGCCACCGCCGGCAGCTTCAGTTCCGCCTCCGTTCCGAAGGCATGGACATAGATCCGGTTGCCCCGGTGCGTGCTGGCCCCCCAACGTCCCGGTTTGAACGGGCCGCCGCGCGTGGCGTAAATGCTCTCCCCATTCGCGGTCAGCCAGGCGCCCATCTCGCGCAACCGCTCCACCTGCCGCGGTTCGATCCGTCCGTCCGGCATGGGGCCCACGTTGAACAACAGATTCCCATCCCCGCCGGCGCACAAGACCAGCGTGCGCAGGCATTCCTCCAGCGATTTCAACCGGTCCCCGGGCTTCCAGGCCCACTGCTGGCAGATCGTCATGCACGTCTCCCAGGGGCGATGGTTCTGGAACTTGCCGACCCGTTGCTCGGGAGTGTCGTGATCCTCCGGAAGACCCGTCCGATTGTTGATGACGATGTGAGGCTGCAACCCGCGGATGATCCGCACCAATCCCTCCCCGTCGTATTCCTCCGCCCGTTTGCCCAACCCATCGAACCAGAACACATCGAGCCGTCCGTAGTTCGAGCACAGCTCCCGTACCTGCATCCGTAAGTACTCCAGGTACCGCCCATGCCGGTCCGGCGTGAATGCGTCCGGATGCCGCCAGTCGGGCTGCGAATAGTACGGACCGAACGGCAGCCCCGCCGCGTGCGCCGCGTCCGCCAATTCCTTCACCACGTCCCGCCGGAACGGACTCTGCGGACTCGTGATCCGATATTCGTCCGCCCGCGTGTCGAACATGCTGAACCCGTCGTGATGCCGACTGGTGAAAACCATGTACCGCATGCCCGCCGCCCGCGCGATCCCCACCCATTCCTTCGCGTCGAACCGCGTCGGGTTGAACTCCGTGTACAACCGGTCGTACACGTCGGGCGCAACCTCGCTGCCCTTGGATCCATAGCCCCGACGCTCTCCACCCCGCGACCACCCGATCTCGGTTCCTTTCAGGCTCACCGGACCCCAGTGGATGAACATCCCGAAACGCGCCTCCTCCCACCATTGCATCCGCGCCGCACGCTGCTCCGCGGTCTCCACGCCCGGCGCCCCCGACACCGTCTGGGCGCCAAGCCACAACACGGTTGCCGCCAGCGCCCGCAGGGCGTGGCCATTGAACAAGGCATGAGACATCATGCCGGGCGTCGTCAGGGAAGTCTTCATGGTGCGGGAGCGTTCGATGTCGCCGTTAGTCCGCCACGAAAGCCCCCGCCCCGGTACGGTTTTGGGGCCAACGCGCTCCCCACGCGTCGTGGCTCACACCGCCTCCAGGGTGATCAACACCGACAAACCCCTCGCCGGCGCCCTCCCACCAGGCCGGGGACTCGGGTAGTCCGCCCGTCCGGAACACCGGACCGCGGCCCGGAGGCCTCGTGCCCTCACGCAGCGTCGCACCCACCGTCCGCGGTTCACGGTCTCAACGCGTGTCCGAAAACCGGGATTCCCGACTATCCAAAAATCCGCTTCCGAAAGGCCCGGACGGTACAGAGGTCCTCGCCCTCCAATCCTCGCATGGACCTGGCACCACTCTTCCTCTTCTTCCCGAACCGCTCCCGGTGCCGCTCGAACACCCCCTCCACGAACTCCTTTCCCCCGAACACCGCTCCGTCGCAGAAATACCGCACCCGACACCGCACGTACTCCCCCACCGGCAGTTGCCCCTTCGCCTCCAGCACCTTCAACACCTCCTCCCGCTTCAACACCCCGCGC
>CAZSOV010000415.1:0-5669 GCA_964608505.1 uncultured Verrucomicrobiota bacterium
ACTGCTGCAGAAGGACCCTGCAAACCGCATCCCGACGGCCCAGGAAGTGGCGGATGAATGGGGCCGCTTCCTGCAGGACCGTCCGATCCAGGCCCGTCCGGTCAACGCGGCGGGCCGGGTGGTACGCTGGTGCCGTCGCCAACCGGTGCGCGCCGGCCTCGGTGCGGCTTTGATCCTGACGTTGCTGTTCGGGATGACGGGCATCGCCTGGCAACTGAAACGGGCCCGCGCCGGCGAGCTGCTGGCCTTGCGGCACGCGTATGCAGGCGACATCCAGGAGGTCCAGCGCGCCTTGGAGGAGGGGGATCTGGGCGGGGCGCGACGGACCCTGGACAAGTACCGCCCGGCCGAAGCGGGTCCGGGCGGTCGGCGTTCGACTCCCACGGCCAACCTGCGCTGTTGGGAGTGGCGCTACCTCTGGGGTCAGTGCCGCAGTGACGAACGGTCCACCCTCACCCGGCAATCCCGTGCGTTCGAGAACCTGGCGTTGTCGCCCGATGGCGCCCTGCTCGCCGTCCGCCAATCGGGTGGCAACATCGATCTCTGGGACTGGTCGGGGCGGCGCCCAATCGGCACGCTCACGAACCAGGGCCGCGCCCGGGCCATGGCCTTCGTCCCCGGAGGAACCCTCCTCGCATCGGGTCATCGGGACTCCCTGGGAGACGAGATCGGCTTCTGGGACGTCGCCACGCGGCGAATCGTGCGGACCCTTCCCCACCCCACCGCCGTCACCTCCCTCGCGTTGTCGCCTGACGGCGAATGGATGGCCACCTTCGACGTGGAACCCCGGCTGCGCCTCTGGCGGGTGCGAACGGGGGAGCGGGCGAGCGAATTCCCGGGTACGGGGGCGATGAATGATTTGGGTCGGTTTCCGTGCTTCTCTCCGGACAGCGCCACCCTCGCGCTGGGGGAGATGGACGGCAGCATTCGACTACTAACCCTGAAGAACGGTCTGCTCACCACCATACCCGCTCCGACGGAGGGCAACGGGGTCACGGCCCTCGCCTTCCGCCCCGATGGCCGGATCCTCGCGTCCGGCCATGGTCATTCGGACGGCACGATTCGGTTCTGGGACCCGGCGACCGGCTCTCCCGCCGGCAGCCTGGAAGGGCATCGCGGCTGGGTTTCGACGCTCGTGTTCGCGCCCGACGGACGGACCCTTTATTCGGGGAGCAGCGACCAGACGATCCGCATCTGGAACGTGGCCCAAACCATGGAGTTCGGTCAGCTTCGGGGGCATACCAGCGGCCTTTCGGGGCTCGCCCTGAGCCGGGATGGAAACACCCTGGTCAGTTGCGCCTTGGACGGGTCGATCCGGGTCTGGGATGTGACATCCAAACCGCGACGTCCGGCGCATGCCGTCTTGCCGATACGCGTGGCACCCTACGGCGCGCCGTTTACCCGCGACAGCCGCCGTCTGATCACCGCGTCAGCAAACGACCCCGTGATCATCTGGGACGTGCCCACCGCGATGGAGATCCAACGCCTCCCCGCCCTGGGCACCAATCATCACAGCGTCGCCCTTTCGCCTGACGACCGGTTGCTCGCCGTCGGCGGGCTGGACGGCACCATCAAGGTCTGGGACCTGGTCGGCCAGCAGCTGGTGAAGGAGTTTCGACCTCAAGCCTTGCCCATCTTTGGCCTCCGTTTCTGGGACGGCGGGAAGACGCTCCTGTCCCATGCCATGGTGTGGAACCGACAGATCTCCGTGCAACGCTGGGACGTGGCGTCCTGGGCCGAGATCCCCTTCGGAAGGATGGACGTGAGTCATAGCATCGTGCTCGCGCAATCGCCCGATCATCGCCTTCTCGCCGTTCCCTCGGACACGCGGGTCAGGGTGTGGGACTACGCCACGGGTGAGTTGAGAGTAGCGTTTTCATTTCACGTGCCCGCGATGATGACCACCTTCTCGTCCGACAGCCGCTTCCTCGCCGCCGCCGTTCTGGACGGCGCCCGGGTCTGGGAACTCCGTTCGGGGCGTGAAGTGGCCCGGCTGCCCCTGCACGCCAACCAGGTCATCTCGGTGGCCTTCTCACCGGATGGAAGGCGGCTGGCGACGGGAGGCCAGGTGGGGATGCGGCTCCAACCGGCGCTCGTCGTCTGGGATCACGCCGTCCAGCGCCAACTGATCAGCCTCCAAAGCGTCGGGGAATTCACCGGTTGGACGGAATTCTCGCCCGACGGCAACACGTTGCTGGGGGTGAGTTGGTCCGGCGTGGCTGACCTCTATCGCGCGCCTTCCTGGGAGGAAATCGAATCGGAAGAAGATGACCGTAAGGAACCTTGGACCGCCATCGAAACCGGCGAAGGGACCGGGCCCATCGGAAGGCGGTAGGACCGGGAAGCCGGGGCGAGCCAGCCCTGCGGGAACGAGCTTTCTCCCGCGCCGGAGGATTCCACCCGAAGTGTAACACTCCGGGAGACCCGTCGTAGAAGGAGGTGGGGGCGATGCCTGCCTTCGCGCCCGGAACTCAACCCAACCACGAGAACCTCATGAAGACATCTCACCCGCACGGCCCGATGGGACGTGCTCTTCGCTTGGGCCGGCTTGCCGTGACCTTCCCTGTCCTTCTGGCGACCCTTCCGATCCCGGCTGCCGATCCATCCACCTTCACGGGCGCCGGTTACCTGGTCGGCGTGCCGGTGCCCGGCATCCTCTGCACCAACGCGGCTGGCCAGGTATCGCTCAAGGGCAATGTCCATGTCCTGATGGTGCAAACCGACGATCCGCGGGCGACGGGACGTCTTCAGGCAGGGATGGACTTCTCGTACCAACCCGACGGCACGGCGTTGTTTCGCGGCGCGGGCTACCAGGAGGTCGGCACGTGGAACGTGGCGGACCCGGCTCCTCCGGAGTTCACGCCCACCGGCGGGGTTTGGGACATGATCTACCAAGGCGTGGCCCAGGCCGATGGCAGCGACGTTCTGACGCTGACCGGCTATGGGGTCGGTGGAGTCATCGACGGCCTGCGGCTGGAAGAGACGATCGCCAAGGGTCCGGGTGCGCCCTTCGACCCGCTTGTAGCCTACCGTGGCACGGGAACCATCCAGCGAGGCCCCGTGGATACCCTCCTGGCGGTCGACAACTTCGACGACAACAAGGTCACGCAGTGGAGCGCCTTCTCCCAGGACGGAGGCACGATGAAGCTCCTCGAAAGCAAGGGGCAATTCACGGTCAACTGGCGGAAGGTTTCCCCATTGGGGTGGGTCTATGCCGCGGCGATGCGATATCAGCCCTGGAAGATCGAACCCGACGGAACCCTGGAATGGCGCGTCGAACTGGTTTCCCTGAGCGAACATGCGAATGCCAGCGCCCTCGAGATCAAACAGGATGACTCCCACGCCTACTTCTTCATCAAGGGGCACGACTATCTGATGATCGGCAAGTGGCAGTCCGGGGACAAGATCGTGCTGGGCTGCGAAAGATCCAACCTCCCGAACACGAATGTCCTCCTGTCCGGTTCCATGACGCGAACCAGTTCGGGCCTGGTTCTGACCGCTCGAATCCTGGACAAGAACAGCCCGAATCCGGTGCTCCAGGAGATCCGCGCGGTGGATACTCCCCTCCGCGATGCAGCCCTCAATGCTGCCCAGATCGAAGCCTTGACCGGCATGCGCGTCGCCGGCCCCGCCGACGGCGTCGGCGCCCCCTACCTCTCGGGCGACCGGTGCTTCCTCGCCGTGATCCAGTACGCCGCAGGCGCGGCGCTGCCAGCGGCCGAGGCCACGTTCGACAACCTGGAATTGCGCACCTACGAAACCCCGCGGGTGGCCATCGAGCGCGCCGTCCGACTCACCTGGTCCGCTCCGACGGGGTTCAACTACGCCGTCGAGGCAGGACCCACCGTCCAAGGCCCCTGGCTGCCGGTCCACGACGCAGCCATGCCCGGCACGAAGCAGATCAGCCTTCCGGCAAACGACGCCATGAAGTTCGTCCGGTTGCGGCAAGCCCCGTAAACAGCGGTTCCCGCGTCGGAGGCGAGGCCCTGCCGCCAGGGTGCGGTCGCCGACCCCGCCGCAAGTCGTAGGGTGGTTCTGGCTCCGAACGCCCGGAGGTGTCGTTCGTCGTGGGGTGGTCCTGGCGTCGAACGCCCGCCAGGGTCTTGGACTGCGGCAGTCCTCTGCCGCTGTGGCACCACCCCGATCCACAACCACGACCCACGACCACGAACCTGGGCAGGGCTTCCCTTCTTCGCCCGCGACTCCGTGGAGATCCTGGCGCGCCCCCATCGCCCCGCCCGGCTCGTCACCCCCAGGAAGGCGGCAGAGGACTGCCGCACTCCACGACGCTTCGCGCCTCCGGGCGCCCGGAGATGCCGTTTGTCCTGGGGTGGTCCTGGCTCCGAAGGCCCGCCAGGGTCTTGGACTGCGGCAGTCCCCTGCCGCTTTGGTACCACCCCGCTCCACCCGCCTGCTGCCGGCTCGTCCGACAATCGGGTTGCCCCCTTCCCGCCGCGGGATCTATGCTGTCAACCGACATGACGAAGGTATTTGACGCCACGAATTCCGACCGGATTTCCGCCCTCGGACGCCGCGTTCTGGGCGGCGGACGCGTGGAGCGCGACGAGGCGCTGTTCCTGTTCCAGCTGGAGGACAGCGCCGACATCTTCGAGCTTCTGGCCTGGGCGAACCGGATCCGGGAGCACTTCAAGGGCAACCAGGTCCACCTCTGCTCCATCGTGAATGCCAAGGCCGGGGGCTGCTCCGAGAACTGCAAGTTCTGCGCGCAATCGGCCTTCTACCAGACTGATTCGCCCCGGTACGGATTCGTCGATCCCGAGCCCGCCCGCGAGGCGGCGGACGAGGCGGCGCGCAACCAGGTTACGGCGCTGGGTCTGGTGGCCGCGTGGAAGGGCCTCAACGAGGGGCCGATGCTGGAGGAGGTCTGCGACCGCGTGCGCGAACTCAAGGCCGCAGGCAAGGTGCGCGTCGACGTTTCGCTGGGCATCATCAAGAGCCAGTCGGTGGCCGACCGCCTGAAGGATGCCGGGGTCGAATGCTACGGGCACAATCTCGAGAGCTCCCGGCGGTTCTTCCCCGAGCACTGCACCACGCATTCCTTCGAGGAACGACTCGGGACGATCCGCCTGCTGAAGAACGCGGGCATCCGGATCTGCTCCGGCGGCATCATCGGGATGGGGGAAACCCGTGAGGACCGCTGCGATCTGGCTCTGGAACTGCGGGAGATCGGCGCGAGCGTGGTGCCCATCAACATCCTCAACCCCATCCCCGGAACGCCCTACGAGCATCTGCCCGCGATTCCGCCGCTGGAGGTGCTCAAGACCATCGCCTGTTTCCGGTTCCTGCTGCCCCGCCAGGAGATCATGATCGCCGGCGGGCGCACCCAGGGCCTCCGCGACCTCCAGAGCATGATCTTCGCCGCGGGCGCCTCCGCCCTGATGGTGGGCAACTACCTGACCACCCTCAACCGGCCCGTCGAGGAGGATCTCAAGATGATCCGGGACCTGGGTCTGGATCCGTCCTGGGACCATCATTTCGAGGATCAGGAACCCCTGCCCTCCCCGTCCTGCTCCTCGTCCTGCTCCCACCCCGCCGCGACCCTGGTGCCGGCCTGACCCCTGCCCTCCATGAGCCACGAACTCCGGGACTTCGACCGCCAGGTGCTGCAACGCAGCCACGACCTGCCCGTTGTGGTCGATTTCTGGGCC
>CAZSOV010000416.1:0-5653 GCA_964608505.1 uncultured Verrucomicrobiota bacterium
TGGCCACCGCCGTCGCCGCCTACAAGCAATCGTTCGGCTTCGACGCGCCGCCGTTCACCTACGAGGACTTCGAGGAGTCCGACGTCCTGGTCTTCGTCGGCGCGAACCCCTGCATCGCGCACCCGATCCTGTGGCAGCGCGTCCTGCGCAATCGCCGGAAGCCGCGGATCATCGTCCTCGATCCGCGCCTCAGCGAGACGGCGGCCGCGGCCACCCAGCATCTCGCGTTGCGACCCAAGTCCGATCTCTCCCTGCTTTACGGGATCGCGCACCTGCTCATCGAGGGCGGGCACGTGGACGCGGGGTTCGTCGCCCGCCACACGACCGGCTTCGGGGAGTTTCGTGACTTCGTGCGCGCGTTCACCCCGGATCGCGTGGCTTCCGAGACGGGGCTGACGGTCGGCCAGATCTGTCGATTCGCCGAGGCCGTGCGCCCAGGGCCCCGTGTCAGTTACTGGTGGACCATGGGCGTCAACCAGGGGCACGAAGCGACCCGCACCGCGCAGGCCATCATCAACCTTGCGCTGCTGACCGGCAACGTCGGGCGTCCCGGTACGGGCGCCAATTCGATCACCGGCCAGTGCAACGCCATGGGCAGCCGCCTCTTCTCGAGCACGACCAACCTCATCGGCGGCCATGACTTCGCGAACCCAGCGCACCGGCGAAAGATCGCCACGGCGCTCGACCTGCCCCTCGACCGCATCCCGGAGACGAACGGCTGGGCCTATGACCAGATCGTCCAGGGCATCGACGACGGACGGGTCAAGGGGCTCTGGATCATCGCCACCAACCCCGCCCATTCCTGGATCCACCAGTCCAGGTTCCGGGAGATCCTGGGGCGGCTCGAGTTCCTCGTGGTCCAGGATCTCTATCACTCGACCGAAACCGCGCGACTGGCCCACCTGCTCCTGCCCGCCGCGGGCTGGGGCGAGAAGGAGGGCACCTTCATCAACAGCGAACGACGCATCGGCCTCACGCGCCGGGTGCGCCGCGCGCCGGGACAGGCGCTCCCCGATTTCCACATCTTCCGCCTCGTCGCCGAGGCCTTCGGCTGCGGCAGCCTCTTCGAGGCCTGGTCCTCGCCCGAGGCCGCCTTCCGACTGATCCAGCGTTGCACCGCCGGCCAACCCTGCGACATCACCGGCATCCGCGATTACGCGCAGCTCGAGGCCGCGGGAGGCATCCAGTGGCCCCTTCCCGCCACTGCCGCCGCCGCCGCCCCCGACGACGGGGTTTCGAACCCCATGCCCAAAACCCATCGGCGACTGTTCGAGGACGGTCGGTTCTTCACCTCCGATCAGCGCGCCCGCTTCTGTTACGAGGCGCCCCGGCCCGTCCCGGAACCCCCCGACCGCGAGTTCCCCTTCATCCTCCTCACCGGGCGCGGCACGAGCGCCCAGTGGCACACCAACACCCGCACCGGGAAATCGGCCATCCTCCGACAACTCTATCCCCCCGAGGCCTACGTGGAGATTCATCCCGCCGACGCCGAGGTGCTGGAGGTCCGGTCGGGCGCCCTGCTCCGACTGGTCTCCCGCCGGGGCAGCATGATCGCCCGCGCCCTGCTCGCCACCTCGGTCCGACCCGGTCAGGTCTTCGTCCCCATGCACTACGCCGACACCAACCAACTGACGCTTGCGGTCTTCGATCCCCATTCCCGGCAGCCCGCGTACAAGCATTGCGCCATCCGGATCGAACGCGCCACGGACCGCGCTGCCTGAGCGGCACGGCTCCCACGCCCCACCCCGCCCCGCCATGAATGACCTCGCCGCACCCGGCACGCCGTTCACCGCCGAACAGAAGGAATACCTCGCCGGCCTGCTCGCCGGAGTGGCCCAGCGCCAGCTACATCCTTACGTGGGCCTCGCGAATGCCCGGGGCGTGCTGACGGCCTCGCCCTCCGAAGGCGGCGCCAACCTGGCCGCCCCGGCCCTCCCCGCCCCCACCGAGGAAACCCTCTTCGGTGTTCCCCTCTCCGAGGTCACCAAACAGGAACTCTGGAAACACGCCGAGAATCCGCTCGACTCCTGGGACCGCCTGCTCGCCCATGCCGAGGCCGGTCAATTCCCCGACGAGGAACACACCTTCCGTTTCCGGTATTTCGGCCTGTTCTACGTCGCGCCCACTCAGAAGAGCTTCATGCTGCGCTGCCGCATCCCCGCCGGCCAGCTCACCGCCGCTCAACTCTCCGGGCTCGCCGACATCGCCGACGAGTTCGGCAACGGTCAGTCCACCATCACCACCCGGTCCAACCTCCAGATCCGCGAACTCGCCCCGCGCAACCTGGTCTCCGTCCTGCTCCGCCTCCAGGCCCTCGGGCTCACCGCCAAGGGTTCGGGCGTGGACAACGTCCGGAACATTACCGCGTCCCCGTCCGCCGGCCTTGATCCCCAGGAACTGCTCGACACCGGCCCCTTTGCCCACGCGCTCCACCACTACATCCTCAACCAGCGCGACCTCTACGGCCTGCCCAGGAAGTTCAATGTCGCCTTCGAAGGCGGCGGCTCCATCGACACCGTGGCCGACTCGAACGACATCGGCTTCATGGCCGTCCGCGTTCCCGCGGGAGCGCCCCCCGGTGCCTCCGTGCGCGATGCGTCCGCTGTCGACCTCGCGCCGGGCGTCCATTTCCGGGTCGAACTCGCCGGCATCTCGGGCCATCGCCAGCTCGCCACCGACTCCGGCCTCCTCGTCCAACCATCCGAAGCCGTCGCGGTGGCCGCAGCGATGATCCGCGTGTTCGCCGCGAACGGCGACCGCACCGACCGCAAGAAGGCCCGCCTCAAGTACCTGCTCGACCGCTGGGGCATCCCCCGGTTCCTCGAGGAAACCCAGAAGAAACTCGCCTTCCCGCTCGTGCGGTTCCCGCTCGACCTCTGCCAGCGGCGGACGCCCCCGCTCCGGCACGGCCACCTCGGCGTCTACCGACAGAAGCAACCCGGGAGGAACTACCTCGGAGTCGTCGTTCCCGTCGGCGTGCTCCGTTCGCGCCAGATGCGCCGGGTCGCCGAACTCGCCTCCAACTACGGCTCCGGCCAGATCCGGCTGACGCCCTGGCAAAACCTCCTGATCACCGACGTGACCGATGGCTTCGTCGAGACGGTCAAGCGCCAGCTGGTCCGCGCCGGGCTCCACCACGAGGCCACCCACGTCGCCGGGGGCCTCGTGGCCTGTACCGGCAATCAGGGCTGCAAGTGGGCCGCCACCGATACCAAGAGCCACGCCCTGAAACTCGCCGACCATCTCTCCCGCCGGCTGCACCTGGATCAACCCCTCAACATCCACGTCACGGGCTGCCCGAACTCCTGCGCCCAGCACTACCTCGGCGACATCGGACTCCAGGGCGTCAAGGTCGGCCCCGATTCCGTCGAGGGCTACCACGTCGCGTTCGGCGGAGGATACGGCGCGGACGCCGGCATCGGTCGCCAGGTCTTCACCGCCGTGCCCTTCCCCGAGCTCTCCGCCCTGCTCGAACGCGTCCTCCGCGCCTACCTCCGCCTCCGCCGGCCCGCCGAGTCCTTCGTCGATTTCACGCGACGTCACGAGCTCGGCGCCTTGCAGGAAATGTTCGCGGAGGACGGGGGAGGCAACGAGCGCAGGTCCACCCCCGCCATCCCGTGACCCACGCCCCCCTGTCATGCTGATCCCCGTTCTGCCCGATTCCGCGCCGTTCTCTGCCGAGCAACGCGCCTATCTCAACGGCTTTCTGGCAGGGCTCTTCAGCCATGCCAGCGTCCCCGACGCGGCACCCCCGCCGGCTCCCTCGAGCCCTCCCTTGATGCCGCTCACGATCCTCTTCGGCTCCCAGACGGGAACCGCCGAGAAACTCGCCAAACGCGCCGCCAAGGCCGCCGGGGCACGCGGCTTCGCCCCGACCCTGCACGACCTGGCCCGGTTCCCTCGCGAACAGCTGGCCGGAACCCGCCACGTGTTGCTCGTCACGAGTACCTACGGGGATGGCGAACCTCCCGACAACGCCAAGGCCTTCTGGGAATGGCTTCGGTCCGAGGCGGCCCCCGAACTCCAGACCACCCGTTTCGCCGTCTGCGCCCTCGGCGACTCCAATTACCCCCGTTTCTGCGCATTCGGAAAGCAACTCGACGAACGACTCGACTCACTCGGCGCCCGACGCGCCCTGCCCAGGGTCGATTGCGACGTCGACGCCGAAAAGCCGTTCGCCACCTGGCTGGGTTCCGCCCTCAACTCCCTGGCCGGCACCCTGCCCGCACCGGGACCCGGCCCAGCCCCGACCCAACCCCTCGTTCCCGATCCCATCCCCGCGGCCGAACCCGAGAATGCCGCCGGCTGGTCCCGGGAACGCCCCTTCCCGGCCCGACTGAAGACCAACCGCCGACTCAGCGCGCCAGGGTCCGGCAAGGACGTCCGCCACTTCGAGATCGACCTCGCCGGATCCGGGCTCGCGTACGAGGTGGGTGATGCCCTCGGAGTATGCCCCGCCAACGACCCCTACCTCGTGGATCTCCTCCTGGCACAACTCGGATTCCCCCCGGACACAACCGTCCAGGGATCGGGTCCTGCCGATCAGCCCATGCGAATGCGCGAGGCGTTGCTCCGGGAGTACGATGTCGCCCGGATTCCTCTGCCGATGCTGCGGCACTTCGCCGACCGCACGGGTGACGCGACACTGACCCGGGTCGCCGCCCCCGAGGCCAACGGTGAACTCTCGACGTTCCTGCGCGGACGGGACCTGCTCGACCTCCTGCGGGCTCATCCCTCGGTCCACTTCTCGCCCGCGGAATTCATCGGACTGCTCCGTCGGCTGCAACCCCGGCTCTACTCCATCTCCTCCAGTCTCAAGGCGTCACCCAATGAAGTGCATCTTACCGTTTCGGCCGTGAGGTACGAGGCGCTCGGACGGGCGCGCGGGGGCGTCGCCTCGACCTTCCTCGCGGATCGCTGCCCCCCCTCGACCCCCGTGCCGGTCTACGTCCACTCGAACCCCGCATTTCGCCCGCCCGCGCCCGACCGCCCGCTAATCATGATCGGGCCGGGCACCGGCATCGCGCCCTTCCGGGCGTTCCTCCTGGAACGCCGGGCTACCGGAGCCACCGGAAGGAACTGGCTCTTCTTCGGCGACCAGCGCGCCGCCACCGACTTCCTGTACCGCGAGGAAATCGAGGCCTTCGCGAAGGACGGTCTCCTCACCCGACTCGACCTCGCCTGGTCACGCGACCAGGCCGCGAAGGTGTACGTCCAGCACCGCATGCTCGACGCCGCCGGGCCGCTCTGGGACTGGCTCGAGGGCGGCGCCGCGGTATACGTCTGCGGCGACGCCGGACGCATGGCAAAGGACGTCGACGCCGCGCTGCATCAGGTCATCGAGAGTGCGGGTTCCCGCTCCGCCGACGCCGCCCGCGAGTACGTCGCCGGACTCCAGGCCGAGCGGCGTTACCAGCGGGACGTGTACTGAGAAACCCGTGATCCCGTAGTCCACCCCTCCCTTCCCCTTCTCCGGCATGCGCATCTTTTTCAATCCCGCGGTTTATGTAATACCGAAAATGCCCAGATCCCGCGGTTTATATATTTGCACATCCCTGTGATACCAGGCACCGTTGCCCCATGCCGCGACCGCGTCTGAAGGCACCGCCGGAGCTGCCGCTCGCCTACTACCACTGCGTCTCCCGCATCGTGG
>CAZSOV010000417.1:0-5619 GCA_964608505.1 uncultured Verrucomicrobiota bacterium
CAGGGGAAGCCGCCGAAGAGACGGGCGACGAGCATTTCGAGGGCGACCCAGAGGGCGGCGCAGGCGACGAACCAGAGGTTGAGCCGGAGCCAGGGCACGTCCGCGAGGTGCCGGCCCAGCTCACGGGGCCCGAACGGGCCGGCGGGAAACACCCCGAGACGCCGGGCGACACGCTGGCAGCCGAGCGCCCAGGCCGCGGGGAGAAGGGCGAGAAAGAGGGCGAGCGAGAACCAACCGGCAAAGGCGCCGGCGGGGAAGGGGATGAACCGAAGCCAGGAGAGGCTGAGCAGGTAATGCACCGCCCCGGCGACATACGCCGCGCGGAAGGCAAGGGAGCGTTCGAGTCCGCTGGTCGCCGCCAGGAGCAGTCCCGGTACAAGCCAGGCGAAGCCGGCGATGGCGGGCCGGTGGAACGAGCAGGCCCAGAGGCCGCCGGCGATGGCGGCGGCGGCAAATCGGGGCCAGGGGATATGGCACAACGCGCGCAAGGGATCGGGAGCTTCGGGGAGACGACCGGGGGGAGCAAGGAGGCGATGTTCCGAGGTCCCGATGTCCCGCATTGCGGGCGGGGGTGGGAGCACCGTTAACTTGGCGCGGCATGAATACCGCACGCATCGGAAGAAGCTCCCTGAGCGCGAGCCGGCTGGCCTACGGCGGATGGCGGATCGCCGGCACCTGGGATCCGGCGGAGGTCACGCCACAGGGCGAGGCCGCGGGGCGCCGGGCGGTGCACGCGGCGGTGGAGGCGGGGTTCACGTTTTTCGATCTGGCCGACATCTACTGCCAGGGCGCCTGCGAACGGATCTTCGGGGCGGCGCTGCGCGAATCGGCGGGTTTGCGCTCGAGGCTGGTCATCGCGACGAAATGCGGGATCCGGCGTCCGGGGGTGCCGGAAGGCGCGCCGTATCGATACGACTTCTCCGAGGACCACATCGTCCGGTCGTGCGAGCAATCGCTGGAGCGGATGGGCGTGGAGACCATCGATCTCTACCTGTTGCATCGTCCGGATTACCTGATGGACCCGGCGGAGGTGGCCGGTGCGTTCGAACGGTTGAAGTCCGCGGGGAAGGTGCGCGAGTTCGGGACGAGCAACTTCCGGCCCTCGCAGGTCCGGGCGTTGCAGCGGGCGTGTCCGATGCCGCTGGTGGTGAATCAGGTGGAAATCAGCCTCGCGCAGCAGTCCCGTTTGGAGGACGGGACGCTCGATCAGTGTCTCGAGGACCGGATCACCCCGATGGCGTGGAGCCCGCTGGCGGGCGGGAAGCTGGCGGACGGACATCGCCGCGTCCTGCCGTCGCAGGAGGCCTATCTCACGGCGGAGATCAACCGCGCCCTGGACGACGTGGCCCGGGAGCGCGGGACGACGCGCACAGCGGTGGCGCTGGCCTGGTTGCTCGCGCACCCGGCGGGGATTGTGCCCATCGTGGGGTCGGTCGAGCCTACCCGCATCGCCGAGGCGGCGCGGGCGGACGCCCTCGAATTGACCCGGGAGGAATGGTACCGGCTGCTGGTCTCGGGTCGGGAAACGCCGCTGGCGTGATTTCATGATTTCATGAGCGCGACGAGTCGATGTGACCCGCACACTCCCGGAACGCCGGGAGCGGAGGGATGGCGGATGCCGGCGGAATGGGAACCCCACCGCGGGACGTGGCTGACCTGGCCGCGCCCCGAGGGGATCAGTTTCCCCGACAAATACGATCCGGTGCCCGGAGTCTACGCGGACTTCATCCGGCTGCTCACGGCGGGGGAGGAGGTGCACATCAATGTCTGGCACGCGGACATGGAGGCGTGGGTGCGCGGTTTGCTGACGGAGCGCCGGTGCCCGCTCGCGCGCGTGCACTTCCACCACTTCCCGGCGTACGAGCCGTGGTGCCGGGATCACGGTCCGATCTTCCTCCGGCGCCGGGGACCGGGCGGAAAATGGGAGCGGGCGGTGGTGGATTGGGGATACAACGCGTGGGGCAACAAGTATCCGCCGTGCGACCTGGACGATGCGGTGCCCCAGCACGTGGCACGCTGGCGAGGTCTCCCGTTGTTCAGTCCGGGCATCGTGATGGAGGGCGGGTCGCTCGACGTGAACGGCGAGGGGACGGTGTTGACGACGGAGAGTTGCCTGCTGAATCCGAACCGGAACCCCGGACTGGACCGGGCCGGGATCGAGCGGTACCTGAAGGATTACCTCGGCGTCACGCACGTGCTCTGGCTCGGCGACGGGATCGTGGGGGACGACACCGACGGGCACGTCGACGATCTGACCCGGTTCGTGAATCCGACCACGGTGGTGACCGCGGTGGAGGCCGACCCCGCGGACGAGAATCACGAGCCGTTGCGCGAGAATCTGGCCCGGTTGCGCACGATGAAGGACGAGCGTGGGCGCCCGCTCCGGGTGGTGGAACTGCCCATGCCCGGGCGCATGGAGCACGAGGGGCAGCGGTTGCCCGCGAGCTACGCCAATTTCTACATCGCCAATGGCCAGGTGATCGTTCCCACTTATCGCCACCCCAACGACGCCCGTGCCCTCGAGATCCTGCAACGCGAATTCCCCGCCCGCCACGTCGTGGGTTTGGATTCGGTGGACCTGGTCTGGGGCCTGGGCTCGTTCCACTGCATCTCGCAACAGGAACCCGAGTGAACCGGAGCCACGCGGATGACCCAGCAACGCCATGTCCAGGGAGGGATTCCCATCGGTAGCAAGTCCGGGAAGTCCGCGAAACTGCCCGCCATGCCACCCGGGCGCGCCCCCTCCCTGCCCGATCTCAAGGTGCCGCCGCGCGCCATCGTCGAACCCGCCCCGGCGTTTCGCACCGTGCTCGGGATCATGTCCGGGACCAGTCTGGACGGCGTGGATTTTGTCCTGGTCGACTTCGACGCGCAGGGCCGGCCGGGCTTGCGCAAGACCTGGACGGCCCCGTTCCTGCCGGCGTTGGCGGCTCGGTTGCTGGCCTGCGCCCAGGGGAAAGCGGATTCCTGGGAGACGGCCCGCCTGCATCACGAACTGGGTCAGGTCTATGCCGCGGGCGCGCGCCGGGGCCTCGGACGGGAACCGATCGATGCCGCCGGATTGCACGGGCAGACGATCTACCACGCCTCCGGCGAGGCCGCGGCGACGCTGCAACTGGGCGAACCCGCCTATCTCGCCGAAGCCCTGGGCGTCCCCGTCGTGAACAACTTCCGCGCCTCCGACATCGCGGCGGGTGGACAGGGCGCGCCGTTGGCGACGCTGTTCCATCTGCGCGTCTTCGGCGAGGCGGGCCGGCACGTGGCCGTCCAGAATCTCGGTGGCATCGGCAACGTGACCTCCATCGACGGACGCGGAAGCAACGGTCCCGCGGTGCTGTCGTTCGACACCGGCCCGGGCAACATGCTGATCGACGGCGCCATGGAACGATTGTCCGGCGGGCGCCAGAAGCTGGATCGGGACGGACGCGGCGCGGCCAAGGGCAAGGTGTCGGCCCGGCTCCTCGCGAAATGGATGCGCGAGCCCTTCCTCGCGTTGCCGCCCCCGAAGAGTACCGGTCGCGAGCTGTTCGGAGAGCACTATCTCGCCGCGATCTGGGCCGAGATGGACGCCGCCGGCGTGGTGGTGTCCGACCGCCTCGCCTCCCTCACGGAATTCACCGCGGAAAGCATCGTCATGAGCTACGCACGGTTTCTGCCCGGGGTTCCGGAGCGGGTCGTGATGTGCGGCGGAGGCGCAAACAACCGGTTCCTCGTGAGTCGCATCCGCGAGCTCCTCCAGCGTGCCGCCGGTCGCCGCGTGGAAGTCGTCAATTGCGAGTCCTGCGGCTGGCCGCCGGAGGCCGTGGAGGGCGCGGCGTTCGCCCTGCTCGCGCGCGAGCGCCTCCTGGGTCGTCCCGGAAACCTGCCGGAAACCACCGGGGCCAGCCGCCCGGTGCTCTGCGGCCAGGTGACCGGATACCAAACCGTGCTCGTCGGCGACGGGCGGACGGGCGGGTAGCCTCGCGCGAAAAGCCTCGCGCGAAAAGCCTCGCGCGAAACCGCGAGCGCGGTTGAACCGCCGCCCCGGCCCCGCTCAACCCTGCGCCAGTTGCCGGACGATCTTCGCGATGGCCTCCAGTCCCTCTTCGGCCTGCGGGCGGGGCAGGTTCAGGGCGGGCAGGAGACGGATAATCTGGTTGCCGCTCGGAATGGTCAGGACGCCGGCGGCATGCAGCAGATGGACCACCTGGAGCGAGGCGGGTTTGTCGGATCCGGCCAGGGCGGGAATGCCTTCCTTGGGTTGGAATTCGAGACCCTGCATGAAGCCCAGGCCGCGCGCCGCCCGGAGGACATCCGGATAGCGGCCGACCAGCGCCTCGAGTTCCCGATGGATCCAATCGCCCAGCGAACGGACATGGTCGGCCAGTCCTTCGCGCTCGATGACTTCGAACACCTTGAGGGCGATGGCGCACCCAAGGGGCGTGCCGCCGAAGGTCGATGCATGCGTGCCGGGTCCGAGGACGTCGGAGAGCTTCACCCCGTGCACCTCGTTGCGGAGCCAGAACGCCCCGATGGGAAACCCGCCCCCCAGCGACTTCGCCATCGACACGCCGTCCGGCAGAAACCCTTCGCCCCCGGGAATCCCCTCGAGGGTGCGCTGGTAGCTCTGGAAGCGGCCCGAGCGAAAGTGGCCGCATTGGACGGCGTCCACGAGGAGCAGGAGGCGCTTGTCGTCGCACAGCCGGCGGAGGCCCAGCAGGAATTCGGGCGACGCGGGGGTGATGCCGCCCTCGCCCTGGATGCCTTCGATGAGAATGGCGACCGTGGCGGGGGACAGGGCGGCCTCGACCGCCGCCAGATCGTTGTAGGGGACATGCCGGAAGCCGGGGACGGGCGGTTCGAACCCCTTCTTCACCTTCTCCTGACCCGTCGCGGCGATCCCGGCCAGGGTGCGTCCATGGAAGGAATTGACCGCGGTCAGGATCTCGAAACGCCCCTCCTCATGCCCGAACTTCCGGGCGGCCTTGTACAGACCCTCGTTCGCTTCGGCGCCCGAGTTGGAGAAGAAGACCTTGCCCGGGGCGAGGTGACGGACGATCTGCTCGGCCAGGCGGCCCTGGGGTTCGTGGTAGTACAGATTGGAGATGTGCAGGAGCCGCTGGGATTGCTCGACGAGCGTCCGCGTGATCTCCGGGTTGGCATGGCCCAGCGCGCAGACCGCGATCCCGCTGCCCAGGTCCAGGTAGCGGCGGCCGCCCACATCCCAGAGGTAGCTGCCCTGGCCACGGGCAAAGGACAGGTCGAAGCGCCCGTAGCTCGGAACGACGTAGCGTTGGAACAGTTCCCGGATCTCGGCGTGTTGATTGTGCGCGACGGGCGGGGGCGGCGGAACGATTTCTCTCATCGGTCGGCGCGAATTGGGGGCCAAAACCGGGACGGGTTCAAAGCGATAATCACAGGGCTACTGCCTACAATCCGGGATTTCTAAATTGACCGTGGGCGGGCGGTTCGGCAGCGTGCGGGGCATGCCAACCGGTCGTTTGCTCGCGCCGCCCGATCATCCCGCTGCGGTCTATCACTGCGTCTCCCGGGTCGTGGATCGCCGCTTCATTTTCGACGGACCGGAGAAGGAGCATTTCGTTCAACTCCTCCGCGAGGCCGAGGAGTTCTGCGAGGTTC
>CAZSOV010000418.1:0-5602 GCA_964608505.1 uncultured Verrucomicrobiota bacterium
CCAGCCGACGTCGGCGGTGCACCAGTAGACGTCCTCGGGTTTGAGGTCGAAGACGTAGCGGGAGGTCAGTTTGGCGCCGAGGAGGTAGCCGGCGGTGGTGTGGAAGATGCCCTTGGGTTTTCCGGTGGACCCGCTGGTGTAGAGGATGAAGAGGGGGGCCTCGGAGTCGAGCTTGGCCGGGGGACAATCGGCGGTGACGTACTCGAGTTCGCGGTGCCACCAGAAGTCGCGGCTCTCCGCCATGTGAATGTCGTTGAAGCAGCGGCGCAGGACGATGACCGAGGTGACGGTGGCGGCCAGGGGTTTGCCCTCGGGCGTCTTGATGGCCAGGGCGTCGTCGACGTTCTTCTTGAGCTGGACGATGGCGCCGCGGCGGAAACCGCCGTCGGCGGTGATGATCATCTTGGCGCCGCAGTCGGAGACGCGGTCGGCGACGGACTGGGCGCTGAAGCCGCCGAAGACGACCGAATGGACGGCGCCGATGCGGGTACAGGCGAGCATCGCGATGGCCGCCTCGGGGACGAGGGGGAGGTAGATGAGGACGCGGTCGCCCTTCCCGATGCCGTGTCGCTTGAGAACGTTCGCGAAGCGGCAGACCTCGCGGTGGAGCTGCTTGTAGGTGAGGATGCGTTCCTCGCCGGTCCGTCCGTCGGAGGCCGGTTCGCCCTCCCAGATCAATGCCGCCTTGTTGGCGACGGGAGTGTCGAGCCAGCGATCCAGGCAATTGGCGGCGAGGTTGAGCTTGCCGCCCACGAACCATTTCGCAACGGGCTCCTTCCATTGCAGGACCTTCCTGAACGGCGTGTACCACACGAGTTCCTCCTGGGCCACGCGGCTCCAGAAGCGGTCGGGTTGCTCGATGGATTCCTTGTAGAGCTTCCGATACGCGGCGAGGGAGGAGAGGTGGGATTTCGCGGCGAACTCCGCGGGCGGCGGAAAGACCCGGGACTCCTGGAGCATGGACGTGATGTTCATCCCGCCGGGGGCGGCGGCACCGCTCGGAGCGCCGGTGGATGCCTTGGCTTCGGCGGGCGAGCGCCGGGTCGTCTTCCTGGCCGTGGACTTGGAGGCTTTGGACATAAATCGGTGATCCGACGGAGCGTGTCGGGAACGGGCACGGATGGTACGGGCGACGCGCGGCGGGTCAACGCCGGTCGTCCGGCTAATGCGGCAACAGCATGAAGGTGCTGGCCACGATGAGGGTCGGGCCAAGCGCCCCGAGGAAGAGCCCGAGGGGGGAAATGCCGTCCGGGAAGAACTGCGCGAGGATGGCCTGGCCGGCGGGATTGGGGGCGTTGGCGATGACGGTGAGGCCACCACCGGTGACCGCCCCGGCCACGACGGCGTGCTTCAGGGCGTCGGAAAGCCCGGGGACAAGGGAGGAGAGGAAGGTGATGGCGGCGTTGTCGTTGAAGGCGGTGAGGACGGTGGCCATGAGGAACATCGGGCCTTCGCCGAGTCCGCCGAGCGTGGGCGCGATCCACCACTGCTGGAGCCCGCCATGGATGACGAGGCCGGCGAGGAAGAACCCGACGAGGATGGGGCCGCGGAGGTCAAGGCGGCTTTGGAAGTCTTCGGTGGCGGTGTGGAAGGCGAGGAAGAAGAGCAAGCCGCCGACGAGCAGGACGGGATGATGGGCGTTCAGGACCGCCCAGGCCATGGCGAGGACATGGACGGTCGTGACCCAGGCCGGAACGGGGTGGATCGCGGACTGGGCCTCGTCCTTGGCCAGTTGCTCGGCCTCCCAGTCGTCGGCGAGGCCGACGAAGTCCTTGCGCAGGACGAGGTAGACCAGGAGGTTGGAGATCACGATGCCCAGGACGGCGTTCCCGCCGAAGTGCTGGAGCATGAACTTCATGTCCCAACCCCAGCGTCCCGCCACCATGAGCACCGGGGGCGCCGCGAAGTGGGTCAGGGTGCCGCCGATGGAAATATTGACGAACAGCAGTCCCAGGGTGGCGTAGGCCAGTCGGCGCGACGGGGTGAGGCGGTAGAATCGGCGTCCGAGAAGCAGGGCGGCGATGGTCATCGCTCCGGGTTCGGTGATGAAGGAGCCGAGCAGGGGAGCGATGGTCAAAATGGAGAACCACCAGGCGACCGGGGAACCGCGACCGAGGGCGGCGACGGCACGCAGGCAGCGCTCCGCGAGTTCCAGGATGGGCCGGGTGGCCGCGAGCGCCATGATGACCACGACAAAGATGGGTTCAGTGAACTGGACCTTGTGCTCCAGGTAATCGGTGGCCGTGGACCAGCCGAATTTCCAGATGAGCAGGGCCAACAGGGGAATGCCCCAGAGCCCGAACACGGCTTCCACCTCGCCGAAGAAATGCAGCAGGCGTCCGCGCACGGACACCGTTTCGGGCGGCACCGCTTCGCCGCGGCGCTCGGCCGCCTGGACGGCGGCCCACCAACGGGCCTTGTGCTCTTCCTCCACGCGATGCGCCCGATGCCGGATCCGGGTCGCCAGGAACGTGTGGACGATCGCGCACCCGAACAGGAGGGTCGCGAGCAGGTTGAAGGGCTGGACTTCGACGCGATGACGCAGGACCGCCCAGAGCGAACCGAGCCCGCCGTCGGCGTAGCTCTCGAGCGAGGGCGGAAAATCCACCGACGCGGACGGGGCGGCTGCGTGGGCGCCGGTCGAGGCCAGCAGAACGAGGAGGAGCAGAAGTCTGGGCATTGGGAGTGGACGAAGGAGCTTCCTAGGCGGGGAGGGCGAGGGGGATTCGTTCCGGCAGGGCGGCAATCTCCCGGGCCGCGGATCGAACCGTCGTGTGGGCCGTGGGACGGGTGGAGCCGGTCGGAGGTGTGCGGAGGAATTCGCTCCCCGCGGCGTCGGCGAACCGCAGGCCGTCGGGGGAGAGCCGGAAACGGTCCGGCTCCAGCACGCCCCAACCGCGCCGGACCAGATCGGACAATTCCCGGGCCCATTCCTCGCGCAAATCAAAACCGGTGGCGGCGCGGAAGGCGTCGAACGGCCAGCCCGCGTTCATCCGGAGGCCGAACGCGGCGAGTTCGCCGGCCCGGGCCAGGGGCGTCAGTTCCTCGGTCCATTCGCGGGGCGAACGACCCTGTTCGATCTGCTCGCAGTACTGGCGGGTGTTGGCGACGTTGCGATAGCGGCGTCCCTGTTCGAAGCCGGAGGCACTGGGGCCAAGGGCGAGGTAGGGGCCGCCCCGCCAATAATTCACGTTGTGCCGGCAGGCGAAGCGCGGAATCCGGGAATCCTCGAACCCCGGCGGACACGGCGCCAGCGCCAGCGGGGCCGGCGTGGCGGACCCGGACCGGGCCCGGTCCCTGCGCCCGAAATTCGCGATTTCGTATTGGACGAAACCCTCGGCCCCGGACGTCTGCACCAGTTCGTCGAACATCGCTCCGGCGAGTTCCTCGTCGACGTCGAACTCCCCGGCCTTCAGTTGCTCGTAGAGGGGCGTGTCCTCCTCGTAGATGACCTCGTAGGAGGAGAGGTGCTCGCTGCCCAGGGCGATGGCTTCCCGGAGCGTGTCGCGCCAGATCCCGAGGGTCTGTCCCGGGATCGCGAACATCAGGTCCAGATTGAGGTTGTCGAATCCCGCCGCCCGCAGGATGTCGACCGACCGGAAGACCATGTCGCGGGAGTGGACGCGTCCGAGCCGATCCAGGAGGGATTCGTCGAGGGACTGGACCCCGAGGGAGACGCGATTGACACCGGCGGCGCGCAGAAGGTTGGCCTTGTCGGCGGAGAGCGTGGCGGGATTGGCCTCGATGGTCCACTCGGCCAAGCCTCGGAGGTCGAATCGATGGATGGCTGCCAGGATCGGTTCCCACTGCCGGGCGTTGAGGAGGGACGGCGTGCCGCCGCCGAAGAAGATCGTCTCCGGGCGAAGGGGGCCCTCCGCGCGATGCCCGTCGAGTTCCCGGACCAGCGCGTCGACGTAGCGCTGGATCAGGTCGCCGTCGGAGGCCGTCGAGTAGAAGGCACAGTAGTCGCACTTCCGCGCGCAGAACGGCACGTGGATGTACAGGCTGGTTGCGACCGGATGGGAGGCGTGTGCCACCCCGGCAGGCTAAGGGCTTGGTTCCGTCGCTCCAAGCATCGATGACGCGAAGCCGCGCCGAGATCAGCACGTCCCCCTTCACCAGCCACACCGCGGGAGCCCGGGAGGGGTGGTTGAGGAAGGGGGCCTTGGCGCCGACGAGATTCGCGACGGGCTCCGTGGCGGAACTCCGATGGTCTGGCGGGGAGCCCCTGACCGGCCCGAGCGGGGTTTGCGGACCTCGTTCGCCCCGCCCTCTGACCACGGCAGCCGCGGCTGGGACTGCGGTGTGGCCGCCGGATTTGGCTCCGAACCTGATCCGGCCCCGACAAGGGCGGCGGAGGGTTCGTCGGGCAGGTTCCGTTCCTCTCCAAAAAGGAATCCGGGAACCTCCCTCGAGTGGACGTGGGTCCGCAACGGAGGCGTCCGGGGGCCTGCGTTCGGAGGAGGGTCGGAGGCTATCCAGCGGTTTCGGGGCGCTGGACGTTCTGGGCCTTGAAGCCCTTGTCGCTCTCGATCAGATCGAACTGCACGGGTTCACCTTCCTTGAGCGTCTTGAATCCGCCGCCCTGGATGGCCGAATAATGGACGAAGACGTCGGTGCCATTCTCGTTCGAGATGAAGCCGAAGCCTTTCTTGTTGTCGAACCACTTCACATGTCCGCTTGCCATAACAACGGGTGGGTTGGGGTGTGGCGCTCTCCGGCGAGGGCCGGGCGGGGTGGTGGACGGACCACGAGCGGGGGTCAGGGGCTTAAAAAAGGCCGAACCCACGCCACGACATGCGCCGACCGCCTTCGAACCGGGGAGTGCGAGGGAGTAAATGGAGGTCGGTGGGAGCGGTCAAGGACCGACTTGACGAAACGAAAAACGCCCGGGGGGGCACCCCGGGCGTCGGTCATATCAGTCAAACTGATCCTGCGGAATCAGCCGAGCATGGGTTCCTCGGCGGGGAGGGAGGATTGCGGTTCCTCCTCGGGACCCACCTCGACGAGCGCCTTCACCCGGACGTTGCGGTGGCCGATGTAGCCGGTACCCGCGGGGATGATGTGGCCCATGATGACGTTCTCCTTGAACCCACGGAGATAGTCGATCTTCCCCATCGTGGCCGCATCGGTGAGGACGCGGGTCGTGTCCTGGAAGGACGCGGCGCTGAGGAAGGATTCCGTCTCGAGGGAGGCCTTCGTGACGCCGAGCAGGACGGGAACGGCCTCGGACGGCTTGCCACCCATCTTTTCGACGCGGGAGTTCTCCTCCTCGAACACGGCTTTGTCGATCTGCTCGCCCCAGAGGAAGATCGTGTCGCCGGGTTCGGTGATGCGCACCTTGCGGAGCATCTGCCGGATGATGATCTCGATGTGCTTGTCGTTGATGGTCACGCCCTGGAGGCGGTAGACCTCCTGGATCTCGTTGACCAGGTGCTCCTGGAGCGCCTGCGGTCCGAGGACGTCGAGGATCTCGTGGGGAACGACAGGGCCCTCGGTGAGTTGCTGACCCTTCTTCACGAAGTCGCCCTTGTAGACGATGACGTGCTTGCCGATGGGGATCAGGTGCTCCTCCTCCTGCGCGGTCTGGATGTCGCGCACG
>CAZSOV010000419.1:0-5551 GCA_964608505.1 uncultured Verrucomicrobiota bacterium
CCTACTGCCTGATGTCCAATCACTTCCATGTCCTGGTCGAGGTCCCGCGCCGGCCTCCGCCGGAGCAGCGACCTTCCGCCGAACAGGTGCTGGCCAAGCTGGCCCAACTCTCCGGCCATCAGAACGTGGGGCTGGTCCGGCAACGGTTCGAGATGTACCGCCAGGCCCGCGATGCCGAGGGGGAGGCCAAATACCTGGCGACCTTCCATGCCCGGATGTGGGACGTGAGCGAGTTCATCCGGGTGCTGAAGCAGCGGTTCACGCTCTGGTACAACGTGCGTACGGGTCGAAAAGGCACGCTGTGGGAGGACCGCTTCAAGAGCGTACTGGTGGAGGGTGCGGGGCAGGCGTTGACGACGATGGCGGCGTATATCGATCTGAATCCGGTGCGGGCGGGTATCGTGCACGATCCCAAGGACTACCGGTGGAGTGGGTATGGGGAGGCGGTGTCGGGAAGACGGGGGTCGCGGCTGGGGATCCAGACACTGGTGACGGCGCTGCAACGGGGACGGGAGGAGAGCGTGAGCCGGTCCTTGGAGGTGTATCGGAGCTGGTTGTACCGGGAGGGGGACGAACGGCGGGAGGCGACGGGTGCGGATGGCGGAACGGTGCGCGGCGCGGTGAAGGCGACGGCGGTGGCGAAGGTGTTGGCGGCGAAGGGGCGATTGCCGTTGGGGGAGTACGTGCGGTGTCGGGTGCGGTACTTCTGTGATGGGGCGGCGTTGGGCAGTCGGGAGTTCGTCGAGGGGGTGTTCCGGCAGCACCGGGAGAAGTTCGGGAGGAAGCGGAAGGATGGGGCACGGAAAATGAAGGGAGTCGAGGCAGGGGATTTGTTCACGCTCCGGGATTTACGGAAGGACGTGTTCGGATAGGCGAGGCAGCCCGCGCGGAAGATCAGGCTTCCCCCCGAGGCGTACGCTCTCTAAAACCCTGCGCCGTTCCCGCCGTCGGAATCCGTTGGGCCCGGATTCCCCGGCTTCATTCTGCATTTCTCCATGAACCGCACTTCAACGGGCCGCGGATGGTGGGTGGCCGGCTCGACCCTGCTGGCCGCGGCCGGGGTCCTGCTGGCCTCCTGCACCAGCCTCCAGCGCACCCTCGTCGTCTCCCCTCTGATTCCCGGGGCGAGCTATATCGGCAACGCGCAGTGCTACTACTGCCACACCAATTACTCGCACTCGTTCCAGGGCAACGTCCATTTCCGCGTCCGATCCTCGCTGGAGGCCCTGCCGGGGGGCACCAGCTGCGAGAGTTGCCATGGTCCGGGTTCGAAACACGCCGCCGCCCCGCGCGAACGCACCCAGTTCATCGTCAACCCGCGCAAGGAGCCGCAGGCCTGCTACTCCTGCCACCAGGACGTCGAACTCCAATTCCGTCTGCCGCAGCACCATCCCGTCGCCGAGGGCCGCATGAACTGCGTCCAATGCCACGACCCGCACGGGCGCGAGATCTTCAAACCCGCCCCCGGCTCGGGGCACGGTCGCATCGCGACGCCGAGTCTTGCCATGGCGCGCCTCAACGAGCAGTGCTCGTCGTGTCACCGCGAACAGGCGCGTGCCTTCGTCTTCGAGCACGAGGCCATGCGCGAAGGCTGCGTGTCCTGTCACAATCCGCACGGGTCCATCAACGCCAAGCTCCTGACCGAGCGCGATTCCAACCTTTGCCTCAAGTGTCATGCCCAGCTCCAGACGGGCTCCGGCGAGGTCTGGATCGGCAATTCCCCCCACCAGGCGAACCTGCTTCGCGGCTCCTGCTGGTCCGCCGGCTGCCACACCGCCGTGCACGGCTCCAACTTCCAACCCACCCTGCTGTACTGACGTGAACGCCGCGCATCACCCCTTTCGTCGGGCCGCCCTCGCCGCGCTCGGCATTTCGGTCCTCGCCACGCCCGGCCTCGGCGCGGATGCGACCGCCGCGCAGCCCGCCGCCCCGCTGCCGCCGCCGGCCTCCCGCGGCGAAGTCTCCTTCGCGCTCGAGGTCCAACCGCTGCTCGAGCGTTCGTGCCTCCGATGCCACGGGGCCGAGCGCCCCAAGGGCGGCCTCCGCCTGGACACCCGCGCGGGCGTCCTGGCCGGGGGGCATTCCGGTGCCGCCGTCATCCCCGGCGACGCCGCCCGCAGCCCGCTCCTCCAGGCCGTCGCCCGCACGGACCCGGACACCGCCATGCCGCCCGAAGGCAAGGGTGATCCGCTTGTCCCAGCCGAGGTCGACCTGCTCCGCGCCTGGATCGACCAGGGTGCCCACGGCAGCTCGGAACCCGCCTCCCCGAGCGTTGCCTTCAGCGTTACGCCGGCCGTCCAGTTCGTGACCGTCCGCGGCAACGAGGCCCGCTTCCGCGAACACTACTGGATGCGCGAGGGTTGGGGTGGAGGCGCCTCCGACTTTTCGCTCCGCTACGATCTGGATCCCCGGACCCATGTCTCCATCGACGGACGCGCGGTCACCGGTCCGGACGACTACCAATTCGACGCCCGGATCCGCCGGGACGATCTCGGCTGGGTCCGGTTCGGCTACTCCGAATTCAGCCGCTACTACGACGACACCGGCGGCTACCACCCCGCGGTGGGGTTCCCGGTCTCCCGCCTGGGAGAGGACCTGCGCGTCCGCCGCCGGCAAGCCACCCTCGAGGCGGGTCTCGACCTGCCCGACTGGCCCAAGATCCGTCTCGCCTACGACCTCCTCCTGCGCGACGGCTCCGAGTCCACCCTGAACTGGGGCGGTATCGGGCCCTTTGGCACGGCGCGCGCCGTCTTCCCGGGGCGCAAGTCGGTCGACGAAACCACGCACCTGATCACGCTGGAGCTCGAGCACGACTGGAACGGGTTGCTGATTTCCGACCTCGCCCAGTTCGAATGGCACGCGCAGGACAATCAACGGGTCGACTTCGACAGCGTCACCCCGCCGCTCGACTTCACCAACGCCGTGCGCGACCGGCAGGACTACTGGCGCGGCGCGAATGCCTTCCGTCTCGAGCGACAACTGCGCGACTGGCTGTACCTGTCCGGCGGCTACCTGTTCTCCCACCTCCGCGATGCCGGTGGACTCAGCGTCGTCAGCACCATTCCCTCGGACCCCACCTTGCCCCCGTCCA
This sequence comes from uncultured Verrucomicrobiota bacterium, assembly GCA_964608505.1. Lineage (GTDB taxonomy): Bacteria > Verrucomicrobiota > Verrucomicrobiia > Limisphaerales > CAIMTB01 > CAIMTB01. The sequence continues at coordinate 3,092 of CAZSOV010000419.1, forward strand.
TCGACATCCACGCCGACGATCTGGTCCTGCGCCGCCAATCCCACGTCGTCAACGGCAACGCCATGCTCGGGCCGTGGGAGAAACTCCACTTCTACGCGGGCCTCCAGTCCGAATGGACCCGCCAGGAGGGATTCGCCTCCGGTCGCCGTTTCGGCACCGCCGTGTCGTACGACGCCAACCTCGACCGCGTCGCCACCTCGGAACATTTCGGCCTGCGCTACGAAGGTCTTCCGCACACCGTGTTCTTCGCCGAAACCCGGTTCCAGCAGGAGTCCATCGCCCAATTCGAGGAGGGCCTCGGCGGGCCGGGCGATTTCCTGCGCGACACCGATGCCGACGGCGACCTGAAGGACTACGAGGCCGGGTTCACCGTGTCCCCCTGGACCCGAGCCAGTCTGATGGCCAAATACCGGATCCGGGATCGCCGCAGTGATTATGCCCACCTCCGTGACATCGACCTTGGGGCGTCCACGGACGGCTACCCCGCCTTCATCCGCGCCCGCGACACACGCGGCGACGAATTCGAGACCCGACTGGTGCTCCAGCCCCTGCGCTGGCTCAAGACCACCCTCAAATACAGCCTCGGCGACACCGACTTCCGAACCACCGTCGACGCCTGGCAGGATCTCACGGCCGTGCCTCCCGTCCTTTCCCCGGGCGGGCGGATCGTCGCCGGGGAATACGACGCCCACACGGTCAGCGCCGGACTTGTCTTCACGCCCTGGACCCGGTTCCACCTGTCCACGACCGCCGGCTGGACCACGAGTCGCAGCCGTTCGGGCATTCCCGCCTCGAACGCCGAGGTCGTGCCCTGGGAAGGGGACACGTGGAACGTTCTGAACTCGGCCACCCTCCTTCTCGACGAGAAGACCGACCTGCTCGCCACGTACCTGTTCTCCTCCGCCGATTTCGCCCAGGGCAACGCCGCCACGGGATTGCCGCTGGGCATCGAGTACACCCGCCATGCTGCGACCGGGGGCATCGTGCGCCGCATGAAGCACGACCGGCAGCTGCGCCTCGAGTACGGCTACTACGCCTACGACGAACCGACCCTCGGCGGCGCCGCGGATTACACCGCGCACGCCGTGTTCGCCAGCTTCCGACTGCCCTGGAAGTAACCGTCCCAGTCCGCTGCACCCGCTCCGCCTCCGCATGTCGGCGGCTACGACCCAGCACTTCGCGCACCTGCTCCGCGTCGCCGACGATATGGGAGGTCCGAGGCGGAGCCTTTTCGTTGACACCACGCGCTCCGCCTCCTGACGTCATCGCCGCTAGACCATGCGCCGCAGCAACGCCAGAACCCCCTCGCAAAGTTCGCCGGAGCGCTTCAAGTCCGCCGTCTCCGTGTAGCACCGGAACTCCGGCGCGTTGCCCGAGGGTCGAAGGTGCACGATTTCCCCGTTGTCGAAGCTCACGCGCACCCCATCGGTCCGGTCGATGCCCGTCACCCGACCACCGACCAACCCGCCGAACGCGGCCTCCAACTCCCGCCGGTTCAGCTCCGCGTCGGGCAGGTCGAACCTCGCGAGGATGGCCCGGCTCCGTTCCGTCGGAAAACCCTGCAACCGATCGCTGGCGGTGAAGCGGGCGGGCAACGCGGCCGCCAGATGGGACACGGACCGGCCTTCGCGCCGCGCCAGGAGCAACACTCCGAGCATGACGATCACCGCGTCCCGCGTGGGGAGCGCCCGCAACCGTCGTCCCGCCACCTCCAGATCCGAATTCAGCAGGAACCCGCCGTTGGCCTCGTAACCCACCACGCGCTTCCGGCCTGCCGCCGAGGCCGCCAGCATCGCCGCCACCACGAACGGGGAACCGATTCTCGTCCGACGCACTTCGGGGAACCAACCGGTCCGTTCCAGCGCCGTGTTCGAACTCACCGGGGTGCTGACCGAATCGGCATCGAGATAGCGCGCCGCCAGGATGCCCGCCACGTCGCCCCGCAACCACTCGCCCCGCTCGTCGCTCACCAACGGACGATCGCTGTCCCCGTCCGCCGAGAGGATCGCGTCGAATCCCCCGTCGGAAGCCCATTCGCGGGCCAGCGCCACGTCCTCCCGACGCACCGCCTCGGTATCGACCGGGATGAAGGTTTCGGAGCGCCCCAACGGCACAACCTCCGCCCCCAGCCCGCGCAGGATCTCGACGATCACGTCGCGGCCCACGGCGGAATGTTGGTAGACCCCCAGCCGCAGGCGGGCCAGCGCGTCCGCGGGAAACGTCCCGAGATACCGCGCCACGTACGCCCGCCCGGCCACGGTCTCGACGGGCTCGTCGTCCGGTCGGGTGCGAAACCACCCCCCGTCGTCGTATCGACCCTCGTCGATGCGCACCTCCTGGGCGGTGATTCCCGCCTCGTCCTCCTTCAGAATCTCGCCGTCGGGCTTGTTGAACTTGATGCCGTTTCGATCGTCCGGAATGTGGCTGCCCGTCACCATGACCGCCGGAATCCCCCGCTCC
>CAZSOV010000420.1:0-3036 GCA_964608505.1 uncultured Verrucomicrobiota bacterium
CGCGCCCTCCGACCGCGGGGGCGGGCGGCGTATCCGGCCCATCCCCGGGGCGCGCACCTGGGGGGCCGGACGCCGCGGGGGCACGCCGGCCCCCAAGTGGCCGGCGACGTCCAGAAACCGGGCCAGTTCGGCGCGCGCGTCCGGATCGGACGCCGCTCGCTCCCGCAACGCGGCGGTCTCCGGTCCGTCGAGCGCTCCGAGCGCCTCCAGGGCCGTCTGTTGTTGCCGTTCGTCGCAGTTCATAGGGTGCCTTCCAGCGCGTCGCGCATCGACAGCATGCCGCGGCGGATCCGGGCCTTCACCGTCCCGAGGGGCGCGGCGAGGCGATCCGCGATCTCGGTCTGCGTCAGGCCGGCGAAGAAGGCCAGTTCGATGGCCAGACGCTGATCCCGGGGCAACGTCACCAGGGTCCGCCGCACCGCCGCCGAGCGGTCCGCACCGCCTTCCCCCGGCCCTTGAAACCCGATGGAATCCTCCACCTCCGCCTCCGCCAGCACCCGGTCCGCGAGTTCCGCGCGCCGCCGCCCCGCGCGCAGGCGGTCGATGGCCTTGTTGCGCAGCAACGTGACCGCCCAGCTGATCGGTTTTCCCAGGTCCGCCCGGTACTCCCCGGCCCGCTCCCACAGCTGCACCGCGGCCTCCTGGAGGACGTCCTCCGCGTCCCGGTCATGGCGGAGGATGCGCAGCGCGAGGCCGTACAACAACGGTTCGTGCCGATCGTAGAACGCCGCGAAGGCGTCCGTGTCGCCTCGCGCGATCCTGGCCATCAAGGCCTCGTCGCCTGGGTCCGCTGCCGTCATCGCGTCCGCCCCGAAAACCGCCCCCCGGTCCGTCCGTTCCATGGGATCCACCGTGTCCAACGCTTCCCCGAGGTTCCAGGAGCCCGCGCCGGAGGGCCGTCCGGAAGCGGACGTGTCTCTATCCAGAAGCTGCGCGACGGGCAATGTCATTCCCATCCCCACAACGCCCGACCGCCCCGAATCGGATGCATGCCTGCAAAAACCGCTTCCCACGGATGCCCCTCCCGGACCACACTGATCGCCCTTTGGTGGAGAGGTGGCTGAGTGGTTTAAGGCGCACGCCTGGAAAGCGTGAGTGGGCTTATACCTCACCGGGGGTTCGAATCCCCCCCTCTCCGCCATCCGCCCGTTCCGGTTTCCGTTCCCCCCCTTTCCCGTTCCCTTGCCTGTCCCCTTTCCCTTCCGGACCGGGCCGGCGGCGGATCGCTGCCCTTCCACCCGGGCTCCGGATCTCCCGGTTCGCCCTGCCTCCCGCCCGTCGCCTGGATCGTGTCCGTCCCTCCGCGTCCGTGGGCCACGGCCTCCGGTGAAACCTTTCCCGGGGCGGCGCCGTCCCATCGGCGGGCAGTCCAGGTTCGCCCGCAGGAAAAACCGTGCCGCCACTCAATGAACCACTTGTGGAGATCGCCTCCCGCGTCCAAGACTTGTCCGTGATGGACGCCGAATCCCGCCGGCCGCTCCCGCCGATGTTCCTTCGGTCGCTCCCCCGTCTCGTCTCCCTGCTGCCCTTCCTCGCCTGCCTGATACTGGCAACCGTGCCCCGGACCCACGGCGCCACCGCCGCGGACGCGCGGAAGAAGCTGCTCGCCGGCGACTACGAGGGGGTTCGCAAGACGGCCCGGGCCGCCGTGGCCGCGGATCCGAGCGAGGAAGCGTGGCAGCGCCTCCACGTCGAGGCTCTGCTGGCCCTCGGTCGGTATCCGGAGGCCGACGCCGCGATGACCAACGCCCTCGGCGCCCTGCCCCGCAGCCTGTCCCTCCGTTGGCTGGCCCGGGATGCCTTCCGCTCGAACGGACGGCCCGCCCAGGCCCGGGAGATCGTCGCGGAACTGGCCCGGCTCATGTCCCAGCGCCCCTGGGCGTATCGCGATCCCGCCGACCTCGTCGCCTTCGGACGGGCCATGCTCGCGCTCGGCACCGATCCCAAGGAGGTCCTCGACAAGATCTTCACCCCGCTCAAGAAGGCCGCGCCGGAGTTGCGCGACGTCTACCTGGCGGGGGGCGAGCTCTCCCTCTCGAAACATGACTACGCCCTCGCGGCCCGGCAGTTCGACGAGGCGCTCAAGAAGTTCCCCGACGATCCCGATCTGCACGCCGGGCGTGCCCGGGCATTCCTCGACGGGGACCGGAAGGAGATGAGCAAGTCGCTCGAGGCGGCCCTCAAGCTCAACCCCCGGCATGTGCCCAGCCTCCTGCTCCTGGCCGAGCACTACCTCGACGCCGAGGACTACGACGAATCCAGCAAGACCCTCGTCAAGATCCGCGACGTGAACCCGGTCCATCCCGAGGCCTGGGCGTTCGCGGCCGTCATCGCGCATCTCCGGAACGATGCCGCCGCCGAGACGAGCGCGGTCACCAACGCCCTCGCCGCCTGGGCCCGGAACCCGGACGTCCCGCATCTGATCGGACGGAAACTCTCCGCCAAGTACCGGTTCGCCGAGGGCGCCGCCCAGCAGCGTGCCGCGCTTCGGTTCGACCCCGAGTACATTCCGGCCAAGGCGCAACTCGCCAGCGATCTGCTCCGCCTCGGCGACGAGGCCGAGGGTTGGACCCTGGCGCAGGAGGTCCACGAGGCGGACGCCTACGACGTCACCGCGTACAACCTGGCCACCCTGCACGATACGCTGCGGAATTTCGTCACCCTCACCAACGCCCATTTCATCGTCCGCATGACCTCCCGCGAGGCCGCGGTCTACGGCCCGCGCGTGCTCGACCTGCTCGAACGCGCCCGCACCCGGCTGGTGCCGCGTTACGGCCTCGCCCTGACCCAGCCCACCATCGTCGAGATCTTCGCGAACCCGAACGATTTCGGAGTGCGCACCTTCGGCATGCCGGACAACCCGGGCTACCTCGGGGTCTGCTTCGGACGCGTGATCACCGCGAACAGTCCCGCCGCCAATCGGGGGCATCCGGTCAACTGGGAGGCCGTCCTGTGGCACGAGTTCTGCCATGTCGTGACCCTCCAGCTGACGGCCATCGCCCGCGATCACAACATCCATGTGCACCTGGTCCACCA
>CAZSOV010000420.1:3046-5551 GCA_964608505.1 uncultured Verrucomicrobiota bacterium
ATGCCGCGCTGGCTGAGCGAGGGCATCTCCGTGTTCGAGGAACGGCAGGCCAACCCGGCCTGGGGGGAACGCCTCACCCCCAAATACCGCGAGATGATCCGGGACGGCGAACTCACGCCCGTGGGGCGGCTTTCCGCGGCGTTCCTCACCCCCAAATCCCCGCTCCACCTCCAGTTCGCCTATTACCAGGCCTCCCTCGTCGTCGAGTTCCTCGTCGAACGCTTCGGCCTCCCCAAAATCCAGGCGATTCTCGGCGACCTCCGCCAGGGCGTGTTCATCAACGAAACCCTCGAGAAGCACACCCTCGCCCTGGGCCAGCTCGAGGACGAATTCGCCGCCTTCGCCCGTGCCAGGGCCGAGGAACTCGCCCCCGGCCTCGACTGGACCAAGCCCGGCGGACGCGACCTGCCCAAGCCCGTGGCCGCCCTGGCCCGGAAGATTCCGGGCCTGGCCGCCGATGCCGCCGCCAATCCCACCAATTACTACGCCCTGCGCGCCCGCGCCGAGCAGGCCCTCGAGCGGAAGGATTGGACCGCCGCCCGGGAACCCCTCGAAATCCTCGTCCGACTCTATCCCCGGGAGGCCGGCAACGATTCCTCCTCCCGGCTCCTCGCCCAGGTCCACCGCGCCCTCGGCGATGTCCCGTCCGAACGCGCCGTGCTCCGGCACTGGGCCGAGATCGATGACAAGGCGACCGAGGCCTACCTCCGGCTCATGGAACTGGCCGCCGCCACGAGCGACTGGGACGAGGTCCTGCGCAACGGCGACCGCTTCCTGGCCGTCGATCCGCTCGTGCCCGCGCCGTATCGTTATCTCGCCCGGGCCGGGGAGGCCCGCAACCAGCCCGCGGCCGCCATCGCCGCGCACCGCGGTTTGCTCCAGCTGGATCCGCCCAATCCGCCGGCCGTCCATTTCGACCTCGCCCGCCTGCTGCATCCCACCGAACCGGTCGCCGCCCGGCGGCACCTGCTCCAGGCCCTGGAGGATGCCCCCCGCCACCGCGGCGCGCTCGAGATGCTCCGGCGCATCGGCCCCGGCCCGGCTCCATCGTCCACCAACCTCCCTTCCCCCACTCCCAAACCGTGACGACCCGTCGCGAACCCGATCCGACACCCAGGCTCCTCCGTTCGGTCGCTTGAACCCCGCGTGATCCGCAGTCTCGTCATCGCCACTCTTGCCCTCCTCGTCGGCGCTGGCCTCGTCTACGGCCAGCGCCGCGGGGGCGGCGGGCGTTGGCGCGGAGGCTTCGGCGAGTCCTACGTCGGTCCGGAAACCCGCACCCCGCGCGAGATCGAATCCCACAGCACCGGCACCCCGGAATGGACGAATCCCCCCGGGTTCGAGGACGACGCGTTCCGCTTCGCCCGCCTGCGCTACACCCACAACCGCCGCGCCGGACGCGGGGGCTGGAGCACCGACACGCCCGACAGCGACCTCAACCTCTCCTATCGCCTCCAGCAAATGACCTCGATGCGCGTCGCGCCCGACGGCATCTACCTCGAGATCACCGAGGCCGAACTCGCGGGGTTCCCCTTCGTCTACATCGTCGAACCCGGCGCCCTCTCGCTCGGTCCCGAGGAAACCGCGGCGCTCCGTGCCTTCCTGCTCAACGGCGGGTTCCTCATGCTCGACGATTTCTGGGGCGACAACGAGTGGGACAATGTCGCGGCGGTCTTCCGCCTCGTGTTTCCCGACCGCGATTTCGTGGAACTGCCCCTCGAGCACGACCTGTACCGGCGTCCCTTCGCCATCCAGGCCAAGGGCCAGGTGCCGAACGCGTGGCTCGGTCGCGAAAGCCAGCACCATGGCGTCACCTGGGAACGCGACGATGCCCAGGAGGTCCATCACCGGGCCATCTTCGACGATCAGGGGCGAATCATGGTCCTCGCCACCCACAACACCGACAACGGCGACGGCTGGGAACGGGAGGGCGAGGATCCCTATTACTTCCGCAATTTCTCCGAGAAGATCTCCTATCCGCTCGGCATCAACATCATCTTCTACATCATGACCCACTGATGAGCTTCCCTTCCTCCACCGATCCCAAGGCGCCGGAGCCGGTTCCTCCCCAGCTCGCTCCGCCACCGCTGTCCCCCGCTCCCACCGACGCGCCGGCTGCCGCGCCGCCGCCGCCGCCGCTCGTGCCCGCCGTCGCCGAGGCGGCCCCGGCCCCGGCCCCCGCATCGCCGCCGGCTCCGGTCCCCGCGCCGGTGACCGCCCCCGACCCGGTCGAGGACGAACGAATTGCCTTCCAGCGCCTGCTGGCCGGTCGGGCCCGCATCGAGGCCGAACTCGCCAAGGCCATTGTCGGCCAGGGCGAAGTGATCGAGCAGATCCTCGTGGCGCTCGTCGCCGGCGGTCATTGCCTCATCACCGGTGCCCCCGGCCTCGCCAAGACCCTGCTCGTCAAGTCCATCGCCCAGGTCTTCCACCTCCGCTTCCAGCGCATCCAGTTCACCCCCGACCTCATGCCGGCCGACATCACCGGCACCGAGATCCTGCAGG
>CAZSOV010000421.1:0-5534 GCA_964608505.1 uncultured Verrucomicrobiota bacterium
CGAGCGTCGCGGTGACCGCCTTGGAAAGGAGAGTCACCCCGCGCAGCAGTGCCTGCCGCGCGGCTTCATCGAACAACAATTGCTTGGCTGCCATGTTATCTTGGTATTCTTGGGGTTACTGGTTGATGCGAATGGCCTTCGCGGACGCGCCTCAGTCGATCACCGCGAGGATGTCGTCGGCGTTGAGGATCTTGTACTCCTTGCCGTCGATCTTGATCTCCGTGCCGCCGTACTTGCTGATCAGCACGCGGTCGTTGACCTTCACCTCGAACGGAACCTTCTTGCCGTTGTCATCGGTCTTGCCGGTCCCCAGCGCGCGGACGAGGCCTTCCATCGGCTTTTCCTTCGCGCTGTCGGGAATGATAATTCCGCCCTTCTTCGTCTCCTTTTCCTCGGCGGGTTCCACGAGGACCCGGTCACCGAGAGGTTTCACGTTCAGTGCCATAATGATGACTGTCGGTTGGTTTGTTCTGTCTGCTGTTTGGTGGTTGCAATCAACTCCCCCCGCACCCGCGAAGGGAAAAGTTCGCCCGCTCCCGCACGGCCCGGTCTCTTTCCGCCGCCGACGGTCGCAGGCAAAGCGTCGTCATTTCTTCTTCTCGTCCACGATCTCCGCGTCGATCACCGTCCCGTCGTCCTTGCCGCCGCCCTTCCCCCCCCCCCCCCCCCCCCCCCCCCCCCCCCCCCCCGCCCATGCCCCCCCCCCCCCCCCCCCGCCCGCCGCCCCCCCCGACCACCCCCCGCCCCGGCCCCGGCCCCGGCATTGCCACCCGCACCCGCCGCACCGCCGCCGGCCCCCGGCCCCGCCTCGGCGCCGCCCCCGGCCTGGGCTCCCGCCTTGTAGAGGTCCTCCGAGGCCGCCTGCCAGGCCTGGTTCAACTTCTCGCTCGCCGATTTCACCGCGTCCGTGCTGCCGCCCTTCAACGCGTCCTTCACCGCCGTCACCGCCGCTTCAATCGCGGTTTTCTTCTCCGCCGGGAGCTTGTCCCCGGTCTCCCGCAACATCTTCTCGGTCCGATACACGGCGTTGTCCGCCTCGTTGCGCGCCTCGACTTCCTCGCGACGCTTCCGATCGTCGTCGGCGTGCGCCTCGGCGTCCCGCCGCATCCGCTCCACCTCGTCCTTCGAGAGCCCGCTCGAGGCCGAGATCGTGATCTTCTGTTCCTTCCCGGTACCCAGATCCTTCGCGCTCACGTGCAGGATGCCGTTCGCGTCGATGTCGAACGTGACCTCGATTTGCGGCACCCCGCGCGGGGCCGGCGGGATCTCGGTCAGCTGGAACTTCCCGATGGCCTTGTTGTCGCGCGCAAACTGGCGCTCGCCCTGCAGGACGTGGATCTCCACCCCTGGCTGGCTGTCGGTCGCCGTCGAGAAAATCTCCGATTTGCGGGTCGGAATGGTCGTGTTCCGCTCGATCAACCGCGTGAACACCCCGCCCAGGGTCTCGATCCCCAGCGAGAGCGGCGTCACGTCCAGCAACAACACGTCCTTGACCTCGCCCTTCAACACCCCGCCCTGGATCGCCGCGCCGACCGCCACCACTTCGTCCGGATTCACCCCCTGGTGCGGCGCCTTGCTCACGAGCGTCCGCGCCGTCTCCACGACCCGCGGCATCCGCGTCATGCCGCCGACCAGCACGAGTTCGCTCATCTTCTCCGCCGCCACGCCGGCGTCCCGCAGGCAGTTCCGCACCGGCACCACCGTCCGCTCGAACAAATCATCGCACAATTGCTCCATCCGGGAGCGGGCCAGCGATTTCTGGATGTGCTTGGGCCCGGTCGCATCGGCCGTGATGAACGGCAGGTTGATCTCGTACTGCTGCGAGGAACTCAGCGCGATCTTCGCCTTCTCCGCCTCCTCCTTGATGCGCTGCAGCGCATCCGGCTGCCGACGCAGATCCATCCCGTTCTCGCGCTTGAACTCGTCCAGAATCCAATCCATCAGCCGGTTGTCCCAGTCGTCACCCCCCAGATGGGTGTCGCCGTTCGTGGCCTTGACCTCGAACACCCCGTCCCCGATCTCGAGCACCGAGATGTCGAAGGTTCCGCCACCCAGATCGTAGACCGCGATCAACTCGTCCTTCTTCTTGTCCAGGCCGTAGGCCAGGGACGCCGCCGTCGGCTCATTGATGATGCGCAGCACCTCGAGACCCGCGATCCGCCCGGCGTCCTTCGTCGCCTGCCGCTGCGAATCGTTGAAATAGGCCGGCACCGTGATCACGGCCTGCGTGATCGTCTCGCCCAGGCGCATCTCGGCGTCCGCCTTCAACTTGGCCAGGATCATCGCCGACACCTCGGGCGGGCTATACCGCTTCATCTCGCCGTTGACCTCGACCTCCACCGCGACGTCGCCATTGGCAGCCTCCACCACCCGGTACGGCACCCGCTTGATCTCCTCCTGCACTTCGGAGAATTTGCGGCCCATGAACCGTTTGATGGAGTAAACGGTGTTGCGCGGATTGGTGATCGCCTGACGCTTGGCCGCCTCGCCCACGATCCGTTCCCCGGTCTTGGTGAAAGCCACCACCGAGGGCGTCGTCCGCCGGCCCTCCGAGTTCTCCAGCACCAGCGGCTCGCCCGACTCCATGATCGCCATGCACGAGTTGGTCGTTCCGAGATCGATTCCCAGTACTTTGCCCATAGCCAACCCCCTATAGCTCAGGGCATGCCACACCCACCCGAATGCCACACTTGCCTATACACGAGTCACTTACAAACAAATCCACCCACCACCACACCCGCTCCGCCCACTGGATCGCGCCATCGCGACACACCAAGTGCGCCATTCCGGCACCACTCCGCCCACCGGGTGCCCGTGCGGCGGGGAGGCGTACCCGCGTCACCCCAGGGGGGCCGCCGCCTTTTTCGTTACCGGAGACAGAACCGTGCAGCAGCGCAGGAAAAGGCTTTGACCTCTAGGGCTTGTGGCCTTACATCCGGCCCAGGCCATTTGTCGTGGCTGGGTCCTCATGCCGACTGATTTCCTGTGCTTCCTCGCCCAGAGCAGCTTGTTCGATAACTATCATCGAGCCACGCTCGAGGGCAAAGTAGTTATCGGGATCCTCCTCCTCTTCTCGATGGGAGCGTGGTCGGTGATGGCCGCGAAGGCCGTCCAAATGCGCCGGGCACGCCGCCTCAACGCCCTGTTTCGGGAGGAGTACCGCCGCCAGCGCAGCGTGGTCGAAATCCACGAACGCCGCGTCAAGGTCGAGGGCTGCCCCCTGTTCTCCGTCTATGAGGCGGGGTGCTCCGAACTGGCTCAACACCGGCGTCGCCGGGACGGGGGCACCCTCGAGCCCACCCTGAGTCTCAAGGCCATGGAACTGGTCAAAGGCGCGCTCGAACGGTGCGTCGCCCGGGAAGCACTCGACCTCGAGGCCGGGCTGATCCTGCTCGCCATCGCGGTCAGTGGCGCCCCGTTCCTCGGATTGCTCGGAACCGTGTGGGGCGTCATGGACGCCTTCGGCGGCGTCGCCGCCGGCAATGCCGGCGCGGCCACGCTCCAGATGATGGCCCCCGGCGTCGCCGGCGCCCTGATCACGACCGTCGCCGGCCTCATGGTCGCGATTCCGTCCATGTTTGGTTACAACTGGCTGGTTCACAACCTCCGCGTTCTGACGGTGGAGATGGACAATTTCGCCCAGGAATTGGCGGCCCGCATGGAAGTCGAGTTCCTCGAGGAGGTCTCGGGCGTCAACCGGGTTTCCGCCTGATGGCCGACTGACATGCGCCGATTTTCCCAAAAGAACGCTCTGGTCACGCTGTCGGACATCAATGTCACGCCCCTGCTCGACCTCGCCTTCGTCCTGCTCATCATTTTCGTCATCACCACCCCGCTGCTCGAGCAGTCGGTGCAATTGGAGCTTCCCGTCGGCGGCAAGCCGGACCAGGGCCGGCTGGAACGCAAGGACATCAAGACCGTCGAGATCACCCAGGCCGGGGAGTACAAACTCGAGGGCAAATCCGCCTCGCTCGAGGAACTGGAACGGACCCTGGTCGAGGAACACCGCCGCAATCCCCGGATGGTCGTGAATATCCGCGGAGACCGCCGCGTCTCGTGGTCATCCGTGTTCGACGTGCTCGACCGTTGCCAGCGCAACGGCATCACCCGGGTCAATCCCCGCGGCACGCCGGAACACTGAGCCCCCATGTTCTCACGCCTGCAAAACCGCTGCCTCGCGAGTTCCGCCCTCGCGCACGGATTGCTGGCCGCGCTGCTCCTGTTCGGTCAGGGTTTCCATTCTCGAAACGACGACCTCCTGGCCGGCGGCCCGCCCCTCGAACTCGTCGGAGGAGACCTCGTCCAGGAAGCGCTTGCCGCACCGGGGCCCAAGGGTCCGGGACCCGTCACCCCCTCGGTGCCGGCCCCGCCAGTCGCCCCTCCCAAGGCCCAGGAACCGCCCCCGGCCCGGGCCGCGACGCCGCCCCCGAAAGCAGCTTCCGACATTCAGTTCGAACTGCCCCGGGCCGCAGGTGGGGAACTGGTTTTGCCGGCCGGCAGGAAGGCCGAAAAGGAACCCCCGAAGAAGGCCGCCCCGGAGATTCCCAAGTTTGACTTCGAGAACGTCAAGTCGCTGCCCAAGCCCCAACCTCGCAAGCCTTCCGCCGCCGAACTCGCTGCCCGCGACCGTGCCGCGGCGGAGGAGGCGAAACGCGAGCGCCTGCGCAACCTGGCCTCCACCCTGGCGGGCGCGACCGGCACGCTGGCGCAGAAGGCCACCGGCGGTGGCATCAAGGTCGAACTGAGCCGGGCCTCCCAAGGAGGGGGGGGCGGCGGAGGCGGTGGAGGCGGAGCCGGAGCCGGGGGGGCCGGCGGCGCGTCCGCCTACGCCTGGACCGTCCAGCGCATCTACGAAAACGCCTGGATCGCGCCGCAGAACGTCTCCGACAGTCTGGCGACCACCGAGGTCGAGGTATTCGTCCACAAGGATGGCAGGGTCGTGCGGGCCCGCATCGTCAAGAAAACCGGCATCGCCGCCCTCGATGCCTCGGTCCAGAACGTCCTCGACCGCATTTCCCAACTGCCCCCGTTCGAAGCGGGCGCCACCGAATCGCAGAGATCCTTCACCATCGGTTTCAACATGCACGGTCGCACTTCGTTCTGATGAGCTCCTCCTTCTCCCGTTCGCTCAGTCGCCGCGACTGGCTGACCGCCGTCGCCGCCCTCCTCCCCGCCCCGTTGGCCCGGGCCCAGACTGAGGCCGCGCCTCGGTACCGCCTCGACGTCAATGCCTTCAGCAACACGACCGCGCCCTTCCCGCTCGCCCTGGAGGGCTTTTCGGGTGAAGTCGCCGCCGTGCTCAAGTTCGATCTCGAAGTCGCCGGCTGTGCCATCGTTCCCTCCGCGGAGTCGCGCCTGACGTTGTCGGGCAGGAACAACGGCAATGTGGAGGGACGCCTGGCCGACAGGAACGGGGCCGCGCTCCTGGCCAAGACGTACGCGAACGGGACGCCCCGGCAGCAGGCGCACGCCCTGGCCGATGACGTCATCAAGGCGCTGGGCGGTCGCGGCGTGTCCCGCACGCGCATCGCCTT
>CAZSOV010000422.1:0-5530 GCA_964608505.1 uncultured Verrucomicrobiota bacterium
ATCGAGGCCGGCATCATCGCCGCCAACGTCACCGCCTCGCTCGCCTTCGACGACCCCAAGGGCGCCCTCGAAATCATCTCCGCCCTCCGCGCCCAACCCCATCTCCTCTGCGCCGCCCTCTACAAGGCCGACGGTTCCGTCATCGCCCATCACGTCCAGATCGCCTCGCCCCACCCGCCCCAGGTCGCCCCGCCCGCCGACGGCTTCCACTCCGTCGGCAACGAACTCGGCCTCGTCTCCCCCGTAGCCCACGACGGACAGCGTATCGGCACGCTCTACCTCCGCTTCGACGCCCGCGCCATGGAGCGCGAACTCCTGCTCCCCGTCTTCGCCATCCTCGCCGCCTGCTCCGTCCTGGCCCTCGCCGCCGCCTTCCTCTTCTCCTCCTCCTTCCAGCACCTCATCTCCACCCCCGTCCTCGCCCTCACCCGTACCGCCCGCAGCATCGCCGACAACAAGGACTACTCGGTCCGCGCCGAGGCCGTCGGCGCCGACGAGTTCGGCACCCTCACCACCGCGTTCAACCAGATGCTCTCCCGCATCGAGGCCCAGAACGCCGCCCTCCGCGATTCCGAGGCCCACTACCGCCTCCTCTTCCAGTCCAACCCGATGCCCATGTTCGTGCATCACCCCATCTCCTTCGCCCTCCTCGCCGCCAACGATGCCGCCGTCGATCACTACGGCTATCCCAGTTCCGAACTCCTCCGCCTCTCCCTCGCCGACCTCCGCGTCGACGCCCCCGATCCCGCCGCCCTCGAACCTGTCGCCCACCCCTCCGGCGTCGGTTCCGTCCGCCACGTCCGCCATCGCAAACGCGACGGCACCGTCATCGACGTCGAGGTCACCACCGATCTCATCGAGTTCTCCGGACACCCCGCCTGCCTCGCCCTGTGCCTCGACGTCACCGCCCGCAAACACGCCGAACAACAACTCGGCGCCGCCTTCGACGAACTCGAGGCCCGCGTCCAGGCCCGGACCCGCGAACTCAGCCTGGCCAAGGTCGCCGCCGAGGCCGCCAGCGAGGCCAAATCCCGGTTCCTCGCCATGATGAGCCACGAGATCCGCACCCCGCTCAACGGCGTCACCGGCGTCCTCCACCTCCTCCTCCGCGACCAGCCCACCCCCCAGCAGCGCCGGCGCATCGACATGGCCCAGAATTCCGCCCGCACCCTCCTCTGCGTCATCAACGACATCCTCGACTTCTCCAAGGTCGAGGCCGGCAAACTCGAACTCCGCTCCGCTCCCACCCGCCTCCACGCCACCCTCTCCAATACCGCCGCCTCCTTCGCCTACAAGGTCGCCGACAAGGGCCTCTCCTGGTCCCTCCACATCGACCCCGCCGTCCCCCGCGTCGTCACCACCGACGCCGATCGCCTCGCCCAGATCCTCGTCAACCTCGTCGGCAACGCCATCAAGTTCACCGACTCCGGCTCCGTCTCCCTCCGCGTCGCCGCCGTCCCGCACCCCGCTCCCGACTCCCCTTCCCCAGCCGCCGCCCGCGTTCGTTTCGAGGTCTCCGACACCGGCCCCGGCGTCCATCCCGACCACCTCCAACGCCTCTTCCTGCCCTTCTCCCAACTCGACAACTCCACCACCCGCCGCCACGGCGGCACCGGCCTCGGCCTGGGCATCTGCAAACACCTCGTCGAGCTCATGGGCGGCCGGATCGGCGTCCAAAGCCAACCCGGTCACGGCAGCACCTTCTGGTTCGAACTCCCCTTCACCGTCCCCCCGGACTCGGCCTCCGCCCCCATCCACGCCCCCATCCACGCCCACGCCCTCGTCCCCGATTCCCTCCCGTCCGCCCCCGCGTCCACCCCCCCGCCGACGACCACCCCTCGCCTCGCCTCCAAACGCGTCCTCCTCGCCGAGGACAACGACATCAACCGCGAACTCGCCGCCGAGATGATCACCTGTACCGGCTGCTCGTGCGACTTCGCCACCAACGGCGACGAGGCCGTCCAGGCCGTCCGCTCCCGGCGCTTCGACCTCGTCTTCATGGATTGCATGATGCCCGGCACCGACGGCTACGGCGCCACCCGCATCATCCGCGCCGAGGAAACCCACGACTCCGCCCAGGGCCATGCCCGCCGGCGCATCCCCATCGTCGCCATGACCGCCAATGCCATGGCCGGCGACCGCGAGGTCTGCCTCGCCGCCGGCATGGACGATTACCTCAGCAAACCCCTTCACCCCGACGACGTCGCCGCCATGCTGCGCAAATGGCTCGGCATCGATGACTCCTCCCCCACTCCCCGCCCATGAACCGCGGCCCCACCATCGCGATCGCGCCCGCCGGACAGGTTCGGCACCCCGCTCTCCCGGCCTCCGGACGCCTCCCCCAGCGCCCGACCCCCGGGGGCCATGTCGGCTTCCCGTCGCCCGCGACCCTGCTCGCCTTCCTCGGCCTCGTGCTCGGCCACCTCGCGCTCCCGGTCCCCGCGTTCGCCCAACCCGACCCCGGTCCCGGCAACCTCCGCTTCGCCTTCTCCTCCTCCATGTTCACCGAGGTCAACGAGAACGACGCCAAGGCCTCCGTGAAAGCCTGGGCCCTCGCCATCGCCCGCGAACGCGGCGTCCATGTCGAAGCCCACCCCGTTCTCCTCAACGGTACCAACCAGATCACCGAGGCCGTCGCCGGGTCCCTCATCGACGGTGCCGCGCTCACGACCCCCGAATTCCTCGCCCTCCCGCCCCACCTCCAGGGGACCAACCTTCTGCTCTCCTACAACGAAGGCAGTTACACCGAGACCTACGTCCTCCTCGTCCGCGCCGACTCCGCCCTCGCCGACCTCCCCGCCCTCGCCGGACGCCGGCTCGTCGTCTTCGACAACCCCCGCGCCTCCCTCGCCCTCCCGTGGCTCGAGGTCACGCTGGCGGGCCTCGGCCTGCCCCCGGCCTCCCGCCATTTCTCCCAGCTCCAGAAGGCCGCCAAGCTGCCCAAGGTCGTGCTGCCCGTCTTCTTCAAGCAGCAGGATGCCTGTCTCGTCACCGAACGCGGCTTCCGGATCATGTGCGAACTCAACCCCCAGGTCCGCGCCCGCACCCGTGTCCTCGCCACCTCCCCGAGCGTCGTTCCCGTCGTCAGCTTCCTGCGGCCCGCCTACCAAACCATCCACACCCAGGCCCTGATGAAGGCCATCCTAAGCCTCAACGAAAGCTCCGCCGGCGGCCAGGTCCTCACCCTCTTCCAAAGCGGGAGCATCCACGAGGGCCCCATCGACCTCCTCCTCCCCTCCCGCCACCTGATCGAGGCCTATCAACGGCTCGCGTCCACCAATGCCGCCCACGTCGAGACACCTCCGCGACCCTCCTCCACCCCCCGCTCATGAACCACGGCCCCACTCACGCGCCCGCCTGGCCGTCGCCCGCCGTCCTGCGCGATTTCTTCGGCCTCGTGCTCGGCCTGCTCGCACTTCCCGGCCCTTTGCTGGCCCAGGCCCCGGCCGATCCCGGCGACCTCCGCTTCGCCTTCTCCTCGTCCATGTTCACCGAGGTCAACGAGAACGACGCCAAGGCCTCCGTCAAGGCCTGGGCCCTCGCCCTCGCCCGCGAACGCGGCGTCCATCTCGAAGCCCATCCCGTCCTCCTCAACGGCACCCACCAGATCACCGAGGCCGTCGCCCGGTCCCTCATCGATGGCGCCGCGGTCACCACCCCCGAATACCTCGCCCTCCCGCCCCACCTCCAGGGCACCAACATCTTCGTCTCCTACATCGATGGCGGTTACACCGAAACCTACGTCCTGCTCGTCCGCTCCGACTCCGCCTTCGCCGACCTCCCCGCCCTCGCCGGAGGCCGATTGGTCGTCCTCGACAACCCCCGCGCCTCCCTCGCCCTCCCGTGGCTCGAGATCACCCTCGCCGAACTCGGCCTGCCCATCGTCGCCCGCCATTTCTCGCAGATCCAGAAGGCCGCCAAGCTGCCCAAGGTCGTCCTCCCCGTCTTCTTCAAACAACAGGATGCCTGTCTCGTCACCGAACGCGGCTTCCGGATCATGTGCGAACTCAATCCCCAGGTCCGCGCCCGCACCCGCGTCCTCGCCACCTCCCCGAAGGTCGTTCCCGCCCTCGGATTCATGCGCCTCGCGTACGATTCTCCCCATCGCGAGGCCCTCATGGGCGCCCTCCGTAGCCTCGAGAAAAGCCCCGCCGGCAACCAGGTCCTCACCCTCTTCCAAAGCGATCAGCTCCACGAAACCTCCGTCGACATCCTCGCCTCCGCCCGCCACCTGCTCGAGGCCTACCAGCGGATCGCCTCCACCCACGCCGCCCCCCCCGAGGCCAGGCCGCAACCATGACCTCGCTCCGACTCCATTCACTCCCGCCCGCCCCCTCCCGGCCCCCTCGCCCGGCCGGCGGCCTCCTCGCGGTCCTGTTCCTCGCCCTCCTCGCCATCGTCCGCCCCGCCCCGTCCGCTGACACCACTTTCCGCATCGCCTTCGCCCGCCAACTCTTCACGGACGTCAACGAAAACGACGCCCGCGCCTCCATGAAGGCGTGGGGTCAGTCGGTCGCCCGCGAACGCGGCATCCCCACCGACCCCGACCCGCAACTGCTCGAGACCACCGCCGAGACCATCCAGGCCATGCGCGAACGCAAAACCGATGCCGTGGCCCTGCGCATCACGGACTTCCAACAGCTTCGGGAGCAGGTCCCCTGCACCACCCTCTTCGTGACCGTCGCCGCCGGCCTGAGCGTGGAACGCTACGGCGTCATCGTCCGCTCGGATCGCGGCATCTCCGGCCTCGCCGACCTCCGCGGCAAAACCCTCTCCCTTCAGGACCATCCACGCGCCTGCCTCGCCCCCCAGTGGCTCGACCTCCTCCTCCACGACCAGAACCTGCCCCAGGCCACCCGGTTCTTCGGCCCCATCCTGCGCGCCCCCAAAACCTCGAAGGCCATCCTGCCGGTGTTCTTCCGCCAGCGCGACGCCGCCGTCGCCACGCTCGCCGGCTTCCAGGTCATGGTCGAACTCAACCCCCAGCTCGGCCAGCAGCTGAAGATCATCGCCACCTCCCCCGAGGTCGTTCCCGTCCTCCTCTGCTTCCGCCCCGATTACGCCCCGCCTTTCAAGGATCTCCTCTTCGCCACCCTCCGCGAACTCCATCGCAGCCCCACCGGCCAGCAGGTCCTCCACATCTTCCAGGGCGATCGACTCGAGGAACAAACCCTCGCCTTTCTCCAGCCCACCCTCGATCTCCTCGCCCGCTACGCCCGACTCCACCCGCCCGTCCCTCCCGCCCTCCCCGAACCGAACGGAGTCACCTCCCCATGAACCGCCCACTGCCATCGCTCCGCCCGGTGAGGGCACCGGGCCTACACGTTGTAGGCCGCGTGCCCCCACGCGGCGACGTGCGGTCCGCGGTTCCGTTCCCCGAAGCGGGCGAGGCGCCTTACCCACCGGATGCCTCGCCCTCCTCCGCGGACCGTGCCTGTCCGGCCCGGGCAGCGATGTCGCGGAGCGACGACCGAAGGTTGCCGGGGCCTTCAGGCCCCGGTCTCGCCCTCTCTCCCTTCCCCGTCGCGGA
>CAZSOV010000423.1:0-5456 GCA_964608505.1 uncultured Verrucomicrobiota bacterium
CCCGCTCGCCCAGAACGGGTGCCTCGTGCTAGGTTGGCCCCCATGCTGTCCGTTCAGGAGGGGATCGATCGTCGTGCGCTGGCTTTCCTGCTCCTCGTCGGGCTGGTCGGGCTGGGGTTGGGGGCGGGCGCGCTTCGGCTCGGGGCCCAGCCGATCCCGGGCGAAATCCTGGTCAAATGGCGCGAGGCGCGTCCCGCGGGGATGCAGTTGCAGGGCGCGCGGGATGGCCGGCTGCCGGCGGGCGCCCGGCTCAAGCGCTCGCTGCCGGTTCCCGGGTGGGAAGTGGTGGAGGTGCCTCCGGACCTGGCGGGCCGCGCCGGAGTCGACTGGTTTCGGGCGCGCCGCGACGTCGCGGCCGCCGAACCGAACCACCGGTGGCGGCTGACGGCGGTGCCCGAGGATCCGCAGTGGCTTCGGTTGTTCGGCCTCGACGCCATCGGGGCGCCCGCGGCCTGGAACACGACGACCGGGTCCTCGAACGTCGTGGCGGCGGTGATCGACACGGGGATCGACGTCCTGCATCCGGACCTGGCACCGAACCTGTGGCGCAACCCGGGCGAGGTGCCGGGGAATGGCCGGGACGACGACGGCAACGGCGTGATCGACGACGTGCACGGCGCGGATTTCTACGGGGACGACGGAGATCCGGAGGACGATTCGGGACACGGCACGCACGTCGCGGGGACCATCGGAGCGGCGGGGGGCAACGCCATGGGCGTCGTCGGGGTCAACTGGAAGGTCAGCCTGCTGGGCGTGCGCGTGGGCAGCGTGGACGGGTTCGCGGACACGACCGGCCTCGCGCGGGCGTTCGACTATCTCGTGCGGCTTCGGCGCCGGGGGGTGGACATCCGGACGGCGAATTGCAGCTGGGCCGGCGGCTTCCCGAGCCTGCTCCTGAAGGAGTCCATCGCGGCGGCCGGGGCGGCGGGCATCCTGATCGTCTGTGCCGCGGGCAATGACCGGCAGGACAACGACGTCATGCCGGTCTATCCCAGCGGCTACGACGTGCCGGAGATCCTTTCCGTGGCGGCGTCCGACGCCTGCGATGATCCAGCCAGCTTCAGCAACTTCGGACGGCTCACCGTCGATCTTGCGGCGCCCGGGAGCGGCATCCTGAGCACGTTTCCCGGCGTGGGCGGGGGTCGGTACGCGTACCTCTCGGGCACCTCGATGGCTGCGCCGCACGTGGCCGGGGCGGCGGCGCTGCTGGCGGCGCGGCGACCCGGGTTGTCGGCGCTCGAACTCAAGCGGCTCCTGCTGGCGACCGCGGATCCCCTCGGCGCCTGGGTCGGACGGACCGTGACGGGCGGGCGGTTGAACGTGGCGCGAGCCCTCGCCGCCGCGGACGAGACGGTGCTTCCGCCGGAGCCGCCGCCCCTCGCGCGGACGGGACGCCTCTCGGTCGTCTCGCGCGGGCCCGCGGGGCGCTGGGGGGACGGCAATTCGTCCGAACCGGCGATGAGCCCGGACGGGCGCTGGATCGCGTTCGCCTCCCTCGCCACCAACCTCGTGGCCGGCGACCGGGAGGGATTCGTCGACGTCTTCCTGAAGGACACCGCGTCGGACACGATCGTGCGGGTGAGCCAGACCGCGGGCGGGGCGGGCGGCAACGGCGACAGCGGGGCCCCGGCCATCAGCGCGGACGGGCGGTTCGTGGCCTTCGTGACCGAGGCGAGCAACCTGGCGGGCAGCGACGCGAACAACGCGGTCGACGTGGTGCTGTGGGATCGGACGACGGGCCAGTTCGAGGCGATGAGCGTGCGTGCCGACGGGCTGAGCACGGGCAACGCCGCCAGCGACAGTCCCGGAATCAGCGCCGACGGGGGCGTGGTGGTCTTCGCGTCGGACGCGAGCAATCTGGTTGTGGGGGACCGCAACGGGGAGCGCGACGTGTTCGTGCGCGTCCGGGGGCGGCGGGCGACGGAACGGGTCAGCCTCGCGGAGGGCGGCGCGGAGGCCGCGGGCATCAGCGACGCCCCGGCGATCAGCGGGGACGGGCTGGTGGTCGCCTTCCATTCGGACGCCGCGAATCTGGTCGCGGGGGACGGCAACCAGGCGTGGGACGTGTTCGTGCGGGATCGGGGGGCGAACCGGACGGAACTGGTCAGCTCGCGCGGAACGCCGGCGGTCCCCGGCGATTCCGACAGCGCGTTTCCCGGCGTGAGCGCGGATGGGCGGCACGTGGCGTTCAGTTCGGCGGCGACGAACTTCGACGGTCGGAATCCGGACGGGCATCTGGTGACCTTCGTGCACGACCGCACGACGCGGTCCGTCACGCGCGTCAGCGGCCCGCCGGCGCCGGGGGTTCCCGGCGGCGACACCTACGTGGATGGCATCAGCGCGGACGGACGATTCGTGTCGTTCTCGTCCGACGATCCGGGTCAGGCACCCGGGGGATTGCCGGAGGTGTATCGGGCGTTCGTCTGGGACCGCTGGACGGGCGAGTCCGATCTGATCTCGGCCAACGACGCGGGCTATGGCACCGAGGAATCCTCGTTCTACGGGCGTCCGAGCGCCGACGGGCGGTGGGTCGTGTTCGCCTCGCTCGGATTCAATCTCGTCGCGGGCGATGGCAACGCGGCTTACGACGTGTTCCGGTTGGACCGGGGGAGCGCGCGCCCGGATCTTTCCGTGCGGGCGGGGACGAACGGGGCGTTCGCGGGGCTCGGGTCGTGGCATCCCCGGTTGCCGCAGCGGGCCACGACCCGGGTGTCGGGATCGGAACCGGCGCGGTACGAGGTGCGGCTCCTGAACGCGGGCGAACCGCGGTCGTTCGTGCTCAAGGCCACGGCGCCCGCCGGAACCGGTTGGCGGGTCGAGGCGCGGGACGATGCCGGCGGACCGGACCTCGGTCCCGAGTTGCGGGCGGGTGGCTGGGTCACACCCGTGCTGCCGTCCGGGTCGAATCTCCTGCTCCGGGTCTCGGTCGCGCGCGTCGCGGGGCAGGGCGGGGACGAGGCCCATGGCTGGCATCTCGAGGCCTTCGCCGACGCGGAGGGGCCGGTCCGGGACGCCGTCGACGTCGTGACCGAAACGGACCTTCCCCCGCCGGGGCTGGAACTCGCGAGCCGGGCGTGGGACGGCCTTCCGGCCGCGCGGAACGCCGAGTTGCCGGCCATCAGCGGCGACGGGCGGTTCGTGGCGTTCTCGTCGGAGGCGGATCATCTGGTGGCGTCCGCGGACGGCAATTTCCAGAGCGACGTCTTTCTGGTGGACCGGTTGGAACACCGGATACAGCGGGTGAGCGACGCGTCGTCGACGACGCAGGCCGACGCGGACAGCCGGCATCCGACGTTGAGCGCCGACGCGCGGCGCATCGCGTTCCAGTCGCGGGCCACGAACCTCGTTCCCCGCGATTCGAACAACGTGGAGGACATCTTCGTGCGGGACCTCGCGAGCGGCGCGATGATCCGGGCCAGCACCTCGGCCTCCGGGAGCCAGGGCAACCACGCCAGCGAGGGCGCGTTCCTGTCCGCCGGCGGCCGGTATGTGGCCTTCACGAGTTCGGCCAGCAACCTCGTGCCCGGGGACGACAACGGCGCGCAGGACGTCTTCGTGCGGGACCTGGACGGCGGGTTCGTCGAATGCATCAGCCGCAATGCGGCGGGGGCCTTCGGCGATGCCGACAGCGAGGGCGCCCAGCTCTCGCCCGACGGTCGGTTCGTGCTCTTCAATTCCTACGCGGCCAACCTGCTGTCGCTGGACCGCAACGGGTTCGCCGACGTGTATCTCTACGACCGCACGTCCGGCCTGCTCGAATTGATCAGCGCCAATACCAATGGCGTGGCCGGGAACGGGCCGAGCGGCGGGACCTCGATCAGTGCCGACGGGCGCCATGTCACCTTCTTTTCGTACGCGAGCGATCTGGCGCCCGACGCGCCCTTTCACCAGAGCCGCGGCTATCTGCTCGACCGGCAGACCCGGCAGCTCGTGCCGCTCGCGCGCCTGGCGTCCGGTCTGCCCCCGGGTTACGAGGCGCGCCGCGGCGTGCTGGGCGCGGACGGACGGACCCTCCTGGCGGCCATCGCGACCGGTTGCATGGGCGAGTCGCGCGCCGCGCAGGTCGCCGTCATCGACCTTCCCACCCGGAGCGTCACGCTGGCCAGCATCCGGCGCGACGGTTCCCTCGGCGACGACCACACCTTCCTCGGGCGCCTCGCCGCCGGGGGCCGTTTCCTGGCGCTGGAAACCTACGCGTCGCGTCTCGTCGGGGAATCCTATCGTCCCGCCGGACAGGTCGTGGTCGCGGATCTGCTGCTGCCCGCCCTCGCGGGCACCGTCCGGCGCTCTCCCGAGGGTCCGTGGCGGGCGGAGTCCGGCGCGGAACCCGAGGTGGTGCTGCCGGCGCTGGCACAGGTGGTCGGACCGGAGGCGGGGGCCGCGCGCGAGTTCGTCCTGCGCCTCGTCAACCCCGCCACGCTCCCGCAGTCGTTTCACGTGACGGGCCGGCTCTCCCCCGATCCCGCCGGACCGGTGGTGATTCGCGCCGGAGACGGGGCCGGGGAGATCGTGACGGATGCGGTCCTGGGCGGGTCGGGCTGGCGGACCCCGGAAGTCCCCCGGGGCGGGGAACTGCTGTTGGTCGTGCGGGTCGGCCTGTCCCCGGGTGCGGGAGGCGACCAGTCTCTGGCGCTGGAGGTCGTGTCGGTGGAGGATCCGACCCGGCGGAGAACGGTCCGGTGGACGGTCCAGGCGGACCGGGACGCGGATGGCCTCCCAGATGCCTGGGAGCAACGCTGGTTCGGCGGTCTCGCGGCGGCCGGACCGGGGACGGACGCCGATCAGGACGGGGTGCCGGACGCCGAGGAAGCCGTGGCCGGCACCTCGCCGACCGACGCGCGCGAGCGATTGTCCCTGGCCCCGCCCCGGCGGCGTCCGGACGGGCGACTGGCCCTCGCGTGGCAGGCGGTGCCCGGCGTCTATTACCGGATCGAATCCGCCGCGGATGCCGCGACCCCCTTTGTCCTGGTGAACCCCGCCGAATCCCATGGCACGGGTGGCGAGGTCGAGTGGGTCACGCCGGTGGTGGAGCCGGGAGGAACGGCGATCTACCGGCTGGGGGCGGAGGCTCCGTAGGAAGCACCCAGTTTCGATTGTAACTGCTCACGGGCCATGAACCGCGGACGCCACGTCGCCGCGTGGGGGCACGCGGCCTACAGCGTGTAGGCCCGGTGCCTTCACCGGGCGGCGCGGTCGCAGGGCCGGTTCATGGAGAGTCGTAGCGAGGTGTCCGACCGTGGCTTCCTGGTCGCGGAGCGACCTATCGGAGGTAGCCGGGGGTTTCAACCCCCGGACAGGGTTCGTTCCAAAGGAACCCTCGTCGCGGAGCGACGTTCGAAGCCTCCGACGTCCACGCCCCACCCGGGCGCCCCGAGTCGAACGTCGCTCCGCGACGGGGAAGAGAGAGAGGGCGAGACCGGGGCCTGAAGGCCCCGGCAACCTTCGGTCGTCGCTCC
>CAZSOV010000424.1:0-5428 GCA_964608505.1 uncultured Verrucomicrobiota bacterium
CGCGACCTGGATGGGGTCCTGGATCAGGCCATGCACGTGGTTCTTGACGCGGCTGACCTCGCGGAGCTGGTCGCGCTCGGGCATGTTGTAGTGAACCAGCCCGAGCCCGCCGTTGAGGGCCATGGCGATGGCCATCCGGGCCTCCGTGACGGTGTCCATGTCGGCGGAGACGATGGGAATATTCAGGGTCAGTCCCTCGGCCAGCGTGGTGGCCAGCTGGGTGTCCCGGGGCAGGATCTCCGAGTAGAGGGTGGCGAGACTGACGTCGTCGTAGGTCAGCCCGACGTGACGGTTGCGCGGGAAGAAATCGTCGGCGGCGAGGTAGAAGTCGGCGTCCGCGGGATGAGGCGTTGCTGCCATGCGAGAAAATGCGGAAGAGGCAGCGGGGGTGGCAATCCCGAATCCGGCCCGGGAACGCGCCAAGGAGACTCTTGCCAATTCGGGGGAGGTGCATTAACGCAGGTGCCGCATGTCCGGTCCGCCAACCGCGGGTCTTCGCCCTGGCCTGAGCCAGGGGTTTCCTTTTTCGCGAGGGTCGTCATCCTAACCATCCAAGGCCCCTGACGGGGCACCCATGCAACCCGAACATTCTTCCCTTCGTTCCCACGTTTTCCCCCGCGGCGGGCGCCCGGCAGCCCTTGCGGCAGGGTGCATTCTTGCGGTGCTCGCCGGGAGCGGTCCGGCCCGGGCGGCCGCGGCGCCGGCCTTGCAGTCCATCATCGCCCGAGGCGGATCGGTCCTCATCTCGGCCCAGGTTCCGGCAGGCTACCGGCACGCGGTGCTGGAGGCAGGCGAGGCCGTGGACCGGCCCTTCGCCGAGTCCCTGGTGGCGGGGTCCATGACCGGGGCGTCGGGAGTCGCGACCTTCGACGTGCCGAACGTGGGCGGGTTCCGGTTCCTGCGGGTGCGGCTGGGAACCGAGACCGCGGTGCCGGTCGCGATGTATCCCGCGGACGGGCATTTCCTGGTCGAATACACCGGAGGCGGGGAGCCGCTGGCGGCGGAGGAGAAGGCGGGCCACGTGCTGAGCCGGCTGACCTACGGGCCCGGACCGGACGACATGCAGGCACTCCAGGCGGAGGGCATCGCGTCCTTCATCGAGCGTCAACTCGACCCGGCCAGGATCGACGAGGCCTCGAACGCGGAGTTGGCGACGCGCGAGGCGGCGCTGTTCGAAACCCTCGTTCCGCGCGAGGATACGACGTGGGTGAAGGCGGGCGATGTCTGGCGCTATTTCAAGGGCACCCAGGCCCCGCCCGCGGCGTGGCGTGACCCGTCGTTCGACGATGCCGCATGGCTCCAGGGGCCCACCGGCATCGGGTATGGCGACGATGACGACGAGACGGAGTTGACCGACATGCAGCAGTCGGCGACGACGCCCGGTTACCTTTCGGTCTTCCTGCGGCGCAAGTTCAACGTCGGGGTGCCGGCGGACTTGGATGCACTGATCCTGCGGGTGGACTACGACGACGGGTTTGTGGCGTACCTGAACGGAACGGAGATCGCCCGGGCCGGGGTGACCGGAAATCCGCCGGCGCATACCGCCACCGCGACCGATCACGAGGCCGGGTCCCCGGAGGAGTTCGACATCAGCCAGCATCGCGGGTTGGTGCGGTCCGGGGAGAACGTGCTGGCCATTCAACTGCACAACGCCGGTCTGACGAGCAGCGACGCCTCGATGATCCCGGAGTTGATCGCGCGCCGGAATCTGCCCCTGCCGAGCCAGAAGCGCATGCGCGGGATCGGGGAATTGCAGCAACTGGTCCATGTCCGCGGCGTCTACGCCCGGCGCCAGCTGCAGGCCGTGCTGGCGGAGTTCTGGGACAACCACTTCACGACGGACTACGACAAGGTGGCCGAGTACCTCGGCAATCTGCGGAATTCGGATGCCCGGACGGCGATGGGCGAGGATCAGGCGGCCGCGGAGGCGGCGCACGCGGAGTACGCGGAGTACCAGTTCTTCCACGACCACGCCCTCGGGAATTTCGGCGATCTGCTGCTGTACAGCGCGACCAGTCCGACGCAGCTGATCTACCTCGACAATGTGCTCAACGTGAAGGGGGCCGCGAACGAGAACTATGCCCGGGAGATCCTTGAGCTGTTCGGGTTCGGCGTGGACAACCGCTACAACCAGGACGACATCGAGCAGCTGGCCAAGTGTTTTACCGGCTGGACCGTTCGCAAGGTGTGGCCGGATCAGAAGCTGGCGTTCCCGGCTTCGGCCCGGACCCCGCCGACGGCGGCCAACGTGCAGTTCGAGGACACCGTTCTGCTCGACCTGGGGGCGGGCTGGAAATACTTCAAGGGCAAGGCGGAACCCTCGCCGGCGGCCGGGGCCGGGGGAGGGGCGACGACGGCGTGGGCCCAATCCGGCTTCAACGACGCCGCCTGGTTGTCGGGCTCCACCGGGATCGGCTACGGCGACGGGGACGACGCGACGACGCTGTCCGACATGCGGCAGACGGGGTCGAACGCCGGGTATTTTTCGGTCTACCTGCGCCGCGAATTCACGATCGACGATCCGACCGACGCGGCGGGGTTGTTGTTGTCGGTGGACTACGATGACGGGTACGTGGCGTACCTGAACGGGACCGAGGTGGCGCGCAGCCAGACCATGAACGGGACGGGCACCCCGCCGCCGTTCAACCGGGCCTCGGCGGGCAGCCACGAGGCCGGCGGCGATCCCGAGACGGTGAGTTTGAGCGGGTTCGCGAACCTCCTGCGGCCGGCTCCGCAGAAGAACGTGCTGGCCATCCAGGCCCACAACATCACCAAGGACAGCTCCGATCTCTCGATCCTGCCGCGGATCGTGCGGCGGCGCCTGCTGCCGGGGAGCATCGAAAACGGGGACGCGAACGGGCTGTGGGCGTTCCGCTTCAACCCGGCCCGGCACGACACGGGAGCCAAGGTCCTCTTCAAGGACACCCCGTATCAGATGAACATCCCGGCGGGCCGCACCGGCCTCGATGGACTGAAGGACGCCCTCGACGTCGTGGATTCGTTCGTGAACCACCCTTCGGTGGCGGAGTTCATCTGCCTCAAGCTGATCAACAAGTTCGTGTCCGACGAGATCACGCTGAATTCCTACCACGACGGCACCGCGCCGCCCGAGCTGCGGCAGTTGCTGGACGAGGCGATCACGGCGTGGAAATCCACCCAGCCGGCGGGGAACATTGCGACGGTGCTCCGCGCGATCCTCCGACCCACGACCCAGGACGGGCTGTTCTGGGCGCGGGCGATGTACCGGAGCAAGGTCAAGTCACCGGTGGAGTTCATCAACAGCAGCGTGCGCGCCCTGCGAGCCAGCGTGTCGGGCACGGGCCTGCCGTTGCAGAACGAACAGATGGGCATGCACCTGTTCAACCGCGACGATCCCGATGGCTGGTCGGAAATGGGCCATGACTGGATCGACACGGGAACATTGCTGGCCCGGTTGCAGTTCGCGCAGAACCTGCCCGCGGACAAGGTGAACAACGTGCGGTGGGACGCGGCGGCCTGGATCCGCGCCAACTCGATCACCACGGCCGAGTCGGTGATCGACTACTTCGACCGCGTGCTGTTCCAGGGGCGGATGTCGGTCGCGAACCGCGCGTTGCTGGTGAAATACGCCACCACGGATGACGCCGGCAACCCGTTGCCATTCGCACCCACCCGGAGCGACCACGTCGCGCGGGTGCGGGAACTGGTCGGGATCATTCTTTCCATGCCGCAGTGGCACTACCAATGAGGAACGGGACGCGGAACGACCCGGAAACCAGAGCCAGCCACTTCATCCAGCCGCAGCCATGAACATCCAACGTCGCCAGTTTCTCAAGGCCAGCGCCCTCGCCTGGGGTGCTTTGGGAATCAACCTTTTTTCGCCCAGCCTGTTCCAGCGCCGTCTGCTGGCCGCCGACCTCGTCCGTGACAGGAAGTTGATCTTCATCTTCCAGAACGGCGGGAACGACGGCGTCAACACGCTCATCCCTACCGGGGATCCGATGTACAATACGGACACGCGTCCCACGCTGTATATCCCGCCCGCCCAGGCCCTGGACACCGGGAACGGGTTCGCGCACCTGCATCCGGCCCTCCAGCCGATGATGGAGATCTACAACAAGACCTCCCTCAACGGCCAGGCCGGCCCCGGAAATCTCGCGGTCATCCACCGCGTCGGGTACGCCGGCCAGTCGCAATCCCACTTCGACAGCCAGCAGTACTGGCAGAACGGCGTGCCCGGGAAGCCGTCGCTCGAGGAGGGCATGTTCTACCGGCACCTCGTCAAGACCCTCGATCTGGATCAGGAGTCCAACGCCTTCGTCGCCGCTGCCATCTCGAGCTCCCAGATGGTCGCGCTCAAGGGGGATCGACCGTTCCCGAACTTCAACCGCGCCTCCGAGTTCTCCTTCGGCACCACGGCGGCGAAATCCCGCAAGATCCTCGGTCAGCTGCCCGGCACGCCCGGCGGCGGCGACGGCACCGGCATCATGGGGATGTACGGCGGCGGTCAGGACGACCCGGCGAAGATCTATCGTCCGCTCGTGCACCGCACCGGCCAGTTGCTCGGGACCAGCATCGGCATTCTGCAGGGAGCGGTGGCGCAGGGTGCCTACACTCCCGCCAACGGCGCCGTGTACGGCAACGACGGTCTGGGACGGAAGCTCATGGAAGCCGCGATGCTCTTCAAACGCACCCCCGTCAAGATCGTGGGCATGACCATCGGCGGCTGGGATACCCACACCTCGCAGGGACAGATCACCGGCGGGCACCCCAACCTGCTCGGGCAGATGGCCCGCGGCTTCCAGGCCCTGTACCGCGATCTTCAGGATCAATGGGACAAGGTCCTCATCGTCACCATGACCGAGTTCGGGCGGACCTCGATGGAGAACGGCAGCCGGGGCACCGATCACGCCGAATCCAGCGTGGTTTTCGTCGCCGGCGGCGGGGTCAAGGGCGGCATCTACAACTGCGACCCGACGACCTGGAAGAGCGGCGACATCTTCTCCAGTCGCAGCGGGCGATACCTGTCCAAGCGCACCGATTTCCGGGGTGTCTTCGGGGAAATCTTCACGCGGCACTTCGGCGATTCGCCGTCCATGATGAACGACATCATTCCCGGCTATGCCGCCGCCGCGACCAAGGACCCCACGGGCTTCGCGCCCCTGGGCTTCCTGCCGGCGTAGGGCCACGGGCTAGGGCCACGGGCGGAATGGAAGACCCGCCCGCCGTCGGTTACGAGATTGCGGGTGCGCCAAATGCCGGGTCGTAGCCGCCGACATGCGGAGGCGGAGCGTGTGGGGTGCACGAAAAGGGTCCGCCTCGTCACCTCGGCGGCCACGAGGTGCGGTGCGCGAAGTGGTGGGTCGTAGCCGCCGACATGCGGCGGCGGAGCGTGTGGGGTGCACGAAAAGGGTCCGCCTCGCGACCTCGGCGGCGACGAGGTGCGGTG
>CAZSOV010000425.1:0-5344 GCA_964608505.1 uncultured Verrucomicrobiota bacterium
GGAGCGGGTACGGGGAAGCGGTGGCGGGGAGGAAGCGGGCGAAGGAGGGGATTCGTTCCCTCGTGACGGCGCTGCAACGGGGGCGGGAGGAGGCGCCAGGCAAGTCGTTGGAGGTGTACCGCATGTGGGTTTTTCGGGAGGGGGACGAGCGGCGGGCGGGAATCGGGGAGGATGGGCGGGCGTTGCGGGGTTCGTTGTCGCGGGAGGCGGTGGTGGGGGTGTTGGAGGGGAACGGGAAGTTGCCGGTGGGCGAGTACCTGAAGTGTCGGGTGCGATACTTCACGGCGGGGGCGGCGTTCGGGAGTCGAGAGTACGTGGAGGGGATTTTCGGGGCGTACCGGGAGCGGTTCGGGAAGCGGCGGAAGGACGGTGCGCGGCGGGTGCGGGGATTGGAGGGGACGGAGGCATACGTCTTGAGGGACCTGAAGAAGGCGTTGTTTGGATAGCGGCGCACGGCGGGGGACGATCCCGACGGGGTTGGTTCCGTCGCTCGGACGACAGCAGTGCCGAGACCGGCCTTCGCGCCTCCGCCGCGAGTCGAGCGATGTCCGGTTGGCACGGGTGCAGGTCGGCGGAGGTCGCGCCGGGCCCGTCCGGGGTTGGAATGGAATGGGGGGACAAGACACGTTTTGACGGCGGGACGCTGCTCTGGCACCACTGGCGTCCATGATGTGCCCCGCTCCCCACGAGTTTTGCTGGAACGAGCTGCTTTCCACCGACGTGGCCGGCTCGGCTGCCTTTTACACGGGGTTGTTTGGCTGGACGGCGGAGGAGATGCCCTCCTCGAACGGCACCTATACCCTGTTCCTGAAGGACGGATCGATGGCCGGAGGCCTGATGGCGACGCCCAAGCCGGGCATCCCGACGCATTGGCTGCCTTACGTGGCAGTGACAGACTGCGACGCCGCCACCGCGAAGGCCGTTTCGCTGGGGGCCGAGGTTTGCGCGCCGCCGATGGACATTTCCATCGGACGGATCTCGGTGGTGAAGGACCCGCAGGGGGCGGTTCTGGGCCTGTTCGCCGCGGCGGCCTGAACCGGGGCACCCGCGCGTTCGCGGATCCTCCCACGAGGGAATCCCGAGAGCGGAAGCGGGAGGTCGGCACCTCATCCAGGCCATGAGTCCATCCCATTCCTTGGTCGGGAGGAAGAATAGCGGAGCTCCCGGCTCCCTGGTGTGCCGTCCGCCGTTGGAGCGGATGATGAAGATCCATGCCGAGCTGAAAAGCGGGGGCAGCCCCAATGCGACGGCGCTGAGCGTGGAGCTCGAGGTTTGCCGGAAGACGGTGCTGCGGGACATCGCTTTCATGCGGGACCGGATGGGACTGCCGATCGAATTCGACGCCCTGCGCAACGGATTCCGGTACACGGAGGAAGTGGACGGGTTTCCGACCCTCCAGATCAGCGAGGGCGAGTTGTTCGCCCTGATGGTGGCGGAGAAGGCACTGCAACAATATCGAGGCACGCCGTTCGAGGCGCGGCTCGTCACCGCCTTGCGCAAGCTGGAACGTGCCCTACCCGACACGGTGTCGCTCAATCTCGCGGAGTGGGAACACACGATCAGCTTCCGAACGACCTCGGAGCCGGTCGTGAACGTGCCGGTGCTCGAGACCCTGGCGGACGCGATCCAGAACCGGCGCCAGCTCCGGCTCGCCTACCGCAAGCCCGGTGCGCGCCAGGCCGAGACCCGCGTCGTCGATCCCTATCACCTCGCGAACGTGAACGGCGATTGGTACCTGTTCGCGTACGACCATCTGCGGGAGGCGATCCGGACCTTCGTGCCGACCCGGGTGCAGACGGCCGAACCGACCGGCCGGACCTTCGAGCGTCCCGCCCGGTTCGCGCTCGAGAAGCAGCTGCGGGACAGCTTCGGGGTCCATTCGAAGGAGGGGGATTTCGATGTCGTGCTGCGTTTTGACGAGAGCGTGGCCGACTACATCCGGGAGAAGCGGTGGCATCCCTCGCAGCATCTGCTGGAGCTGCCGGAGGGCGCGGTCGAGCTACGGTTGAAACTCGGAAGCCTGGTGGAAATCCAGCGCTGGGTGCTGGGTTGGGGCCGGCATGTCGAGGTGCTCGGACCCGGCGAGTTGCTCGCCGGCGTACGCGACGCGGCCCGGGCGATCCTGGAGCGCAACGCGGCGTGATCGAGGGCCCCGGCCTCGGGTCACTCCGCCGCGAGCGGCATGAGCTCGACCTTGCGGAACTCGACGGGATGGCTCTCCGACTGGAGGCTGATGGTCCCCTCGGAAACGAGACGTGGATGACCGGCGGCGAGCAGCCGTTTGGCGCTGGCGTCCCCCTCGTCGAGCTGGGGTTCGGTATAGCTCAACACGAGCTCGCCCTGGACGAAGTGGTTGATGAGCCTGTTCCCGCGGACCTCGACTTCGACCGTAACCCACTGGTCGCCGTGATAGGTTTTGGAGGTCGACTCGGTGCAATGCTGCTTGATGAGTTTCCCGCCCATGACGACATGGGTGCCGGGGGTGCAGAGGTTGGCCGTGGTGCGGCGTCCGGTGCCGGGACCGCCCAGCAGTTGAACCTCGATGGAGGCGGGGAAGTCCTGATCGAGCGCCATGCTCTCCGGCGTCTGGCCATGAAGCATCAGGCCGCTGTTCCGGAAGGCCCAGCCGGGACCGCCGGCCATCTGCTCGCCCGTGAACCGGTATTCGGCGCGCAGCCGGTAATGCGCGAATTTGTCCTTGTAGAACAGGTGCCCGAAGCGTTCGTCGTAGCGCCCCGTGTATTGGTCGTAGGCCACCTTCAGCACGCCGTTCTCGACCCGAAACGTATTGGCAAAGTTGGTGCCGGCGGGATGTCCGCGGATCTTCGGGATCCAGCCGGTGAGATCCCTGCCATTGAACAGGGCATGCCATTTGCCGGGTTCGAGCGCGGGGGCCGGCGCGGCCGGCGCGCCCGCGGCGGACCTCGGGCCGGGAGCGAGGACGGCGAGGACCGCGCACGACAGGCTGGCCAGAAGAGAAAGGCGTCGCGGGTGGCTGGAGCGGGGTTGGCGTGGGTTCATGTCCGTATTCATTTCCAAGTTCGGCTCCGCGACGTCGCGGCTCTCCCACCGTCCCCTGCGCGCGTCCGACGTTGGCTGCAACCCTGCAACCGCCCGTTACGCCTCCTCCAGCCCCGCGGCGCGCCTCCTGCCCGCCGAGGGGCGCCATCCCTTCGCTAGGAGCGACCGGCGGAGGCGGAGGCCGGTGCGGGACGTGCCGCGGAGGTCGCGGGAGCGGCAGGGCTGGTGCCGGCGAGTCGGGCGTGAATTTCGGCAGGCCAGGTATCGGTAAAAAAGCGGAAGAGCCAGCCGCCTTGCTCGCGCAGGCGGGAATAACCG
Organism: uncultured Verrucomicrobiota bacterium; assembly: GCA_964608505.1. Taxonomy (GTDB): domain Bacteria; phylum Verrucomicrobiota; class Verrucomicrobiia; order Limisphaerales; family CAIMTB01; genus CAIMTB01. Next base: position 3,340 of record CAZSOV010000425.1, read on the forward strand.
GTCTTCAGGTCGAGAATCAGGGTGATCCGGCGGTTCGGGCAGTTGAGTTCGCCGGTATCGTGGGTGGCGACCGCCTGGAACCCGAGGACCCGGGTATGGAAGTTGTAGGGGCTGTGGGTCTCGCCCTCGAAGATGTCGGTGACGTAGTGGGTGTACCCGCGCTCCACGGTTTCGCGGCTGGCTTCGCGCATGAGAGCGCCGACGACCACCATGTGGCGGCGGTATTCGGGCAGGACCGCGAATCGCCCGATCTCGGCAATGCGGTTCCCGCGGATGAACTCGTCCAGATCGATCCCGCCGAGGACCTTGAAGCCATAGGCTTTGTACTGGTCCAGCGGGAGATCGTAGAGGACGCGCAAGGTCCCGACGGGCCGGTCGCCGTCGAGGACCACAAACCAGGACACCCCGGAATTGCCGAGTTCCTCCACGGGGAAGAGCTTCTCGTCCCGGGTGATCCAGTTCTTCTCCGCCTTGTAGGTGGCGCTCATCACCTCGACCGCGAGGGTTCGCTCCGCCGCGCCGGACACCCGGATCACCCGCAAACGATCAATCAAACCCATGGTGTTTTCTCCTCGTCGTACCCGGGTCCCAGCGCTTCCCGCTGAGTCGGGCAATCTCGTTCATCACACGACCGTGCCATTCCTTGACGTTCTCCCGGCTCGGTTCCTCCCGCGTCCCCGGGGGATGCATCGGTTCTCCGACGTGCACCGCCATCGGCGCACGATCCCGGATGGGGCGATCCGGGGATTGGCCCGGGAACCGGATGCCCACCGGCAGAACCGGCGCTCCGGTGCGCAGGGAAAGCCGCGCCGCGCCATCGAATCCCCGCAACAGCTCGGTGGGATGACGGTTGGTCGTTCCCTCCGGAAAAATGCCGACCGAGCGACCGGCCCGGATCAGGGCCTCGGCCCGTTCGAAGGCGGGTCCACGGCGCTGGAACCACGGCTTGAGCACGTTGAGGAACGCGGGCTTCGCGGGCTTTCGAGCCAGCAGGATGCATTCCCCTTCCCGCAGGATCGTGGCGATGCCGGGGATCAGGGCGAAATTCCAGTCGGCAATGAACCGGATCATGTGTCCCTCGCGCAGATAGGCGAACCAGCACGGCAACAACATCGCTTCCAACCGCGTGCTGTGATTGATCGCCAGGATGAACGGATCGCGATCCGGACGGACATGCTCCAAACCCGTGGCTTCCACGATATCGCGGCCCAGCACGCCCACGACCCCGCGCATGATCCAATGCTGTTTGCGCCGGGCGAAGCCGGGCATCGGACGGCGCCACAGCTCGCCCCAAGTCGGTGCCGGGCATCCCCGGTGACCCCGCGCGCGACCCAAGCAACCCCCCGCCGCCGACACCCCGGCAACCGCTTCGGCGCGAACGATGGGCGACGATTCGGAGGCAATGATGGTGTCGGCAGTCCCTGAACGAATGGCGTGCGGGGCGCTCAACAAATCGCGGGGCAGCAAAACAGATGGTCCGCGACCTTAGCAAGGCAGGAGTTCCGCCGGCCTACTGCAACCGTTCGAGCAGGTTGCGGCCGGGCAGCTTCGCGCCGCAATAGATGCACTGGTCACGCCGTGAATTGGACCGCCGCCGACAGGCCGGACACTCCACCGGCATCGGCGTCATCCGCCCGTCCGCCGTGCCGTCCCGCAGGTCGATCTCCTGCATCTTCCGCACCAACCGCTCGTCCGTGATCTGGGTCGCCTCCCGCACGATCTCCCACAAGGCCTGCGTCACGAGATTCAACCGGTCGAACCGCTGCTCGAGCTTCCGCAGGTCCTGTGCGACGCGCTGGGCCTCGCTCCGCGCGTCGTCCGCGGCGTCCGCAGCCTGACGAATCTGCCCGTGCTGGTAGAAATCGAAGAGGTCCATAGGCGTTGACCCCGGAGCGTGGGCAAAATCCCCTGCCAAAGTCCAACGACCATTCATTCGCCCTGAAGACCTCCCCAGGGCGATTGACAAAGTCGATTGGGGCCGGCGACCGGCTCCCCGCCATAGCGT
>CAZSOV010000426.1:0-5234 GCA_964608505.1 uncultured Verrucomicrobiota bacterium
CCGACATCGGAGCCGGCACGGGCTACCATTCCTGGCGCATGGCGGAGAAGGTCGGGCCGACCGGGCGTGTGCTCGCGGTCGAGATCCAGCAGGAGATGCTGGACCTCCTGTCAACGAACATGACCCGGCGCGGGGTCACCAACGTCGTGGGCGTGCTCGGAACGACCGCCGATCCCCGGTTGGCGCCCGCGTCCGTGGATCTCGTTTTGCTCGTGGACGTGTACCACGAGTTCGATCATCCCTACGAAATGCTGGCCGCCATCACGCGTGCGCTGAAGCCGGGCGGGCGGGTCGCCTTCGTCGAGTTCCGGGGCGAGCAGGTCTCGGTCCCCATCAAGCCCCTGCACAAGATGACGGAGGCGCAGGTGAAGCTGGAGGCGTCGGAGCACCCGCTCGAATGGGTCGAAACCCGGACCGACCTGCCCTGGCAACACCTGATGTTCTTCCGCAAGAAACCGTCGGCGGGGGCGCCGTAGAGGACCGGGGGTTGCGGAACGCGGCGCGTTCGGCGACCCGTCCGATTCCCGGCTCGCTTCGGGCGCGTCGAGTTGGTATGCAGCCGCCCGACTCAACCGCGCTCATGACACCCGAAGCTCGCCTTGCCAGCCTTGGTCTGGAATTGCCCCCGGCCCCGAAACCCGTCGCCGTCTACAAGCCGGTGCTGGTGGTCGGAAATCTCGCGTATGTCTCCGGACACGGGCCGGTCCGGACGGATCGCACCCTGATCACGGGGGTCGTGGGGCGGGACTTGACGCTGGACGAGGGGAAGGCGGCGGCGCGTCAGGTGGGCCTGGCGATCCTGGCGACGCTCCGGAGCGAGTTCGGGTCGCTCGACAAGGTGCGGCGGGTGATCAAGACGCTGGGGATGGTGAACACGGCGGCGGATTTCTACGAGCATCCCAAGGTGATCAACGGGTGCAGCGAGCTGTTCGCCGAGGTCTGGGGGCCGGATCTCGGCATCGGGGCGCGGAGCGCCGTCGGCATGGGACCGTTGCCCGGGAACATCGCGGTGGAGATCGAGGTGATCTTCGAACTGCACTAGGACGTCCGGTTTCCGCTGGACGGGCGTCCGAGCGGTACGAGCCGCCGCGACCCTGCCCTGCCGCCTTCCATTCCTCGGTCCGACCGTTACCCGCCATGAACGAGTTCGTCGTTGCCAATCTCGGCGAGATTCCTTCGCCGGCGCTGCTCGTTTTCCGGGAGCGCGTGGAGGAGAACCTGCGGCGCATGATCGCGCAGGCGGGCGGGACGTCGCGACTGCGTCCGCACATCAAGACCCACAAGCTGGCGGAGATCGTGCGGCGTCAGGTCGAGCTCGGCATCACGCGGGTGAAGACGGCGACGATCGCGGAGGCGGAGATGGCGGCGGCGGCGGGCGCGACGGACGTGCTGCTGGCGATGCAGCCGGTGGGGCCGAACGTGCGGCGGGTGCTGGATCTGGGGCGGGGCTGGCCGGAGACCCGGTTCGGCGTCATCGCCGATCATCCGCTGGCGGTGCGGGAGATCGCGGCGCAACACGCCGCCCGGGCCGCGGATTCCGCGCCGGTGGAGGTTTGGATCGATCTGGATATCGGGCAGCACCGGACGGGCATCGCGCCGGGGTTTGCGGCGGTGGACCTGGCGCGGGCCATCGCGGGGTCCCGGGGGCTGCGATTCGCCGGGTTGCATGCCTACGACGGGCATCTGCACGACAGCGATCCGCTGGCCCGGAAGGCCGCCTGCGACGAGGCGTTCGCGCCGGTCGAGCGGTTGCGCCGGGACCTCGAACTCGCAGGCATTCCGGTGCCATGCATCGTGGCGGGGGGCACGCCGACGTTTCCGTTCCACGTTTCCCGCCCCGGGGTGGAATGCAGCCCCGGCACCTGCGTGCTGTGGGATGCCGGGTACGGGAGGAAGCTTCCGGATCTGGATTATCTGCCGGCCGCGGCTTTGTTGACCCGGGTGGTGAGTCGACCCACGCCGAACCGGATCTGCGTGGACCTCGGGCACAAGGCGGTCGCCTCCGAGATGTCCCAGCCGCGCGTGTTGTTCCCGGACCTGCCGGACGCGACGCCGGTGGCCCATAACGAGGAACATCTCGTCCTGGAAACCCCGCGGGCCGGGGAGTGGAAGGTCGGGGATGCGCTGCTCGGCATTCCGTGGCACATCTGTCCGACGGTGGCGCTGCACGCGGAGGTGTGGGTGGTGACGGACGGGGTGGCGGGCGAGCGGTGGCCGGTGTCGGCCCGGGCGCGGCGGATCACGATCTAGCCCGGGACGAGGCGCGCATGACACCCGAGACTCGTCTCCTGCTCGTCACGTTGGCCGGCGTCGTCGGGCTCGTGGTGCTCGTCGCGGGGTGCCGGTTGCACGCCTTTCTGGCGCTGGCGATTTGTTCGCTCGGGGTGGGCCTGGCGGCGGGGTTGGCGCCGCTGGACGCCGTGAAGGCCTTCCAGGAGGGCGTGGGCAACACGCTGGGCCTGATCGTCGTCGTCGTGGGACTGGGCACGATGCTCGGCAAGATGCTGGCGGAATCCGGGGGCGCCTCGGCCATCGCGCATCGGTTGGTGTCGGTGCTGGGCACGCGGCGCCTGGACTGGGCCATCGTGCTGGCGGCGTTCGTCGTGGGGATGCCGGTCTTTTTCGCCGTGGGCCTGGTATTGCTGGTGCCCGTGGTCTTCGGACTGGCCCGCAACACCTCGGTGCCGATGTTGCGGCTGGCGCTGCCGCTGGTCGCCGGGCTCGCGGTGTGTCACACCCTCGTCCCGCCGCATCCGGGCCCGGTCGTGGCCGTGGATCGGTTGGGAGCGGACATGGGGCGGACGATCCTGTGGTCGGTGCTGATCGGACTGCCGACGTGTGCCCTGGTGGGGCCGGTGCTGGCGGCGCGGCTGAGCCGGACGATGTCGATTCCGATCGCGGGCCTGGGAGCGAAGCTGGAGGCGTCGGCCCCTCCCCCGCGACCGGCGGGCTGGGGGACAAGCGTGGCGACGATCCTGTTGCCGGTCGGTTTGATGCTGGTGGCGACGGTGGCCAGGCTGAAGCTGCCCGAGGACCATGCGTGGCGTCCGTGGGCGTCCGGCCTGGGCTCCCCGCTTGTGGCGATGCTGGTGGCGGTGCTGGTGTCGCTGGTCAGTTTCGGGTACCGGCGCGGATTTGGCGCGGCGCAGATCCAGAAATTCACCGAGGACTGCGTGGGGCCGGCGGCGTCGATCTTTCTGGTGGTTGGGGCGGGCGGCGGGTTCAGCCGGGTGTTGGACGTGGCCGGGGTGGACGACGTGATTGCGGCGTGGGGGCGGGGGCTGGCGTTGTCGCCGTTGTTGCTGGGCTGGATCGTGGCGGCGGCGTTGCGGTTCGCGGTGGGCTCCTCGACGGTTGCGATCACGATGACCGCCGGCATCGTGGCGCCGCTGGCGGACGCGATTCCGGGCACGAACCGGGAGCTGCTGGTGATCGCGCTGGGGGCGGGCACCCTGCCCTTCTCGCATTTGAACGACGGCGGCTTCTGGTTCGTGAAGGAGTATTTCGGGATGACGGTATCGCAGACCCTGCGGACGTGGAGTCTGATGATCACGCTGGCGGGGTTCCTCGCGCTGGGATTCGTGCTGTTGGCGGATCGGGTGGCGCGCGTGTTCTGAGCCGTTCCCGGAGGGAGATTCACCGGCAACCGATTTCGAAACGACCATGCTGATCTTCGACGCCCACCTGGATCTCGCGATGAACGCGGTGGAATGGAACCGCGATCTCACCCGTCCCCTGGCCGACCTGCGCGCGCGGGAGGCGCACCTGACCGACAAACCGGACCGGGGCCGGGGCACGGTATCGTTGCCGGAGCTGCGGCGGGGCGGCATCCGGTTGGTGGTGGCGACCCTGATCGCGCGGGTCGAGCACAACGCGTTCAGTCCCGTGTTCGGCTGGGCGTCGCCGGCCCAGGCGTACGCGATGACCCAGGCGCAGAACGCCTGGTACCGGGCGATGGAGGAGGCGGGCGAGATGGTGCGATTGACGGATCGGGCGGGGTTCGACCGGTTCGTGGACGGGCTGGCGGCACCGGGGGGTGCGGCGGCGGAGGGGGGGCCCATCGGCTACGTGCTCTCCCTGGAAGGTGCCGATTCCATCCTGTCGCCCGCGCATCTCGAGCGGGCGTGGGCGGACGGGTTGCGGGCGATCGGTCCGGCGCACTACGGTCCGGGGGTGTATGCCAACGGCACGGACGCCACCGGCGGGTTCAACGCGCGAGGGAAGGAGTTGTTGAGGGAGATGGACCGGCTGGGGTTCATCCTCGACGCGACGCACCTGTGCGACGACTGCTTCCGCGAGGCGCTGGATCTCTACCAGGGACCGATCTGGGCGAGTCATCACAACTGCCGGGCCCTGGTGCCGCACAACCGGCAGTTGAGCGACGAGATGATCCGGGCCCTGGTGCAGAGGGGGGCGGTGATTGGCATGGCGTTGGATGCCTGGATGATCGTTCCCGGCTGGATCCGGCGGCAGACGACCCCGGCGTCGGCCGGGGTGACGTTGTCGCACGCGCTCGATCACCTCGATCACATCTGCCAGATCGCCGGCAACGCCCGCCACGTGGGCATCGGCTCGGATCTGGACGGCGCGTTCGGAACCGAACAGACACCGCAGGACGTGCAGTCCATCGCGGATCTGGCGCGGGTTCCGGAGTTGCTCACGGCGCGTGGGTTCTCCGCGGAGGACGTGACCGCGGTGGCGCACGGGAACTACCTGCGCTTCGTGCGGTCGGCGTGGCGGAGTTGAGCGCCGGATCAGCGGTGGCTCATGTAATAGAGGACGGGCACGGCCATGCGGCTGATCAGGAGGGAGGCGACCTCGCCGGCCATCAGGGCGATGGCGAGGCCCTGAAAGATCGGATCGAAGAGGATCACGCCGGCGCCGACCACGACGGCGAGGGCCGTCAACAGCATGGGTCGGAAGCGAACGGCTCCGGCGTCGACGACGGCCTGGGCGAGGGGCATGCCGGAGGCCACGCGTTGCTCGATGAAATCGACGAGGATGATCGAGTTGCGGACGACGATGCCGGCCCCGGCCATGAACCCGATCATGGAGGTGGCGGTGAAGAAGGCGTTCATGAGGCCATGGGCGGGGAGCACGCCGACGAGGGAGAAGGGAATGGCCGCCATGACGACCAGCGGGGTGAGGAAGGACCGGAACCAGCCGACCATGAGGACGTAGATCAGGACAAGGACGGCGGCGAAGGCGAGCCCCAGATCGCGGAACACCTCGAT
>CAZSOV010000427.1:0-3520 GCA_964608505.1 uncultured Verrucomicrobiota bacterium
CGGCGAATTTCTTTTTGTCGGCGTAGTTGCCCGGGTTGACCCGGATCTTCTCGACCCACTTGACGGCCTCGAGCGCCGCTTCGGGCTTGAAATGGATGTCGGCGACGATGGGGACATGGCAGCCGCGGGCGCGGAGGCCGGCAACGATCTGTTCCAGGTTGGCGGCATCCTTCACCGTGGGGGCGGTGATGCGGACCAGCTGGCAGCCGACCTCCACGAGGGCCAGGGATTCCCGGATGCACGCCGCGGTGTCCATCGTGTCGCAGGTGATCATGGACTGCACGACGACGGGATGGTGACCGCCGATGACGACGGCATGGCCGGGGCCGGAGGCGGGATTTCCGACGACGACCTCGCGGGCGAGACGCCGGCGAGGAGCGAGGACGGAGGGACAGTAGCGGAGGGCGACGGGGGGCTTCATGAAGTCGGGCCTGGAAGGGGGCTTTGGGAGGGGGGCAGGGGAAGCGAGCTCGGTCCGCGAGCCGCGCGTCGGGACCTTGAACCGGAGGGAAGGCAGCCCTCACCCCGGCCCTCTCCCCTCCACCTTCGCCTGGATCCGGCAGGACAGGTCGGATGGGAGAGGGAGGACGCGCCACGCGGGTCTCGTCGGTGGTGCAGGGGGAGGTTCATGGGAAGCGACGACGGTCCGCGAACCGCGCGTTGGGACCTTGGACGGACGGCACGTCGCCGCGTGAGGGCACGCGGCCTACAGCGTGTAGGCCCGGTGCCCTCCCCGGGCGACGCGGTTGCGGTAGACGGTTCATGGATGGGGAGGATGGCGTCGGCACGGGGCGGGGGAGCTCCGTGGGAATCGCCGTGGATGTTCAGCAACCGCGCCATCTGCGAGGAGACCGGCCTTCGGGTGGGCCGCCTTACTTGGTGGTGGCTGGGGCGGCGGGTGCGGGCTGGGCTTCGAAGCGCATGGCGGGCGAGTCGGCGCCGCCGCCGAGCCAGTCCTGGGCGTCGAAGAAGGTGACGTAGAGCATGAAGCCGATGATCAGGCTCGCGAAGGCGTATTGGACGTAGGCCACGGCACGGCCATGGAGGGGGCGGCGCCGGATCCATTCGAACAGGGAGAGAACGATATGGCCGCCGTCGAGAACGGGGATCGGCATGAGGTTGAGCAGGCCGAGATTGACGTTGAGGATGACGCTGAACCAGATGGCCTGTCGCCAGCCCTCGGCATTCTCGAACAGGATGTAGTAGACCCGGACGATCTGGACCGGGCCGGACATGTGCTGGAGCTTGATGTCCGACTTGCGGGACAGGAGGGCATCGAAGGTGTTCACGATGGCGAGCATGGAGAGCCGGAGCTGCTCCCAGGGCCCGGGGTGGATGACTTCGAACCGGCCGAACTCGTCGTAGACGATGCCGGCCTCGCCGTCCCACATGATGCCGATGCGGGGCGTGGTTTCGCCCACGGGCACGGCGGGGGTGACCTTGAGCTGCTGTTCCTGTCCCCCCCGTTCGACGGTGAGGGCGAGCTCCCGGGCGCCGCTCTTCTGGATATGCCGGCTGAACTCCTCCGCGACGCGGTATTTCTGGCCGTCCACGGCCAGGATGCGGTCGCCGGCGCGGAAGCCGGCCTTCTCGGCGGGGCTGCCGGGGATCACGGCGGCGATGCCGGCACCCTTGGGATTGAACGGGACCTGGATGGACTCGGAGCCGCGCTGCACGGTCAGGACCAGGGGTTGGTCGGGATTCTTGCGGGCGAACTCGCCGATGCCGAAGGGGCTGAAGAGCCGGGAACCGTTGACGTGGGTCAGGAAATCGTTGGGCCGCAGGCCGGCGGCCTCGGCGGGGCTGCCCTGCTGCACGGCGCCGATCATCGGGGTTTCGGCGGGCATCATCTGCAGCTGGCGGGTGGCCTTGCGCTGCCAGGCCCGGCGCTCCGGAATGAGCGGTTGCGCGCTGACGTTCGTCGTCCGCCCGTCCCGTTCGAACCCGACACGGATGCTCTCGTTCTCGCTGCGGACGATGCGCCAGGTCACCGAGTCGGCGCTGATCCCCGACCAGCGCGTCACGGGTTGATCATCGATGGAAAGAATCCGGTCCCCGGGACGGAGGCCGGCTTTCTCGGCGGGGGAATCGGGAAGGACATAGCCGATGGTGGTGGTGGCCTCGGATTCGCTGACCGGACGACCGATGATCCAGACCACGACGGCGAACACGGTGGCGAGGCCGAGGCTGAAAATGGGCCCCGCGGCGGCGACGATGATCTTGTCGAGGGGCGAGACGGGCGGAAGGTTGGCACGATCGAGATCCGAACGACCCTCAAAGGCCTCCATCGGGGCGAGTTGGGGCAGGGCGACGAAGCCTCCGGCCGGAATCGAGCCGAGGCTGTACCAGATTCCGTTGATCCTGCGCTGCCACAGCGGTTTGCCGAACCAGATGCCGAACCGTTCGATGACCAACCCGCGCCAGCGGGCCGCGAGGAAGTGCCCGAGTTCGTGCACCACAATCATCAGATTGAAGAACACGAGCACCTCGAAGAGGATCACGATGACCTTGAGTATCGCCATATAAGGATTGCCGCCCGCGAAGGGTCCGACCCGCGCTCGAACGGAGGCCAGTATACGCTGGCCCCGGCCCGAGGCAACGTCGGCAGCGGCCAGCATCCGGGCGGATGCAGGGCCGTTGACAAACTCCTGCCTGGCACCCCGAGGTGGGGCCGGCGACTGCCGAGTCGCCGGCTTCGATCGCCCCGCGACCCGGCCCGCCGCATCCCGGACCGGAGCGGGGCCGCGGCGAGATGGGCCAGGTCGCTGGGTTGGTCCCCGGGCCGTTCCGCTTTCGGAACGGCGGACCGCCCCGGAACACGGTCCGGAACACGACCGTTCCGACCGCGGACCAGGAAACGCGGGGAATGGGCCCCGAAACCGCATCGACCGGGCGCTCGGTGCTGGCACGCGAACTGCCTAGGTGTAGACGCGCCCGGTGCCGGTCCCGGAGGTCTGACCGACTCGGGCGCGAACCAAAAACCAATCGCATTCAGTCCAAAACGCATTCCCATGAAGTCCCGCATTCTCACCATTGTTTCCCTGTGTCTGATGGCCGTCGGTCTGTTGCTGCCCGCCCCGACGGCGCTGGCCAACGCGGCCGATGCCAAGATCTCGCTCTCCGCCCCGGCGGAGGTCCGTGGCGCCAAGGGATCGGCCAAGTACCGCAATCGCGGGGGTGAAAAGGAATTCCAAGTCGAGGTCGAGGTCGCCCGTCGGTGGGTCGGCACCGTCTACCAGGTGTTCGTGAACGACGCCGTGGCCGGGCAATTGACCATCGACGCCTTCGGCAAGGGTCGGCTCTCCCTCAACAGCCGCCTGGGTGGCACGGTGCCCGTGATCGGGAAGGGCACCGTCGTCCGCGTGGTCAACGGGGAGGCCGTCACCGTGGTGTCGGGTCGATTCTGAGCCTCGTGCACGATCCGGCGTTCGCGCGGGGCCCGTGGGGGTGGGGTCGGAGGGGGGGGCCGACGCCCCCCGCGAACCTCCAGCGGCCGTTGAAACACCACACCCCCCCCGAT
>CAZSOV010000427.1:3530-5228 GCA_964608505.1 uncultured Verrucomicrobiota bacterium
GGGCCGGGCGGCCCCGGGGGCCCGCCCCGGGGGGGGCGGGGGGGCCGGGGGGGGGGGGGCGGGGGGGGGGGCCCCCCCCCCCGCGCCCACGTCCTGCTGCCGTTGAACCTCCTCACCCCCGCCGATAGTCTTGCCCGAAGGTTCGTCATCATGCACCCGACCCGAGGAGTCCTGTCCGATCCCGCGCGAAGCCGGCCGTCCTGGCCGGTCCTCGTCGTCGTCGGATGCCTCGGGTTGGCGTGTTTCGGTCGCCTGTGGGCCGCCGACCTCGTCGATCGCTTCGACGCCCGGGAAACCGCGACCTCGAAATCCGGGGCGGCGCGTGGCGACAGTTCGGGAGCCTCGGTGGAGCCGTTCGAACCCCGCCATGGGCGCCGGACGGGGGGCCACTCGCTTTGGATGTCCTGGACCGCACCGTCCACGGGAATCGCCACGTTCGAGACGACCGGCAGCGACTTCGACACCCTGCTGTCGGTGTACCTCCTCGAGGCCGGGAATCCGGACAAGCCACCGCTCGACCGTCTGCGCGAGGTGGCCCGGGCGGATGACCGGAGCAGTTCGCTCGGCAAGCAGGTCCAGTTCGGGGTCCGGGGCGGAACCACCTACGAGATCGCCGTGGACGGTTACGACGGCGCCACCGGGGATGCCCGGCTGCGCTGGGACCTGCTGGCCACGGACGATCCGCTGCCCGTCATCCTCGCGTTGCCCCCGGATCGCGCGCTGCGGGTCGGGGACGACGTGACGCTGACGGTGGCCCTCCAGGCCGGGGACGACGTGAAGCTGGCCTGGTTGCTGAACGGCGACGACGTGCTGGGCGCCGAATCGGACACGCTCACGATCCCCAATTTCCAGCTCTCCAACGTCGGGCGCTACCAGCTGCGCATCACCTCGGGGGCAATCCGGTTCACGAGCGATCCCATCGAACTTCAGGTGAACTCGGAGGGGGAGATTTCCGCCCTGGCGCGGGACCGACTTCTCGACGCGGTGGACTCGCCCCTGGTCGGACGCGGCGTGGCACCCGCGCTCGCGTCCGGGACGAAGGCCTCCCCCGCCCGGCGGGCCCGGGCCCTGGCGAATGTCGGGGTCTCCCGCGGTTACAACGGCGTTCAGGTGTTCCACACGATCCAGGCCGCCCGCGAACCCGGGGAGCCGGTTCATTGCGGGGTTAGCGGCGGGGCCTCCTATTGGTTCGTCTACCAGCCGCCGGCCCGCGGAACCCTGACCCTTGATACCGACGGCAGCAGTTTCGACACCGTGCTGGCCGTCTACACGTACGACGCGCCGTTGGTCGGCTATGCCAGCCTCAGGTCGGTCGTCTGCGACGACAACGGGGGAGGTGCCGCCGGCACCAGCCGCGTCCAATTCGATGCCGAGCCGGGACGCAGCTACCTGGTGGCGGTGGACGGGGTGAACGGTGCCCGGGGCCGCGCCCACTTGAACTACCGCCTGGCCACCTCCCCGCGGGTCGATCCGCCCCTGATCACGATGCCGCCGTCCGCGCGCAGCGTGGTGATGGGGGAGGCCGTGACGTTCGAAGTGATCGCGACCGGCACGGCGCCGCTGGCGTACCAATGGCTGCGGGATGGCGCGGAACTCGCGGGGGCGACGGCGGCCACGTTGACGTTGGGCACGGTTCAAGTGACGGACGCCGGGGCGTACTCGGTGCGGGTGTCGAATGAGGCGGGCGTGATCGTCAGC
>CAZSOV010000428.1:0-5213 GCA_964608505.1 uncultured Verrucomicrobiota bacterium
CGAGCTGGTGCAGTCGCTCAAGCGCCGCGAGCCACGTCTGGGCGCCGGCGAGTCGTCCGGGCGGTTCGACGGTGCCGACCCGGGCTCCGTCGGATCTGGGGTTGGACTACGAGTCCTGGCTGGGACCGGTGCCGTGGTCGCCCTACACGGACGGGCGGGCGGCGGATCGGCCCGAGACGAACGCCTGGAAGACGTGGTGGTACCAGGCGGATTTCGCGTTGGGCTTCATCGCGGGTTGGGGCGTGCATCCGCTCGACATCGCGCTGTGGGGGCATCCCGGGATGATGGCGGGCCCGATGACGATCCGCGGACGGGGAATCATCCCGACCGAAGGAGCGGGGAACACGGCAGTCGCGTGGGATCTGCGCTTCGCATTCGCGGACGGGGTGACGATGCGCTACCGGGGGACTCCGAACGTCTACGAGGCGAGGAACGACCTGACCGATTTCGCGGACTGGGACGCGAAGTACGGGAAGATCGAAGGCCACGGGACGGCGTTTGTCGGGACGGAGGGCTGGGTGGAGGTGCATCGCGGCGGGCTGCGAACGCACCCGGAGAGCCTGGGGGAGGAGCGGATCGCCGAAGGCGGTTTCCTGGCCCGCAGGAGCAACTCCCACCAGGGGGATTGGATCGACTCGATCCTGTTGCGGCGTCCCGCGGTGTGTTCGATCGAGGAATCGGTGCAGGCCGACCTGTTGTGTCACGTGAGCGACATCGCGGCGCGACTGGGGAGGGAGCTGCGATTCGATCCGCGGTCCGAGGCGTTCGTGGGGGATGCCGAGGCGGACCGGAAACTGGAGTTGCGCCCGGTGCGTCCGGGATGGGAATGGGCAGGCTGAGCCGAGGCGGGCCGGTCCGAGGCCGGGGGTTGGGTTGGGGAGGTTGCTAGAACCAGTTGTAGTTGAAACTGATGCTCACGCGCTCGGTGGCGGCGGGATTGGCGCCGACCTCGTGCCGAATCCAGCTTTCGAACAGGATCACCGTGCCGGTGCGGGCCGTGTAGGAGACGAAAGGCCGGTTCTCGGGGCGGGGTTCGGCGACGCGGGGTGGAGCCGCCATGAACTTGCTCAGGCGCGGGTCCTCGAACTTGAGGTTGGAGCAGCCGCGGGGCGTGCGGACGTAGTACGTGCCGCTGAGGGTGGAGTTGGGATGGAGGTGGAGGCTGTGGACGGTGCGATGGGGCATGATGTTGACCCAGCAATCGGTCATGGCCAGGTCGCGTCCTTCGAGGTCGAAGTCGAGGTGCCGGGCGAAGCGGAGGACGTGGCGGTGGATGAGCCGCTCGAGGTCCATGAAGGTGGATGACATCTTGTGGAGCCGGCAGAGGGATCCGTAGGAGGTGAATCCGCCGAGGTAATTCTTCTTCGACCAGCGACGCCCCGCCTCGTCGTGGTCCCTGATCTGGTAGCACTCGCGGAGCAACTCGGCGTTGAACCGGGAGCGTCCGGCACGTCCGAGCGGGGCTTGGTAGATGAAGGTGGGAAACCAGGACTTGATGTGCACCGCGGCACGCTAGCAGGCACGCGTTCCGGGCCCAAGCATGCGGGGGCAGGTCGGCACGCGCGGGCAAGCAACGAGGCCGGGACGGCGAAGTCCCGCGCGCCATGGATTTGGGGTTGTGGGCCCGGCGGCGGGGGACCCAGGATGCCGCAGCCATGAGAGCTGCGGTGTTTTTCGAGCGGGACGGGGTTTTGGTACAGTCCAAGAACGGGAACGGAGCGCCGGCGCGTTTCGAGGATTTCCGCGTGTGCGACGAGGTGTCCGCTCCGTTGGCGACGCTGCGGGACGCGGGGTTCCTGCTCTTCGCGACGACGAACCAGCCGGGCGTGAGTTCGGGCGAGGGACCGACGCGGCGGGAGTTGGACTTGATGCATGCCCTGCTCGTGCAGAAGCTGGGATTGAAGGAGGTCCTCGTGTGTCCGCACGCGCCCGACGACCGGTGTCCCTGTCGGAAGCCGATGCCGGGATTGTTGCAGGAGGCCGCGCGCCGCTACGGGATCGATCTCGATCACAGCTTCGTGGTCAGCGATAAGTGGATGGACGCCGACATGGCCGGCGCGGCGGGCGCCACCTCCGTGTTGATCCGGTCGAAACTCAACGGTTCGGGACATCACGACTACGTGACGTCCGATCTGCCGGAAGCCTCGGCGAAGATCCTCGCCATTGCGGCGGAGTTGGGAACCCTGCGGCGGATGGGACCCCAGGCACCCCAGGGGGGAACGCACTCCGGACACTGAAACCGCCGGCGCCGGGTCGAAACCGCCGGGTCCGTTCCCTGCGACGGGGGCGCGGCAGGCTTGCGGGACCTGCCCGATCAGTCGTTCGATCCCGTCTTCTCCTTTTCCGAACGGCGCCGGGAAGGCTTCTTTTGCTTCGCGCCCGACTTGGCGGGTGCGTTGGTGACGACGCCTGCGGGCGGCAGGTTGGTGGGCGCGATTTGCGGGGGCGGGACGTAGGGCGGGACGTCGTCGGGCGTCGGGAAGCGGCGACCGCCTCGGATGACGATGTTGCCGGCGACGTCCTTGGCCAGACGGGGCCTTCCGGCGGGCGTGATCTCGTGGCGGTTTCGGAGGACGATTGTGCCGTTGGGGTCCAGAACGCAGTGGGTGTAGAGGTTTCCCGAGGTCTGGAACAGGACGTGGAGCCGGCTGTGGATGTCGAGTTGTTGTTCCGGGTTGGCGAAGGAGAGCAGGCGATCCAGGAGCACGACGCGGAAAATCCGGGTTTCGTCCTCGTCGGTGACCCGGGCGTAGAGTTTGCGCTCCTTGGCGCGGGTGGCGGACTGGAGGGAGTAGCGGCGGATCTCGGGCGCGGCGTTGGTGGCGCCCTCGGCCTGCGGGACCCCGAAGGCCATCTCCCAAATCTTGCGCGAGGGTTGGATCTGGATGTCGACGGGCTCACTGACCAGGCGCTCCTCCCAGCCGGGCAGGCGGAGTTCGGCGTACAGGTTGTAGGGTCCCGGTTCGTCGAATTCGAAGTAGGGTTGGAGGTTCCACCATTTCGTGCCCGCCTTGGCGGATTCGAGCGTGAACTCGCCCTGGACGGGGACCTGTCCGAGGCGGGCCACCACGCGCCCGGCCTTCGATTCGGCGTAGAAGGTCAGCCAGTTCGTGGACGCGCCGAAGACCACGGGACGTCCCGACAGATTGGACACGCGAACCGCCACGACGATGTCCTCGCCGGGCAGGAAGATCTTCTCCTCCAAAGAGACTTCGACTCCGAAGGCGCCGGTCTGGGCCGGCGCGGACCGCGACCCGCCGACGGCCACGACCAAAGCGGCAAGCAGGAGCACAACCGTACGCATGGGAGCGATGCTAGATTGTCCGTGGACGGCAACAAGCGCGCAGATTCAAGGGAGGTGCGGGGTGTTGTCGCGATTCCAGCGGCGGGCGACGCGCTCCTTCTGGCCCCGGTCCTGGTGCAGTTGGGCCGCGAGATCGGTGCGGCGCTCGGCGGTGACATGGCCGTCGCAGAAGAGGATGTTGGCGCGGCGGTTGTGGTGGTCGAGGGGCCATTGACGTTCCTCGTACATGCCGATGAACCCGCTCCAGTCGGGGTCGCCCTTGCGTTTCAGGTCCCAGTTGCTGTCGCCGAGCGCGATCATCTCGGACGGGTTGAGGACGGCGGAGGGCTTGGTTTCGCCCCAGACCGGGTCGCCCTTGTAGACGCCCAGACCCTGGTTCGGCGTGAGGCCGGCGTAGGCGCCCCACACGTTGTAGCCGTAGCTCATGAAGTTCCGGCCACCCGGCACGAGATGGACTTCGTCGGCCAGGTAACCGTCCTCCGCCGGCAGACCGCTGCCAAACTCGACCTTCCACTGGGCCTTCTGCGGCGCGGTCGGGCACTTGAAAAGGTCGGCGCTGCGTCCCATGCCCACGTGCTCCCGCAGTTGGGATGGCCAGATCCAGGAGTTGTTGCGGCTGGCGTTGATGCCGACGGGGTAGTGGCCGGCGTCGTCGCTGAACGTGATCAGGGCGAGACCCATCTGGCGAAGGTTGCCGATGCATTTGACGCCCTGGGCCTTGGCCTTCGCCTTGGACAGGGCTGGCAGCATCATGCTGGCGAGAATCGCGATGATGGCGATGACCACGAGCAGTTCGATCAGTGTGAACCCGCCGGGGCGGGAACTCGGGCGTGGGCACGGACGGACGTCGTTGGGGGCGGTCATGGGCATGGGCATGGGCATGGCGGACGGGGGACCGTCGTTCTCATGCCCGAGGGGCAGGCCGGAGTCACGAGGAATTGTCGGAACAGCGCGGGGGCCCTCGAAAGCCGGGTCGCGGGGTGATCGAGGCGGCGGAAGGAGGAAGGAGACACTGGCGACTCCGCATTCGCCGGCCCCACATCGCAGTCGCGCTCCGGACTTCGTCAATCGCCCTGCGGTGCCGCGGCGGGCGGGGGCCGGGGTGGCTCGAATTGCGCGCGCAGGGCCTCGATCCGGCGCCGGTTGGTTCCGAGGTCGGAATGCCCGAGGCGGGATGCGGACCGCACGTGCACGACCTTCGCGATGCCGTCGACGTGGAACTCGACGTCGTCGACGAAGTAGCAGAACCGGGTGCGGAACTCGTATCGGAGGTAGTCGGAGGTTTCCTGCACGAGCTTCGTGCGCGGTTGGCGCCCGATCACGGCCTTGAGCCGGGCCTTGGCCTCGGCGGGCGTGTCGCGGAAGGCCAGGGGAGGGATTCCGTGGAGTTCGTCCGCATGTTGCTGGCTATTGACGCAATTCGGCGAATCCGGACAGGCCGCCAGCAATCCGTTCCGCACGCCGAGATTCCTGGGACGCGGCGTCCAGGCGTTGAGGATCCACAGGGCGGGCAGGAATCCCGCCATCAGCACCAGCGCGATCAGTCGTCCCGGCGAGCGCGGGGTTGGCGTCGTTTCGGGCGCGGGGGGTGGACGGACGGGGGAGTCGGGTTCAGACGGCATATTTGGCGGCGATCCAATCCGGAATGGGCTCCCCCCTTCCGGTGGCGACCTTGACGAGGGTGTAGTGGCAGTGCCCGTCGCAGCAGATTTTCTGGTTCTGGGCGCGCCGGATCTCGAACCGGACCAGGACCGTATCCCGCTGCAGGTCATCGATCCATGTCGTGACCGTGAACCGCTCGGCCATGCGCAGGGAACGCTTGAACTCGAGGTGGGCCGACCGCTGATACCACGCTAGCCCGAGCTTCAGAAACTCCTCCATCGCCATGCCGTAGCAGCGGGCCATCTGG
>CAZSOV010000429.1:0-5212 GCA_964608505.1 uncultured Verrucomicrobiota bacterium
GATGGCGCGCCAGCCGAGGAACGGGTTGACCTCCTTGGGCATCGGAAGGTGCGGGATGAACTTGTCGCCGCCGATGTCGAGGGTGCGGATGATCACCGGGTGGGGATTCATCGCGACCGCGACGGTCCGGTAGGCCTCGTACTGGGCCTCCTCGTCGGGCAGGCCCGGATTGTGCAGGAACAGGTATTCCGTGCGAAACAAGCCCACGCCCTCGGCTCCGGCCTCCAGAACCGCCGCGCAGTCCTCGGCCAGTTCGAGGTTCGCGGAGAGCGTGATCCGCTTGCCGTCGAGCGTGACCGCCGGCATGTCCCGGATCTCGCGCAGGCGCTCCTCGAACTGCACCTGGCGCCGGGCCAGCTGCCCGTACTCGAACAGCGTCTGATCCGTCGGATTGACGAAAACCGCGCCCGTATGGCCGTCGAGCAACAGTTGGTCGCCGGTCTGGATCTTGCGGCAGGCCTCGTGCAACCCGACGACCGCGGGAATGCCGAGGGACTTCGCGAGAATCGCCGTGTGCGAGGTCTGGCTGCCCACGTCCGTCGCGAACCCAAGCACCTTCGATCGATCCAGCTGGGCGGTGGTCGAGGGGGTCAGGTCATGACTGATGATGATGACCGGCTCGGCGAGGACCGGCGGGGCATGCGATGAATCCCGTCCCGCCAGATGATTCACCACGCGCTGGGTGGCATCCCGGATGTCGGCGGCGCGCTCCCGGAAATAGGGATCGTCCAACGCGGCCATGGTCTCCGTGAACTGGCGCGCGACGTCGCCGAACGCGGCGTCCGCATTCACGCATTCCTCGCGGATGCGCCGGGAGGATTCGCTCAGGAGCGCGGGGTCCTCGAGGATGAGGAGGTGGACCTCGAAGATGGCGGCGTCCTTGGTGCCGATGGCCCGGGCCAGCTGGCGCTGGAGTTCCTCCACCTCCCCGCGGGTGCGGACCAGGGCGGCCTCCAGGCGGTGGATCTCGGCGTCGACCTCCCCGGGGGCAATGCGGCGGCGGACGATGTCGCCCTGGGTGGAGCCGACGACCAGGGCCTTGCCCCGGCACACCCCCGGGGAGGCGGCAATGCCGCCGAGCATGATCTCCCCGCTGCGATGGAGCGCCGGCACGGGTTTTGCATAGCCTTTCGCGGCACCGCAGGGAAGCCCTTCCTCGCCGCGCGGCGGGGCGGTTCCCGGAGCTCGCGGCAAACCGGGGCCCCGGCGTAGCGTGGCGGCATGAGCGGCGGACGCGGACATGTCGTGGTGACCGGCGGGGCGGGATTCATCGGCGGCCATCTCGTCGAGCGTCTGCTGGCCGAGGGGTGCCGGGTCGTGGTCGTGGACGATTGTTCGACGGGTTCGCTCGGGAACCTGGCGGCGGTGCGGGACGATCCCCGGCTGGAGGTGATCCAAAACCGCGTGTCGGAATGCGCGGATCTCGACCGGTTGGCGGCGGGGGCAGCCTGGATCTTCCACCTGGCAGCGACCGTGGGGGTGGACCTGGTCGTGCGGGCCCCGGCGGCCACGATCCACAACAACCTCGCCGAGACGGACGCGGTGCTCCGCGCCGCGGCACGGGCCCGGACGCCGGTGCTGTTCACGTCGACGTCGGAGGTCTACGGCAAGAGCCAGCGGGACGTGTTCGGGGAGGAGGACGATCTCCTGATCGGGCCGCCGCACCTGATGCGCTGGAGCTATGCGTGTTCGAAGTTGATGGACGAGTTCCTTGCCCTGGCCTCCGCGCGGGAACATGGGCATCCGGTGGTGATCACCCGGTTGTTCAACACCGTCGGACCGCGGCAGACGGGCCGGTACGGCATGGTGCTGCCGCGCTTCATCGAGGCCGCCCGGGAGGGACGTCCGCTTCGTGTGTTCGGGACGGGAACGCAACGGCGGTGCTTCTGCCTCGTGGCGGACGTGGTGGAGGCGCTGCTGCGGCTGACCCGGACACCCGCGGCGGCGGGGGAGGTGTTCAACGTGGGGAACGACGAGGAGGTGTCGATTGCGGATCTGGCGGCGCGTGTCATCGCCGAGACGGGCTCCGGGTCCGGCGTGGAGCTGGTTCCCTACGAGAAAGCCTATGCGGCACCCGGCTTCGAGGACATGCAACGACGTCGGCCCGCGCTCGAGAAGCTGGAGCGGGTCACGGGGTTCCGACCGCGGACGCCGCTGTCCCGGATCATCCGGGTGACGGCGGGCCTGGAGGCGAGCTGACGGTTTCGTAGGTGGTCCGCAGGCGTTCGAGCAGCTCCGGCGAGAGTTCGACGCCGGCGGAGGAAAGGGCGAGCGCGGCCGCTCCCAGCAGGGGGGCGAGGAGCATCGGTGTTTCGACGGCCGGAATCTCGGCCTGGATGTGCCGGAAGAGACTCTCGCGCGCGACGACGTTGCGACGCACGACCGAACCGTTGAGCCACACGGGAACGGGGCGAAGGCGGAGGTCAACCAGGCGGACCGCGGCGACGGCCTGGCGGGCCAGTTCGGCGCCGGCGCGCTGGCAGAT
Source organism: uncultured Verrucomicrobiota bacterium (assembly GCA_964608505.1). GTDB lineage: Bacteria > Verrucomicrobiota > Verrucomicrobiia > Limisphaerales > CAIMTB01 > CAIMTB01. The sequence goes on from CAZSOV010000429.1 coordinate 2,486, forward strand.
GTCGAGCCACAACGGATCCCCGGGATCCGCACGCTGGGCGGCTTGCCCGGCCAAGGCGGCGAAGCGGTCCTTGGAGTATTTCGGGGAATAGATGACGGGGACGATGTCGGTGAGGTTCTTGACGTCGAACCAGGCGAGCACGACGTCGAGGAGGCAGGTGGCGGGCCCGGAGCCTTCGGAGGCCGCGATGGCGGCGCGGATGCACTCGCGCCCGATCCAGTACGCGCTGCCCTCGTCCCCAAGGAGGTGGCCCCAGGCGCCGACCTGGGCGTACTGGCCCTCCTCGTTGCGGGCCAGAAAGCTGGAGCCCGTGCCGCCGATGACCAGCACGCCGGGGCGCCCGAGACCGGCCGCGTGGTACGCGGTCATGACATCGCTGACCAGCCGGGTGGATTCCAGCCGGGTGATGCCGCGACAAAGCAGCTCCTTTTCCCGCGGCGTTGCCTCCGAGAAGAGGGCGGCGCTGCCGATGACGGTGTTGTGCACGCGGTTGCCGATGGGCAACGCGGTCTCCAGGGTGCGCACGATCTCGGTCAGGCTGCGGCGCGCCTCCTGCAGACTGGTGCCGAAGAAATTAAGGGAACCGGACTTCGCGGCGGCCAGCGCGCGTCCCTGGAAATCGACGGCAACGCCGAAACTGTAGGTGGCGCCGCCGTCGATGCCGATGACCACCGGAATCGGATCGAGCATGCCCGCCAGTGTTTCCGGCGGGCGACCGGGGTGGCAAAAGGAAAATCCGAGCCCGGGCCGCGCAACGGCGGGCTGCGACTTTGACGGGCGAACGGCGTTTCGGCACGGTCCGGGAACGGGACGGTTCGACGTCGACAGGCATGCGACACGCGGCAAGGCAAATGGCGGAGGACGATGGTTGGGCGGGAAGCTGCGCCGAGCGCCAGGCGGCGCTGGTCGCGCGGCTGGGGGCATTGCGCGACCCCCAGCAGCGGATGAGTTGGGTGGTGGAGCGGGCGCGCCATCGGGGCGGGATGGATGTCGACCGTCGGACCCAGGATCGGCTGGTGCCGGGATGCGCGGCCCGGGTTTGGTTCCAGGGGTGGATCGAGGGGGAAACCTGCCGGTTCTCCTGCGATTCGGACGCGAGCATTCTGAAGGCCGTCGCGGGGCTGATGTGCGAAATCTACGACGGGCGTCCGCCCCGGGAGGTCGCGGCGGTCGAGCCGGAGTTCCTCGAGGGAACCGGGCTGATGCGTCAGTTCTCGGAGAACCGTCGCCGGACGATCCTGCGCATCCGGGAGCTGATTCGGGAATTCGCCGCCGATGCACTGCTACGACGCCCATAACCACCTGCAGGACGACCGGTTCGCCGGACGGCAGGCGGAACTGGTCGAGGCCTGCCGGTCCGCGGGGGTGCGGGCCATGGTGGTGAATGGGAGTTGCGAGGCCGATTGGGAAGCTGTGGCCGCTCTGGCGCGGCGCCATCCGGGCTTCGTGATCCCCGCCTTCGGCCTCCACCCGTGGTACCTGCCCGAACGGACGGGGGCTTGGCGAAGGGAATTGGACCGACGCCTGGACACGACTCCCGGCGCGGTGGTCGGCGAGATCGGCATCGACCGTTGGATTCTGGAATCTCCGCCCGGCGTGCGGGCCAGGGTGGCCCCGGATCTCGCGCCGCTCCAGGCAGCCCCCCTGGCGGAGCAGGAGGAGGTGTTTCGGGAGCAGTTGACCCTCGCCGCGGCGCGGAACGTGGCCGCCAGTATTCACTGCCTGCAGGCCTGGGGCCGAATGCACGCGCTGTTGCGCGCGGGCCCCGTGCCCGCCCGCGGATTCCTCCTGCACAGTTATGGCGGTCCCGCGGAGATGGTCGTCCCCCTGGCCCGACTGGGCGCGCGCTTCTCGTTTCCCGGTTACTTCCTTCACCCCCGCAAGGCGCGCCAGCTCGACGTGTTTCGGGTCGTGCCGCCGCATCGCCTGCTCGTCGAAACCGACGCCCCGGACCAGCGTCCGCCGGAACGCGTGGAGCTCTTGGATCCCGCGGGCGCCTTCGTCTCGTCGGAGCCTTCGCGCCCCTTCGCGGGCGCCGACGGCAGGACATGGAATCATCCAGCCAACCTCCCCTGGATCCAGCGCGCCCTGGCGGCCTCGCTGGGGCGCGCCGAAACGGAGTTGTCGCACCGGGCGGAGGTCGCGTTTCGGGAACTGTTCTCCACGCCCTCCGACGCGTGACCTCGGCGAGGCCGACACCGGCTTTCCCCCTTGAGGGCGCCAGGCCCGCACGCGGAGTCCCTGCCGACCGTGGTTCGCGTTCTCGCGCGCCGGGAACGCGTCGTGCGTGCTATCCGAAAACCGCCTTCTTCAGATCCCGCAAGACGAACGCCTCCGTCCCCTCCAAACCCCGCACCCGCCGGGCCCCGCTTCGCCGCTTCTTCCCGAACCGCGCCCGGTATGCCCCGAAGATCCCTTCCACGTACTCCCGGCTCCCGAACGCCGCCCCCGCCGTGAAATACCGCACCCGACACCGCAGGTACTCGCCCAACGGCAGCTTCCCGTTCCCCGCCAGCACCTCCACCACCCCCTCCCGCGACAGCGAGCCCCGCAACGGACGACCATCCTCGCCCACCCCTGCGCGTCCTTCGTCGCCTTCCCGGAAGACCCACAGGCGATACACCTCCAATGACTTGCCCGGCGATTCCTCCCGCCCCTGCTGCAGCGCCGTTACCAGCGATCGAATCCCTTCCTTCGCTCGCCGCTTCCCCGCCACCGCCTCCCCGT
>CAZSOV010000430.1:0-5192 GCA_964608505.1 uncultured Verrucomicrobiota bacterium
CTGGCGCGACCACCCGACCCAAGGCTACCTGGGCTTGCAGGACCACGGCGCGCCCTGCTGGTTCAAGAACATCAAGTTGAAGCCGCTGCCGTGATCCCGGATACCTCCTGGCCGCGGACATGAACGTGGGTTCGATCAGGGTGCGGAACGACCATCGCTCCGGGGGCACGCGCCGGCTCGGCTCCCTCCGGCGCCTCGTTCTGTCCGTGCTCGGAGCCACTCTCGCCCTCGTGGGGACCGCAGCCGAACCGGTGCCGCCCGCCACCCGGCACCCGCCCGCGACGGTGCCGGAGACGGACACCGACCCGCCCGCGGACGGCGACTTGGCCCGGGCCCGGGTGGAACTCGACGAGGCTTTCGAACGCGGCGACGAGGCGGAGCTCTTGGAGATATGCCGGCGGCACCGCTCCCACCTGCGGCAGTATCAGGTCGGCTTCGACTCGCCCCTGGCGTGGGCGGTAAAGCGCAATGCGTCCTCGCTGGTGCGGTTCCTCGTGGATCAAGGCCTCGCGGCGACCGGGGAAACCCCACCCGCCCCCACGTCCGCATCGCCGCTGAATCTCGCCGTGGCCGGGGGACAAACCGCTCTCGTGCGCCTCCTGCTCGGCGGCGGCGCCGATCCCAACGAGATGGCGCGCTCCGAGACCGCACCCATCCTCGCGGCCCTGCAACGGGTTGCTTCCCGGGATGGCCCTCACGGCACCGCCGGCGAGATGGCGGGCGAACTGATCCTCGCCCTGTTGGAACGCGGCGCGAACCTGCTGGGCCCCGCCTCCGCCGATCCCGACACCGACCTCCTCGCGTACGCGCGCACCCGGATCCCCCTGGCCTGGCTCGAGTTCGCGCTCACCAACGCGCGTCCCGAATTCCAGGCTAGTGCGTCCTGGAACACCCTCGTGCATGCCGCCGCCGGCCTCGGCGCGACCCACGCGCTGCACGTGTTCCTGTCCCGCGGCGTTTCCGTCACGATCCGCAACCGCCACGGTCTCCACGCCCTCCACGAGGTGGCCCGACGCCGGTCCGAACCCCCGGATCCACCCGACGCCATACCCATCCGCTTCGCGCCGTCCTTCCTCGCCCTGGACGAGGGCCGTTCCCTGCCCCGCCCCGCCAAGCTCGAGACCGCCGCGCTCCTCGTCCGGGCCGGCTGCCCCATGGATGCGTTCGCCGCGGCGGGACTCGGCGATCTCGCCTTCCTCGAAACCGCCGTGCGCGCCGACCCGAAGTCGCTCGCCGCACGGGATGCGGAGGGGCGCTCCCTCCTGCACTGGGCCGTTCTCGGCAACGAACCCGCGACCGTCGAATGGCTCGCGAAACGCGGCGCCGACCTCTCCGCGACCAATCTCGCCGGACAGACCCCGCTGCATCTCGCCGTGGCCGGCTGGCCGAGCCCGACCGCGCCCATTCTCCTCCGCCTCGGCGCGCCGCTGGGCATCACCAACCGCGCCGGCCTCAATCCCCTGGCCCTCGCCGGCTACAGCCCGGATGCCACGCGCCTCCTGCTGGCTCACGCCGGGTCCCTGGCCGACGACGTCCGTCAGGCCGCGCTCCGGCAACTCCTGACGGTCCCCGGCGATCTGCGCTCCCGACGCGCCACCGCGATCCTCCGCGATCCCCGGTCCCCGTGGGCCTCCGACACGTTGCGGCTCGTCGACCTTCATCTCGACGCCTTCCGCCGCTTCGATCCGCGCGGCGATTTTGCCGCGGAACTGCTGGGCCTCGCCTTCTCCACGGGCGAATGGAATCTCGCCGAGGCGCTCGCGGCACGGGGCGTGCCGACGGGCCTCCGGGATGCGCACGGGGATCCCGTGCTCTGGCGGCTCTTTGAACGCGCCGGCGAAAGCTCCTACCTGCCGCCCGGCAGCCTTGCCTGCCGGCTCTTCGAAGGCCTGCCCATGGCCCTCAAATCCTGGCTCCACGACTGGGGCCTGGCTCCCGAATCCCCGCGCTGGGTCCCCAGCCTGTCCGCCGTGGATTTCGTCGCGCTCGCCGGATGCGACGTCGCCGCGACCAACGCCGCCGGCGGTTCACTCCTCCATTCCCTCGCCCGCAGACTGCGTCCGACGGAAATCGCCTGGCTTGTCGATTCGCGCGAGGGCCTCGGCACCATCCCCGGCGGTCCCGTCTCCCGCTCGTGGTCCGCCCGCACCCAGCCCGACGAAACCCGCGGCAGCGTCCCCGGCCTGATCCGCGTGCTCCGTGCCGGCGGACGGGATCTGGAATGGAGGGATCGAACCGGCGACACCGCCCTGCTCGCGGCCTGGCGCCACGGCCATCCCGCGTTGGCCCGCAAACTCGCCCGCCTTGGCGCGAATGCCCGCGCCACCAATGCCCTCGGCGAAAACGTCCTCCACCTCGTCTGCCAGCCCGATCACTCCCTCGCGTCCGCGCCCGACCTCGATGCGCTCGTCGAGGAACTCGTCGGGAAAGGCGTCGACCCCAATGCCGTCGACGCCGAGGGTCGCACGCCCTTGCATCGTGCCGTGCTGCATCCCCAATCCGACCGCCTGATCCCGGCCCTCATGAAGTCCGGCGCGCAGCTGGATCGTCCGGATCGCCGCGGCATCACCCCCCGCCAACTGCTCGACGCGCGCCCCCGCGTCCGGGACGCCGCACTATGAAGCGCAGACCCCCATTCCATGCGATGTTCGTCGGCCGCATCCGCGCCGCCGTGGCTGCCGCCGCCCTGGGGCTGTCCGCCCTGTCCGCCCTGTCCGCAGCCGCTCCGGGCGACCTCCCGCTCTCCGTCGCCGAAGCACGGCCCACCTTCGAACTCGAACCGGGTCTGGTCCTCGAAAACGTCGCCGTCGAGCCCGTCGTGAAATCCCCCTCCGCCATGGCGTGGGACGAGCACGGCCGTCTCTTCGTCGCCGAGAACCCAGGCTATCCCGTCGGGCCGAAACCCGGCATTCCCCCGGTCGGCGCGCTGGTCGAGTTGATTGACGACGACGGCGACGGGCACATGGAGCGCCGGCGCGAGTTCGCCGGTGGCCTGGGCTTTCCCAACGGTCTCATGCCCTGGCGCGGCGGCTGGCTCGTGACGGACGCCCCCGATCTGCTCTGGCTGGCCGACACCAACCACGACGGACGCGCCGACGTGCGGGAAGTGTGGTGGACCGGCTTCGCCACCCACCAGACCACCCAGCTCCGCGCCTGTTATCCCGTGCTTGGCCCCGATGGCTGGATCTACGTCGCCCGCGGCCTTGTCGGCGGAGTCGTGCATTCCCCCAAATGGACCCACCTCCCCCCGGTTGATCTCGCGGGAGGCGACTTCCGATTCCGCCCCGACGGTTCTGCCGCGGAAGCCGTCGGCGGCAACGCGCAATTCGGCCAGGTGCTCGACGACCTGGGCCGCCGGTTCACCGTCTCGAACCGGAACCCGCTCATGCACGTCGTCGTGGGCCCGCGGTGGTGGGCCCGCCATCCGGGCCTGCCCATGTCGGACCTCGTCCAGAACGTGTCCCCCGCCGGCTACGAGGCCCGGGTGTTCCCGATCAGCCCCGACCTGACGACCGCCGGGTTCATTCCCGACCTCCTCGCGGCGCCGCATGCCGGCACCTTCACCGCCGCCTGCGGCATTCACCAGTATTTCGGCGAGGCCCTCGGCCCGGGCTTTTCGGGCAGTTGGTTCGTCTGCGAACCCGCTCAGAACCTCGTCCAACGCCAACTCGCCGAACCCGACGGTCCCACCTTCCGCAGTCGCCCCGTTCCCCAGGGTCGCGACTTCCTCGCCTCCCGCGATCCCTGGTTCCGCCCCGTCTTCGCCGCGACCGGTCCCGACGGCGCCCTCTACCTCGTCGACATGTACCGCAAGATCATCGATCACCCGGCCTACCTGCCGGAGGACGTCCGCGGGAAACTCGACTTCGACGCCGGCAAGGATCGTGGTCGGATCTGGCGCGTGCGCGGGGCCCGACCCCTGATCCGGACGCCCCTGCCGGGCTCCTCCGACCCGGCGGGCTGGTTCGCGATGCTCGGCGCGACGAACGGCTGGACGCGCGAAACCGCGTACCGGCTCCTGGTGGAACGCGGTCCGGACGCCATCCTGGCCGTGGCCCTGCCCGCGAATCCGGATCCGAACCGGCAACCGCCGGACCCCCATTGGAGCAGCATCCGCCGCCGCGCGCAGGACGCGCCGGGGCAGGAATCCTGGCAGGCGGCACGGCGCGTCCAGCTGCTGGCCCTCGCCCTGGAAGCCAGCCCCGGAACCGGCGCGGAAAGTCGTCCCGCCGACGTGATCCGTCGCGCGATCCGCGCGTGGTTCCGGTGCACGCTGGACGAATCACCGACCGTCCGCATCGCGGCGTGGCGCGTCCTCCAACGCTGGATCGTCCGTCCCCTCGCCCGGAACGAGCCGCGCGATCCGCTGCCGGGCGTGCCCCAGGATCTCCTGTTCTGGTGGGCCGAGGATCCCAGCCCCGCCGCCCGCTTCGAGTTCGCCCTGGTCGCGGGCGAGCACCGGGACGCGGAGGTGGTCGTTCCCGCGCTGGCCCGGGTGGCGGCCCGGGACGGCGCCGACCGCTGGACGCGCGCCGCCGTGCTCGGCGGCTTGAACGGGCGCGAGATCCCGTTTGCCGAAGCCCTGGTCTCCCGAACCGAAGCCGACCCCGCGGCGGTGGAGGCGACCATGGTCGATCTCGGACGCCTGGTCGCGGGCCTGCCCGCGGGGCCGTTGACCGGCTTCCTGGCCTTCGCCACCGCGCCCACCCGGTCCGCCGCGGCCTGGGTGCGCCCCGCCTTGCGCGGCGTGCTCGTCGGCTGGCGGAGTCGCGGGCAGGGGGGATTGCTCGCCCTCCTGCGTCACCTCGAATCCACCGGACCGCTCCCGGCCGCTCTTCGCGAAGCCTGGCATGCCGCCGGCACCCAGGCCGCCCGCGAAGCCGCCGATCCCGCCCTCCCCCCGCACCGGCGTCTGGATGCGGTCGAGTTCCTCGGCGAGCTCGATCCCGCCACCGGCGGCCCGATCCTCGCCACGCTGACCCGGGATGCTTCGGTCCCCGTCGAACTTGCCGTGGCCGCCGTTCGGGCCGTGGGCCGCCTCGGGCTCGCCGACACCGCGCGTTCCTGGCTCGCCCGGAATACGTGGGATGCCTGGCCGACCCCGCTGCGCGACGCCGCGCTCGGCGAATTGAGTTCCCGCGCCGTCCTCGCCCCGGCACTGCTCGACGCCGTCGAGAAAGGGGATCTTCCGC
>CAZSOV010000431.1:0-5097 GCA_964608505.1 uncultured Verrucomicrobiota bacterium
TCGCCGACATCGTCCGCAACTCCATCTAGCAGCCGATCCCGCCGCCCACCCCACCCGCACCGCACCCGCACCCGCGCCCGGCTGCCGAACCGCACCCATCCCCCCAACCCAGCCCCCGTTATGGCCATCGTCATCGGTTTTCTCACCTTCATCCTCGCGCTCATCTCCTTCTTCCTGATCCTCCTTGTCCTCGTCCAGCTCCCCAAGAAGGAAGCCGGCGTGGGCATGGCGTTCGGTGCCGGCATGAGCGAAATGCTCCTCGGCGCCGGCTCCGGCAACGTGCTCACCCGCATCACCAAGTACACGGTCGGTGCGTTCCTGGTCCTCTCCCTGCTCCTCTCGGTCATGATGTCCCATCACTGGCGCAATAGCGGACAAGGTGTGAACCGCGCCATCGAGGAAAAGGCCAGCGCCACCCCGGCCCAATCGGCCACCCCGCCCGCCGCCCCCTCCGGATCGAGCCTCCAACCCCTGACGCTCAGCAATTCGCCCGCGGTCATCTCCACCTCGGTCGTCGTCAACCCGACCCCCGTGCCGCCTGCGTCCGCCCCCGTCGCCACCCTCGCACCGACGGTGACGACCAGCACCGGCGCCCCGGTCAGGATCACGCTGCCTGCTCCGGCAACCGCGCCGGCGCCGGTCGCACCGGTCGCACCGGCCCCCGGCACTTCGTCCGCCCCCGCGGCGCCGGCGGCGACCCCCCCGGCCACGCCCGCCACGCCCGCGCCCGCGCCGGCCAAGCCGTCCGGCAACTGAGCCCGCCATGCACCCCGTCGACCGCGTCCCCGGCCCACCGCCGGGGGCGCGTCGTCGTTTTCGGGCCGGGTGTTTTCTGGTGCTGACGAGCCTCCTGCTCTCCGCCTGCCGCCCCCTGCCACGCGCCGATTTCGTCATCCTCAACGGTGCCGAGCCGAGTTCGCTCGATCCCCTCCTGGTCACCGGCATCGAGGAACTGCGCGCCGTCCTGCCCCTCTTCGAAGGTCTCACCCGCCCCGACCCCATCACCTCCCGGGCGCTTCCCGGGCTCGCCGAGCGCTGGGAAATCTCCCCCGACGGAAGGCGCTACACGTTCCATCTCCGAACCAACGCGGTCTGGTCCACCGGCGACGCCCTCGACGCCGCCGACCTGCTCTATTCCTGGTATCGCGTGCTGGCCCCCACCAACGCCTGCCAGTACGCCAATCTCCTGTTCCCCGTCCGCGGCGCCGAGGACTTCCACCTGGGTCGGAATCCGGATCCCGCCTCCGTCGCCCTCCGGGCGCCCAATCCCGGCACGGTCGAGGTCGACCTGCACAGTCCGTGCGCGTACTTCCTCGAACTCTGCGCCTTTCAAACCCTGACCGTCGTTCCCCGCCGCGCCATCGAAGCCCACGGCGACCGCTGGCTTCTGCAACACCCGGTCCCCTCCAGCGGCCCCTATTCCATCGGGTTCTGGAGGCTCAACGACCGCCTCCGCCTCCACCGCAACCCGCGCTACTGGGATGCCGCCCGCACCGGCTGCGAGACGGTCGACTTCCTCTCCGTCACCGATCCCAACACCGTGCTCAACCTCTATCTGCGGGGGGATGCCGACACCATCTGGGACAAGCCGCTCGTCCCCACCGACCTCCTGCCCCGACTCCGCGGGCGCCCCGATTTCCACACCTTCCCCATGCTCGGTTCGTATTTCCTGCGCATCAACGTCACCCGCCCGCCCTACTCCGATCCCCGCGTGCGCCGCGCCCTGGCCCTCGCCACGGACAAACGACGTCTGGTCTCCCGCATCACCGCCTCCGGGGAGGAACCCGCCGATCACCTCGTCCCCACCATCACCGCCAACTACCGGCGGGGGCCCGGGCAATCCCACGATCCCGACGCCGCCCGAGCCCTCCTTGCCGAGGCCGGCTTCCCCGGCGGTCGCGGATTCCCCGCCGTCGACCTGCTGCTCGACAGCTCCGGGGGTGGCGGCTCGCGCATCAACGAACGCCTCGCCGTCGAAATCGCCGACCTGTGGAAATCCGTCCTCGGCATCCCGGTCGCCATTCGGCGCATGGAAAAAAAGTCGTATCTCGTCGCCCAACGGAACCTCGAGTACCACCTCAGCCGTTCCAGCTGGATCGGTGATTACAACGATCCCAACACCTTTCTGGACCTCTTCATGACCGGCAGCGGAAACAACCGCACGGGCTGGTCCCACCCGCCCTACGACGACCTCCTGCGCGCCGCCGCCGTCGAGGCCGACCTCGAACGCCGCGCGGACCTCCTTTCCCGCGCCGAAACCCTCCTCGTCCGCGACGAGGCCGTCGTCATCCCGCTCTGGTTCGAGGTCGGCTTCGCGCTCTTCGATCCCGCGAAGTTCGAAGGGCTGCACGGCAACCCCCTGGAAACCCACCCCATCAACGCCATCCGCCGGCGCACGGCCTCCCGTCCCCCGCCTTGACGCGGTGCGCCCCCGCGTCGACCCTGACCGCGCATCACCGAACCGAGCCGGTGGCGCCGGGAATTGTCTGCCCGTCTCGGACCACCAACCCGCCCGCCCTACCAACCCGCCTTCCCATCATGGAAACCTCCGGAACCGTCGCGGCCATCCTCGATAGCAAGGGACGCGAGGTCCATGCCATCGACCCGGACGACACCGTCTTTCACGCCATCGAACGCCTTGCGGAGCGCAACATCGGCGCGCTGCTCGTGATGGAGGGCGACCATCTGCTCGGCCTGTTCACCGAGCGCGACTACTCCCGCAAGGTCGCCCTCCAAGGCCGCAACTCCAAGGAGATGCTCGTCCGCGAGGCCATCACCAGCCACCTCGTCACCGTCGGCCCCGCCACCCCCGTCCCGGAATGCATGCGGCTCATGACCGAACACCGCATCCGCCACCTGCCGGTCCTCGACGGGCCCAAGGTCGTCGGCGTGGTGTCCATCGGTGACCTCGTCAATTGGATCATCCACGCCCAGCGCGCGACCATCCAGCAGCTCCACAGCTACATCGCCGGCGGTTACCCCGGCTGATTCCGTCGCGCCCGTTCCCGACCCGGCGGAACCACGTCTCCGAATGAACCCGTCGCTGCCAGACGAACCGCGCTCCGCGGACCTCGGATCCCCGCGTGTCCCCTCGCGGTTCCTCCGGTTCCTCCGGATCGCCGCCCTCCTGCTCCTCGGGGTCCTTCCCCAAACGGCCCGTCCGTACGATCTGATCCTCCTCACCGGCGTTCCCGACTACGAATGGCACGCCGGCTGTTTCGGCACGGCCACCGGCAACCTCATGGGCTACTGGGATCGCCACGGCTTTCCGGACTTCTACACCGGCCCCACCGCCGCCGGCCTCGCCCCCCTCAACAGCTTCGGGGCCAATCAGAACATCTTCTCCCTGTGGGCCTCCCAGGCGGGTCGCGACGGGCGCCCCGCCAACTCCCCCGGGCACATCGACGATTACTGGGTCGAATACGAAAGCACCGCCCCGGATCCGTTCGTCACCCGTTCCCGCGCCGAGCATGCCCCCGATTGTCTCGGCGACTTCATCGGCCTCAGCCAGTTGAAGTGGCCTGATTTCGCCGGCGAATGCGGCGGCAATGTCGACGGCTACGCCTTCAACTTCTTCGATCCCGGCGGCCAGCCCCGGACCAACTTCACCTACCTCCATCCCTCCACCGGACGCGCCATTCCGGATCTCCAGTCCGGTTTGCGCGCCTGGACCGCCTCCCGTGGCGCCGAGGCCGACTCGATCTCGCAACTCGCCGATTTCAACCCCAACGCGCCGTTTGGACGCGGGTTCACCTTCGAGAACCTCGTCGCCGAAATCGACGCCGGCTATCCCGTCCTGCTCTATCTCCAGCCCTTCGACGAATTCTCCCGCGTCATCGACGGCGTCAAATACCGCAATCCTTCCCTCCACGGGATGCTGGCGTACGGCTACCTGATCGACGACGACGGCCAGCAATACGTGCGTTACCGCACCAGCTGGGCCAGCGGCGACAGCCAGTTCAGCGCGTGGACCCGGGATCCCTGGACTCCCAACCAGCAGCTCAATCACCCCCTGCGCGGCGTCGTCTGCTATCATCCCAAGCCCCGCCTCCTCTCGGTCACCCGCGCTGCCGGTCGTCTCCGCGCCCGCTGGCAGGGCCCGCTCGCCATTCGACGCGACGACATCCTCCGGCAGGAGACCGCCGTCCACCGCTACACCCTCGAACGCGCCACCACCCTCGCCGCCCCCGCCTGGCAGCCCGTTGCCAGTCCCGTCGCCGCCCTCGAACTGGACGTCCCCGACACGACCCCCGCCACCACCGCCTTCTTCCGCCTCCGTCTCGATCCGGTGCCGCGGTAGACGCCGGGCTTGATCGCCCATGCCTGCCGTCGATCATCCGCCCGTGACGTTCGCGTGCCCCGCGAGGCGCCAACCCGCCTCGTGCTCCTGGACGGTGTCCCGGGTCGTGCGACCCGGGCGGGGCCGTTTCTCCCATCCATGCACTTCATCCACCTAGAAGGCGGCAACGCCCTGTCCGCGTTTCGCGCCGCCGCCCTCCTGCCCCGCCTCCGGGACCTGCATCCCGACATCCGGGCCATCCACGCCCGATTCCTCCATGGCGTCCTCGCCCCCGCCCCCCTCTCCGACGATCACGCCCGCAAACTCGCGGCCCTGCTCGACTACGGCGATCCGTATTCCGGTCCGACCTCCGGCCCCGCGCTCATCGTCGCCCCCCGCCTCGGAACCGTGTCGCCCTGGGCCTCCAAGGCCACCGACATCGCCCATAACTGCGGACTCCCCATCCGCCGCGTCGAGCGCGTCACCGAATACCGCCTCGTCCTCGCCGACGATGCGCCCCTGCCGGAAACTGCCCGCGCCGTCTGCGCCGCCCTCCTGCACGACCGGATGACCGAAAGCGTTCTGGCCGGACGCGACCGCATCCCGTCCCTGTTCGAGGCGAAACCTGGCGTCCCCATGGAACACGTGGACGTCCTGCGCGAGGGCCGCGCCGCCCTCGTCCGGGCCAATCGCGCCTTCGGCCTCGCCTTGAGCGACGACGAAATCGACTACCTCGTCGCCGCCTTCCAGGGCCTGCGCCGCACCCCGACCGATGTCGAGTTGATGATGTTCGCCCAAGCCAACAGCGAACATTGCCG
>CAZSOV010000432.1:0-4700 GCA_964608505.1 uncultured Verrucomicrobiota bacterium
GATCTCAAGCTGCGCGGCCTGCTCGACGACACGCTGGTCGTCTGGGGCGGGGAGTTCGGGCGTACCAGCTACTGCCAGGGCGAGCTGCGGAAGGACAGTTTCGGACGTGACCATCACCCGCGGTGTTACTCGCTGTGGCTGGCCGGGGGCGGGTTCCGTCCGGGGTTCACCTTCGGGGAGACGGACGATTTCGCGTACAACATCGTGAGCGGCGGGGTGCACATCCACGACCTGCACGCGACGATTCTGCACTGTCTGGGGATTGATCACGAACGGCTGACGTTCCGGTCGCAGGGCCGGGATTTCCGGCTGACGGATATCGCGGGGAAGGTGGTGCGGGAAGTGCTGGCGTGAGTTGGGGGAAGGGGCCGGGCGGGGGGAAGTGGGAGATGGGAGGGAGGGGGAGGATGGGGAGGCACCTGGGCGGAGCGCGGGGGTGGCGCGTGGGGGCACGCGGAGTGCACTTCGCCGGCGCGGGGGGTCAACGGAGGGTGACGCGGTAGCGGTGGGCGTCGGCGGTGGCCCATTCGTTCGGGTTGGGTTCCTGGCCGTAGGTCGTGAGGTGAAGGACCAGGTCGTGATCGTCGCGGTCCTCGTAGAGGGAGAAGTTGGAGAACTGGATCTGGGGACCGTGGTCGGGGGAGCGCGCGGCGAGCACGGTGACGGTTTCCCGGCGGAGGGCGGCGGTGGTCTCGTCCACCTCGGCGAGCACGAGCGGGTGGCGGGGATGATTGCCCTGGGGCGGTTCGGCGGAGAGATTGCCGATCCAGTAGAGCTTCCCGGTGACGGAATGCCGGATCATGCGGTGGATCGAGGAGGCGGAGTAGAACCGGGAACCGTCCGAGTACCGCCATTCCTCCGGGGCGGAGAGCGTGCGTCCGCCGTCGGTGGAAAGGGCGAACCATTTGCGCCCGGGCTCGTCGGCCTTCGTGCCGTCCCAGCCGGCGTCGGAGCCGCGCCAGACGACGAGCAGGCGTCCGTCGCGAAGGACGGCGACCTCGGGTTCCATCAGTCCGCGGGCGGAACGGCGCGGGGAAATCGCGACGCGCGCGCCGGGCGTCCAGTCGTGGCGTCCCTGGGCGGCGTTCCAGCGACCCCGGAAGAGGACCGAGCCCATGCGCCAGGGGCGTTGGTCGTTGCGGGGATCGTCCGGGGCGTTGGCGTGGGCGAGGGCCAGCACCAGCGTACCGTCGGGGAGCCGGGCGACGTTGTTGCCGGGATAGCCCTCGTTGCGATTCAGGAAGGCGGGGGCGGCGGGTTGGGCGGGGTCGAACTCCGGACCGTCCTCGTACCGGAGCGGCACCGGTGGGGACCAGGTGCGTCCCAGATCGGACGAGGTGCGGACATATGTGAAGCAATGGTAGAGGGACCCGATCTGGATCTGGCGGAGCCAGGCCTGGACGAGCCGTCCGGAGTCGGGATCGACGGTGTCGGCCCAGCCGCCTTCCCAGACCTTGGCGCCGGGATAATCGACGAGGGAGGAGGGTTGCTGCGGGACCCAATCCGACCAGGTCTTTCCGTTGTCGAGGGACCAGCGGGCCGCCTGCTCGTCGGCGACGTCATCCCTGGATTCGACGGCGCGCCATTCGCGGAGTTCGCGTCCGGGACCGACGTACTGGACGGACGCCATGGCGGCGGCGCGGGGACGGGGGTGGGCGCGGTGGAGTTCGCGGCGGACGACGGCGATGGGGCGGTTGGTTTCCCAGGGGCCGAGGGGCAGGGCGGCGAGGGTGGCGGGGGAACCGACCTGGGCGTTGACGCAGACCCGCCGAGTGCCGACCTGACTGCGCGGAGCGGTGAGTTCCTCGAGCAGACGGGTGAGGTCGCGGGTGCCGAGTGGGCCGGGGCCGTCGCGTCCCCCGATCCGGGTGAGGCAGGAGTCTCCGTCGAGGTTGTAGAGGATGCGGCGGGCCCGGGGCGCGTCCGCCTGGCTGGCGGGGCCGGAAGCGGACCCGGCCGCACCGAGGATGGCGAGTGCCAGTGCGAGCCGGCGCGGGAGAAGGCGCGGGAGGGGGGACATGGGAGAGGGGAGGTGGGAGGTGGGAGGTGGTGGGCGGGCTTCAGGTGGAAGCGGAGTCGAGGGGCGTGCCGGTCATGGGGACGAAGCGGACGGGCAGGATGGACTCGCGCTCGAAGCCGGCGTCGCGGCGGCGGAGCAGGATGAGTTCCTGACTGTCCATGGCCCTTCCAACGGGGACGATCATGCGTCCGTCAGGACGGAGTTGATCGAGGAGGGATTCGGGGACGAAGGCGGGCGCGCAGGTGACGATGATGGCATCGAAGGGGGCCTCCTCGGGGCAACCCTGGTGGCCGTCGCGGAGGTGGACGGTGACGTTGTGGCAGCCGAGTTCGGCGAGGGTGGCAGCGGCGCGGCGCGCGAGGGGTTCGATGATTTCGAGGGTATGAACCCGGGCGACGATCCGGGAGAGGACGGCCGCCTGGTAGCCGGAACCGGTCCCGATTTCGAGCACGCGGTCGGCGCGTCGGGGGCCGAGAGCCTGGGTCATGAAGGCGACGATGAACGGCTGGGAGATCGTCTGATCGTAGCCGATGGGCAGGGGGCGGTCCGCGTAGGCCAGCGAGGCCAGGTCCTCCGGGACGAAGGCGTGTCGGGGAACGTCCTCCATGGCTTCGAGCACCCGGGGATCCGTGATGCCGCGGTCGGGGCAGGCCAATTGCCGGGTGACCATCCGGAGGCGCTCGTTCCGATACGGGTCGGGGCGCGGGGGGGGCATGGGGGGGATGGTGGCGGAGGGGAGGCGGGGAGGCGACCGCCAAAGCGGCGGGGCGGGAAGCGGCAAGATCGGGTGCGGTCCAGCCAATCTTTGGCTGGTCACGAGGGAAGCGAGCGGCTAATGAAGCGGCCACAGACTTTCAGGCCTATGCACAACCTGTTCCACCATCTCGCCGACGAGCTTCCGGAGTACCGGGACGAAATCAACCGGCTGTCCGCCACGGATTCGAAGTTCCAGGATCTCATCGCGAAGTATCGCGACGTGGATCACCAGATCCGGTTGGCGGACGACAACATTGAGCCGAAGTGCGACGAGACGGTGGAGATGTACAAGCGCCAGCGGTTGGCGTTGATGGACGAGATGGTGCACCTGATCCGGATGACCAAGGGCGCGCGGGTGGGCGTCTGAGAGCCGGCGAACGGTCCGGACCACCCCGCGACGGATGTTTTAACCGTCCCCCGGCCGCGCCGAATGCGGTCGCGGGGGCGGTTTTTCATCGGAAGACACGCTTCGGAAGACGGCAGGCAACCCAAGATCGATGAGCACAACGGCATGGCAGGGCGTATATCCGGCACTGTGGATCCCCACGGACGCGGCCGGCGAGGTGATGGTTCAGGCACTGGCGGACCAGGTGCGGTTCCTGCGGCAGGCGGGCGCCGACGGAATCATGGCGCTGGGGAGCACGGGGGAGTTCGTGCATTTGGAGATGGGGCCGCGGAAGGAGGTGTTGCGGATCGTCGCGGAAGCGGCGCCGGGCTGGCCGATCATCGCCAATTGCAGCGACATCAGCCCGCGGCGGGTGGCGGAGCTGGGGCGGGCCGCCCGGGAGGTGGGGGCCACGGTGATTTCGTTGCTGCCGCCGTGGTTCTTCGCGACGGCGCCGTCGGACGTCGTGGAGTTCATGGTGCGTGGCGCGGAGGCAGCGCAGCTGCCGTTGATGGTCTACAACTATCCGGAGCGCTGCGGGCACCGGTTGGCGCTGGAGACCATCGCGGCCGTGTGCGACCGGGTGCCGGTGGTGGGTCTGAAGCAAAGCGGCGGGGAGTTCGGGTATCATCGGGAGCTCGCGCAATTGGCTGCCGAGAAGCAATTCACGCTGATTACCGGAGCCGACACGCGGATTCCGGAGGCGTGGGAACTGGGGGCGCGCGGCGTGGTGTCGGGCTTGTCCAACGCGCTGCCGGAGTACGTGGTGGCCGCGTATCGGGCGACGAAGGCGGGCGACCATGCGAAAGCCGCGGCCGAGACGGCGCGCTTGCAGCAGTTCGCCGCCACGTTGAAGGGCCTCGAGTTCGCCCTTGATTGCGGCGCGGCCATGCAGGCCCGGGGGCGTCCCACGGGCGAATTCAAGCAGCTCGTCTCCGAGGCCACGCGGCGCCGCCATGCCGAGGTCGTCGCGGCGGGGCGGGCGCTGTTGACCGGTTGGGGCCTGGTGTAGGCCGTCCGGGGGCCCCTTGCGTCGGGCGCGGTTCGGCTACGGGGAAGCCGCGGATTCGCGGGGCCGGGCGGTCCACTCGAGGACGACCCTGACGGCCTCCTCGTACGCGGGAGTCAAGGCCGACATGGCCGTCGCGAGGGGTTCGGACCGCGTGGCCCGCGTGGCATCCTGGAGTTCCGGGAGATCCGGGAGATCCCGCGCGAGGGATTCGATTCGGAGCAGGACGGCGGTCATGGCGTCGAGGCCAAGCGAGACGGCGGTGCCCTTGAGGGAGTGGGCCGCCCGCATGATGCGCGCGGAATCACCGGCTTCGTGATGGCGGTGAAGTTCGGCGAGGCGGAGCGGGGTGGAAGCGAGGAACTCTCGGGCGATCTCGAGCATCGGCTCCCGACCCACCTCGAGTTCGAGTTCGGCGAGGCGATGGCCCTCCGCGGCCGAGGCGGGAAGGGGCCGGGCGGGGCCGTGCTCGTGCTCGTGCTCGTCCTCGGACCTGGGGGGCCGGGGGGGGCGGCGGCGGGGGGCGCCGG
>CAZSOV010000432.1:4710-5081 GCA_964608505.1 uncultured Verrucomicrobiota bacterium
GGGCATTGCGCACGAGCACCTCGACGAGGCGGTCGGAAGAGAAGGGTTTGCTGAGGTAATCGTCCATGCCCGCGGCGAGGCAGGCCTCGCGTTGTCCGGACAGCGCGTTGGCGGTGAGGGCGACGATGGGGACGCTGGGGCGCCGCGGGTCCGGATGTTCGGCCTCCCAGCGGCGGATGGCGCGCGTGGCTTGGTGACCGTCGAGTTCCGGCATGAAACAGTCCATCAGCACGAGGTCGTATGGATTGGAGACGCAGCGTTCGACGGTTTCGCGTCCGTTGTCGGTGGCATCGACCCAGAGGCCGAGATTCTCGAGCATCCAGACGGTGAGTTGCTGATTGATGGAATTGTCCTCGGCGACGAGGACGCGT
>CAZSOV010000433.1:0-5018 GCA_964608505.1 uncultured Verrucomicrobiota bacterium
TCACGTTCGCGATGCTCTACCACTACCCCGGGAACTTTGTCCTGCCGCTGTCCCACGACGAGGTCGTGCACGGCAAGGGCTCGCTCCTCGGGCGCATGCCCGGCGACGACTGGCAGCGCTTCGCCAACCTCCGCTGCCTCCTGGCCTACCAGTGGCTCTTCCCGGGAAAGAAGCTGCTGTTCATGGGCGGCGAATTCGGCCAGACCCGCGAGTGGGATCACAATCTGGAGCTCGACTGGAACCTGCTCGGTGCCGGCCCCTACCACTCGGGCACCCTCCGCCTCGTCGAGGATCTCAACGCGCTCTACCGCTCCCTGCCCTGCCTCTGGGAGGCCGACTTCCATCACGAGGGCTTTCGCTGGGTCGATTGCGCCGATCAACGCCACAGCGTCCTGAGCTTCCTGCGCTGCCGCCGCGGCGGGCGCGATCCCCTCCTCGTCGTCCTCAACCTCACCCCCGTTCCCCGCGACAACTACCGCATCGGCGTCCCCTCCGCCGGCACCTGGCGCGAGGTCCTCAACACCGATGCCTCGCTCTACGGGGGGTCCGACGTCGGCAACGGCGGCGCGGTCGCCTCCGATCCCGAGCCCATGCACGGCTTCGCCCAGTCCGTGCCGCTGCGACTGCCGCCGCTCGGCGTCGTGGCGCTCCGCCCGGCCTGAACCCGCCGCCGCAGCGCGTGCTGCACCACGGCGAGCGCCGCCAGGACCGCCGTCTCCGCCCGCAACACCAGCGGCCCCAGCGTCATCGGGACCACTCCGGCTGCGCGCAGGAGCGCGTACTCGTCCGCGGTGAAATCCCCCTCCGGCCCGGTGAACAGCAGGACTCCCTCCGAGGCCGGCCCCGCCCCCTCCAGAATCTCGTCCGGCCACCGCGCCCCGGGTTCCAGCGACGCCACCAATCGCACCCCGTCCGCCGGCAGTTCCTTCAGCACCGCGCCCAGCGTCCGCGGCGGCGCGAGGCGCGGCAGCCACGGATTGCCGCACTGCTTGCACGCCTCCATGGCCGTCTCGCGCCAGCCCCCGACCTTGCCCTCCGCCTCCCCGGGCGCCACGTGCACCACCGTCCGGGTCGTCATCGTCGGCCAGATTTCCGTCGCGCCCAGCTCCGTCGCCTTCTGCACGAGGAAATCCATCCCGCGCCCCTTGATCAGCGCCGGCACCAGGATGACCCGCGGAAGCTCGGGAACCGGTTCCCGCCCGAGCACGTCCACCTCCACCGCCCGCTTGCCGACCCGCGCAACCCGGCCCCGCAACCGCCCTCCCGCGCCGTCCAGCAACTCGACCTCCTCGCCCGGTTCGATCCGCAACACCCGTGCCGCGTGGTGACTCTCCCGCTCGTCGAGGGTCACCCGCCCGCCCCGTCCCTCCCCCGGCGTCACGAAAAACCGGTGCACACCGTTCAGCGGAAGAACTCCTTGGCGCGGTCGAAGAAGGACTTCGACCGCGGATGGCTGCTCGGATCGCAGAGGGCCTCGAACTCCTCGAGCTTCGCCTTCTGCGGCGCGTTGAGATGGTTCGGAACCTCCACGGCCACCCGCACCAGCAGGTCCCCGACGCCATGCCCCTGCAGGCTCTTCACGCCCCGTCCCTTGAGCCGGAACATCGTTCCGGGCTGCGTCCCCGCCGGAATCCGGATCGAGGCCTTGCCGGTCAGGGTCGGCACCTCGATCTCCGCGCCCAACGCCGCCTGCACGAAGCTGATCGGCACCTCGCACAGCAGATCGTCGTCCTCGCGCTGGAAGATCTCGTGCTCCTTCACGTGCAGGAACACGTAGAGATCCCCCGCCGAACCGCCCCGCAATCCGCCCTCCCCGTTTCCGGTCGAACGCAGCCGCGTCCCGGTGTCGACCCCCGGCGGGATCCGGATCTTGATCTTCGAGGTGCGCTCCCGGCGGCCCGAGCCCCGGCAGGTGCGGCAGGGCTTCTCGATGATCCGTCCGGCCCCTTCGCACCGGGGACAGGTCTGCGCGATGCTGAAAATCCCGCGCGAGGTGACCACCTGGCCCCGCCCGGCGCACGTCGCGCACGGCTTCAGCGAGGACCCCGCCTCCGCGCCGCGTCCGTGGCATTGGTCGCAGGTCTCCGGTCGGGTCAGTGTCAGCTCCTTCTCCACGCCGAGCACCGCCTCCTCGAGCGCGATCTGGAGGTCATAACGCAGGTCCGACCCCCGCGCCGGCGCGGTGGGGTCCGCCGGCCGGCCCTCGCCGAACAATTCCGAGAAAATCCCGCCCCCGCCCCCGCCCCCGCCGAACACCTCGCGGAAGATCTCGAAGGGATCATGGAAACCCCCGCCGCCGCCGCCGCGCGCGCCGGCCCCGGCCCGGGTCCGCGGGTCGAACGCCGCGTGCCCGTATTGGTCGTAGGCCGCGCGCCGCTGTTCGTCGCTCAGGGCCTCGTAGGCCTCGCCCAGTTCCTTGAACTTCTCCTCGGCCGTCTTGTCGCCCGGGTTTTTGTCGGGGTGATACTTCACCGCGAGCTTGCGGTCCGCGGAGGCGCCCTTCTCGACGCCCAGCACCTCGTAGTAATCGCGTTTGGCTGCCATGTGTTGCCTGCTTCTCCGCCGCCGCGCCTCGGGGTCCGGGCCCGGAGGTCGGGGGATTGGGTTTCGGGTGGATCTCGCTCGCCGTCCGCCTTCAGCCCTGCGGCTTGCGTGCCACGACGACGCTCGCCGGACGCAGCAGGCGCTCCTGCAACTTGTATCCCTTGCGCAATTGCTGGAGGACCTGCCCCTCGGAGACCTCGGTCGTCTCCTGTTGCGACACCGCCTCGTGCCAGGTCGGATCGAACATCTGGCCGACCGCGTTCACCTCCTCGAGCCCCGCCTCCCGCAATACCCCGCGCGCCTGCCCCAGCACCATCTCCACCCCCGTCTTGAGCGCATCCCCGGGCCCGCCCGGCGCCGTGCTCACCGCCAGCAGCGCCATGTCCAGGTTGTCCAGGACCGGGATCAGTTTCTCCATCAGGCGCTGGTTCGCGTATTGCGCCGCCTCCTGCCGCTCCCGGGCCGCGCGCTTGCGGAAGTTCTCGAGGTCCGCCACCGACCTCACGTACCGGTCCTTGAAGGCGTCCGCCTGCGCGGCCTTCTCCTTCAGGGCCTCGAGTTCCGCGGGCCCGGGCATCGGTGTCGCCTCGGAAACCACGGTCGCTTCCGCCGCCGCCCCGCCTCCGGCCGGGATCTCCGTCACGGATTCCGCCGGGTTCTCGTTCGTCTTCGCTTCGTTGCTCATGCCGATCTCTGCTTCCTCGTCCTGCTTGAAGTTCCTGGGCCCCGTCTCCGGGGAGCGCGAATCTTACACGCCCCCGGCCTCAAGGCAACGCGCCTCAACCCCGCTTCGGCGATCCCAGTCCGTTCGCCGGATTCCGGTAGCGATAGAGCATCGCCACCACCACGAACGCGACGGCCACCCCGAAGGTCAGCTCCGCGTAGAACAGGAACCGGCCCGCCGTCACCGCGCCGCCCGCCGCGCCGGCGCCCGCGAAATGGGTGATCCACGACACCAGCAGGTTCCCCACGGCCACCGTCAGGAGCCAGAAACTCATGATCGTGCTCTTCATCTGCTTCCCCGCCTCCGTGAAGGCGAACTCCAGCCCGGTCGTCGACACCAGCACCTCCCCGGCCGTCAGAATCAGGTACGGAAGCACCTGCCACGCCAGACTCAGCCTTTCCCCGGCGTCCAGGCGCCCCTGGATCCACGCCACCGCCACGTACGACGCCGCCGTCAGAAACAGACCCGCCCCGATCCGCCGCAACGGACGCGCCCACGTCCCGATGCGCGGGTAGACCCCCAGCGTCAACAACGGCACCAGCAGCATCACGATGGCCGGATTCGCCGATTGCATCTGCTCCGCCTTCACCGTCATGCCCCACCACTGGATCGGTTCCATCCGCACCCCCTGCAACACCCAGGTCGAGGCATGCTGGTCGAAGAGCGCCCAGAACGGCGGGATCAACGCGAACACCCCCAGAATCGGCCCCACCGCCGCCGCCCCGTCCACCTCCTCGTCCGTGAACCGACCCCGCGCCACGTCCCAGAAACCCTGCCCGGGCCGACGCTCCGACCGATGCGCCAGCGCGAACATCAGGATCCGGAAGAAACCCGCCCCCCGCGTCTCCCGCGACGGCGGCACCTGCACGTAATGCCGGGTCCCCAGCCAGAAGATCAGCGTCGCCAGGCCCATCAGAATTCCCGGCACCCCGAACGCCCAGCCGTACCCGGCCCGGTCCTTGACCCACGGCACCAGCAGCATCGAGAAGAACGATCCGAAGTTGATCGACCAGTAGAACGCCCCGTACGCCTTCTGCAACAGGTGGGATTGCTCCGGCCGAAACTGGTCCCCGACGAACGCCGACACGCACGGCTTGATCCCTCCCGATCCGAGCGCGATCAACCCCAGCCCGATGTACAGGCACCACGTCCTCTCCTCCACCCCGTTCATCAGGTCGCTCATCGCCAGCACGCCGTGCCCGACGCAGTACAGAAGCGAGATCCAGAGAATCGTCCGATACCGGCCCCAGATCCGGTCCGACACCCACGCCCCGAGCAGCGGCGTGAAGTACACCGCGAAAATGAAGTAGTGGATGACCTGCGTCGCCTGGTCCCCCGTCTTCCCCAGCACCGTCGTGATGTAGAGCGCCAACAGGCTCCGCATCCCGTAATAGCTGAACCGCTCGCAGGCCTCGTTGCCCACGATGAACTTGATCTGCGGCGGAAACCGGTCGACCGCCCCGGACCCGCCCGAACCCCTCTGCGTCGTCGCTGGCGCGTTGCTCACGCGCGGCGACATACCCGAAACCGCCCCCCCGGGGGAAGCCTCGCTTGGGGTTCATGATCCGGATAAGACCGACGCATGTTTCGACTGGTCAGCGCGCGCCCCGATTCCACACCCTCCCGACCCGTGAAAACGCTCGCCGCCCTCGCCGTGCTGCTCGCCCTCGGTGCCGCGCCGTCCCGCGCCGCGAACCCGCCCTCCCCCTCCCCGGACCTCGCGTCCGCGCTCCGCGCCGGTCGCGCCCCG
>CAZSOV010000434.1:0-4973 GCA_964608505.1 uncultured Verrucomicrobiota bacterium
TCCGCCCCCTATCTGACGATCTCCTTCGGTGTCATTTTTCCGTGAGGCAACGCGCGACCGCGTCGTCCGCGGTGCGCGGCACCCGGGCGCGAGGCCGACGTGGCTAACGCCCGGGCGCGGCCCGGAGCTCGTCCAAAGCCAGCCCCAGCCGGCACAACCCCTCCGCGAACGTTTCCGGCGCCGTTCCGAAACCGACCCGGAACGAATCGGGAACCCCAAAAAAGCGTCCCGGCGCGACGGTCGTCTCGTGGCGATGACGGAGGAGGTCGCACAAGTCGTCGACCGACCCCTCGCGCAGCCGCGGAAACGTCACCGTGCCGCAGGTCAACGGCACGCTCTCGAGTTCGGACCGCCCCCGGGCAAACGCATCCCACTTCAGACGGTTCGTGGCGAGGACCGCCAGGGAACGGGCCCGCAATCGCCCTGCCTCCCGCAACGCGATGACGCTCAGGCGTTCCGCGGCATGGGCCGGGATCACACCGAACAGGTCGTTCAACCGCCACATCCGCTCCGCCAGGTCCGGTGTCGCCAGAACCCACCCGCACCGCAACCCGCTCAACCCATAGACCTTCGTCAGGCTGCTCGTGACCAGCACCCGCTCGTCCAGACCATGTGCCGTCCGGGGAATGCCGTCCTGCCCGGACGCCGCATCCAGGTAGACCTCGTCCACCAGGACCCGCGCTCCGACGCGGTCCGCCATGTCCACGATGTGCCGCAACGTGGCTTCCTCGAGCCGGGCGCTGCTGGGGTTGTGCAGGTTCGTGAGCACCACCAACCGGGTCCGGGACGTCAGCGCCCCGCGCAACGCCTCGGGATCCGGCTGGAATCCCAAACCGCGCGGGCGCGGAAACCGGCGGACCACCGCGCGCGTGTAGCGCGCCGCATCGACCAGCAACTCGTAGGTCGGCTCCTCGATCAGCACCTCGTCGCCCGGCTCGAGGCACACCGCGAGGGCAAGGTAGTTGGCCATCGAGGTTCCGACCGCATGCACGACGTGGTTCTCGGGCACCCCCGTGTGACGGGCCAATGCCTCCATCAGGGCCGGCCATCCGTAGAAGCTCGCCCCGCTCACCTCGAGATCCTCGGTCCGGGCGCCCAACTCGGCGAACGAGACCGCCGGCACGCCGCTCACCGCCAGGTTGAAACGCGCCGCCTGCCGCGTCTTCGCCCAATGCATGTACTCCGACCGACCGAATTCCCCGGAACTTGCCCCGGATGCCGAGATCGACTGCATGCCCGAACCCTTCCCGACGGTCCTCGCCGAACGCCAGTCCTGAAACGGATCCACGCTCCCCGCCCCGCTTCAACGGCGCGCCCGGAAGAACCGGGCCGGCACCCCGGTCCCGGTCGTCGCCACCGGTTCCGTCAGGCTCGCCTCTCCACCGGCCCCGATCTCCAGCACCGGACCCTCCGTCCACTCCCGAAGATCCATCGACGACCCGATGGTACACGGCCCGGGACTGCCACGGACCACGATGCGCAGGGTTCCGTTCCCGAGATCGACGATCGCCAACGTCGGCGGAGTGCCGGGATTCGCGGTACCGACCGAAACCACCTGCGGGATCGAGTCCCCCACGCCGCCGAGGTTGTCGACGGCTCGCGCGACCAGCCGATGAGCCCCCACGACCGTTGGCGTCCAGGCGACCGCGAACGGCGGCGCGGCATCCTCCCCGATCC
Source organism: uncultured Verrucomicrobiota bacterium (assembly GCA_964608505.1). Lineage (GTDB taxonomy): Bacteria > Verrucomicrobiota > Verrucomicrobiia > Limisphaerales > CAIMTB01 > CAIMTB01. Next base: position 1,678 of record CAZSOV010000434.1, read on the forward strand.
GAACCTCTCCGTCGTAGAACTCGACGCGGGCCACCGACCCGTCGCGATCGGAGGCAGTCGCGGACAAGGTCACGGGCACGCCGGGCGGCAGGCCGGTTCCCCCTCCGGCCACGGTCATCGTGACGTCCGGAAGCGCGTTGGTTCCGGCGAACGTCCCGCGCCGGTACAGCACCCCGAGCGCCGCATCCTCCATCCACAGCGTCGGATTGCCCTGCGTGCCGAGTCGGTCTGGCGTGAGGGCCTGGCGCAGCAGGGAGAATCCCGTCGTCGCCGCCTGGAAATCCCGTTGCGCGTAGACCACGGCCGCCTCGTCGCCGGTGAACGCCGGAAAGCCCAGCCCGCCTTGGACCACCCCCACCTCCGCCACCTCGCCCGTGAACAAGTCCAGCGTCACGACCGACGTGTTTCCGGTCGCCTCGACATAGGCGTCAAACGCCAGATACCGGTTGCCGGCGCGGCCCGGACTGGGATTCCCGGTGTCCAGACCCTCGATGGGCGGCACGACGATGGAGATCCTGCCCGTCGCCGGCGCAAGCGCGTAGATGCTCGACCGCCGGACCGTGGGTCCGGCTCCGAATCGGAGCTGGGAAACCGCGTCGTAGTACAGCACCTGCCCATCGGTGCTGAACGACATGGCATCGGCGTGCAGGATGGCGTCCACCGGCACGCCGTCGAGGGCCGGGGCCAGCAACTCGTAGGTCTGGCTCTGGCTGGTGATCAGATCGACGATGCTGATGCGGTTGTCGGGCTGGCCGGTGGCCGGGTCCAGGAGAATGAACGCGCCGTACCGGCCATCCGGCGAGATCGCGACCGCCTGCACCTGCCCCGCGAATCCCAGGCAACCGCCGCTCGCCGCGTCGGACGTCTCCGCGAGGCAGAGGTCCTGGAGCGCATCCACGTACAGCACGGTCGAGCCGTCCCCGGTCACGGCCGGACGCGACACCCGCACGCCGGTCGCGAAATCGGCGCCGAAATCCGCGTCGCCCAGCGCCGTTTCGCGGCGGTACAGCGCCGCCTCGCCGAAGAACGGGTCCGCGGCGATGAACAGGGTGGAATCGGGTGCCTGCACCACGGGCACGGTCGGCGGCGCCGGCGTCTCCGGGGCCGCGAACACCTCGATCAGGTCGAAGGCCTCCGCGGTCTTCCGGGCCTGCGTGGAGTCCCTGCCGAACAGCGCCTCCGCCGAGGCCACCGCGCCGAGCCGGGCATCGACGAACTGGGATTGCGGCTGAAGATGCTGGGTGAGGGTGCGGTAGAAGATCCGCTCGGCGTCGCGCCGCCCGATGGCGCCCGGGAGCCCCTCCGCGAGCTGCCAGAATCCGTGGTTGATGATGCTGCTGTTGATGTGCACCCCGCCGTGATCCGCCTCGTCCGTGTTCGGCAGCTGGACGAACTCGCTCATCCGCGCCGGATACGGGCGGTTCAACCCCGCGATCACGAGCGATCCGGGACGCTGGAAGTCCCGGAACGCCTGCCCCAGTCGCGTGCCCATCTTCCAGTCCGGCTGCCCCGTGACCCGCGCCTCCACCATCTCGCCGAACACGTCCGAGAACGCCTCGTTCATGGCCCCCGACTGGTTCTCGTAGACCAATCCGGCGGAACTCTCCGTGAGCCCGTGGGTCAGTTCATGCCCCACCACGTCCAGCGCCCCGGCGTACGGTTTCACGTTCCCGAACAGCATGATCTTCAGATTTCCGTTCCACGACGCGTTGTCGTAGTCCCCCACCCGCACGATGGCCGTGATGTTGCCCCCCGCGCCGTCGAGCGAATCCCGCCCGTGCTCCTTCAGGAAGTACTCGTACGTCTCCGCGAAATGATACGCGGCGCTCACCCCGTCCGGCAGCGTCCAGGCGTTCGGGTTTCCCGACATGATGTGCACCACGTCGCTGGACTGCAGTTCCTGCACCTTCTTCAACTGCGCGTCGGCAATCGTGATCACCCCCGCCGGCTTCTGGATCGGGTCCGTCCCCGCCCTGAACATCGGCTTGCTCGTGTCCACCAGGTAATGCGTGTTGCCCGCCTGCCACACGTTCAACGCCCGGCTCGTCCCGTCCAGATCCACCCCGCGCCCCGTCACGTTCGCGTCGAGAATCCGGTTGGATCGCTGCAGGATCCGCCCGTCCCCCGCGTCCACCACGAACTCCCAGGCCTGCACGAAGCCGACGTTCAACGCAAAGCGCCACGCCAGCCGCGGCTCCGCCCCCAACGGCGCGTGGACCACCGACTCCGCCCGCCCCGCCTCGCCCCGCATGCCCCCGGGCACCGACGCCCTCGCCCGCAACGTCGCCTCCTCCGCCCCGATCCGGGGAGCCTCGTCCACCCCGACGGGCGACGGACTGTACGCGCCCTCCAGCAACACCACGTCCCCCGCGACATCCAGATGGACGGCGAGCGTGCCCGGCCAGACGCGACGCCCCTGCCAGTACTGGTGATACCGCAGCACCTGCCCTCCCAAACCGTCGGGGCGAACCGTCTGCAACGCGAACTCCGCGTCGGGATCCCCGACCCCCAGCGCGTCGGCCCACCGCCGCAGGAACCCCGCGGACGTGGCGGCGTGCCGTTCCGCCGGAGTCGCCTTCGCCATCCCTCCCGCGGCCCGGGCCAGCGGCGCCCCGCGCCATTGCCGGATCGTCCCGTTCTCAGGACGCAGATGCACCTCCAGCTCCGGCAAGCCCGAGCCCAGCAGCCGGCGCACCCCCGCCCGCGGCCCGCCCCCGCCCGCCCCCGCGGCGTCCGGAACCGCGGGCCGGGCATGCCTCACGCCCCGCGCCGCCAACCGCGCCGCCAGGGCCTCCGCGCGCGTGTCTCGGACCGGCGCCGGTTCCAGGGCCGGCGACGGGGCCCCCTTCAGGCCCCGTGCTCCGCCAAGCTGCCGTTGCAGGCGCTGCACGGCCTCGGCAGTCGGGCCGGACTCCGCGCCGGCGCGCAGCACCAGGGCCAGCACGATCAGGATTCCCCCCAGACGAAACGGCGCATTCATAACTGCGGCGATCGTGCGGGATCCACCCCGCGAAGGGGATGCGAATCTCGGGTGTCCCGACGCGGGGGGCAGGGCGATGGACCTCGTAGCCGCCGAGGTAACGAGGCGGACCCTTTTCGTTCACCCCACACGCTCCGCCTCCGCACGTCGGCGGCTACGATCCAGCACTTCGCGCACCGCACCTCGTAGCCGACGAGGTAACGAGGCGGACCCTTTTCGTTCACCCCACGCGCTCCGCCTCCTCATGTCGGCGGCTACGACCCAGCATTTCGCGCACCCGCACTTCGTACCCGACGAGGTGACGAGGCGGACCCTT
>CAZSOV010000435.1:0-4949 GCA_964608505.1 uncultured Verrucomicrobiota bacterium
CGGACGCCCTCCGGGCGTCCACCCCCTCGGTGTCATTTAATTTGAGTCAACGCGCGGGCTCCGGGGCTTCGGGCGATTGACTTCCGGTCCGGGGCCGAGCGGGATAGGGGCACCCCATGAGTGCTCGAAGGTCCTTGTTCTCCTGGTGCCTCGCCTCCTGCTGGATGGCGGTCGCGATGGTCGTCCCCCCCGCCGACGCGCGCGAACCGGAAGCCCTGTCCATCGGCGTGGCACGTCGTGACATCACGCCGTCCTATCCCATCCGAATCACCGGCTACGCGGCCCGGTCGGGGATGACGACCCACCGCTCGCAGACGCTCTGGGCGAAGGCGCTGGCCCTCGGGACCGACCGTCAGCAGCCCCGGATCCTGATCACGGTGGACAACTGCGGCGTGCCCGCGCGTGTGGTCGAGGAGGTCGCGCGGCGTCTCGCGGCGGAACCCGGCGTGCGCCGGGAGCATTTCGCCGTGGCGTCGTCCCATACCCATTCCGCGCCGATGATCCGCGGGTTCGCCGAGAACATCTTCGTGCGGGACCTGACTCCCGAGGAGGCTGCCGCGAGCGACCGGTACACGGCCGAAATAGCCGACCACCTCGAGGCGGTCGCGCGCGATGCGCTGCGGTCGCGCCGTCCCGGTCGACTGTTCCGTGCCGAGGGCGGCACCGGGTTTGCCGCCAACCGCCGCACTGCCGGCGGGCCCGTCGATCAGTCGGTGCCGATCCTGGTGGCGCGGGAACTCGATGGACGGGTGCGGGCCGTGGTCGCCAATTACGCCTGCCACTGCACCACGCTCGGCCATCTGGTGACGCAGCACCACGGCGACTGGGCCGGCTTCGCCCAGGAGGCCATCGAGGCGAATCATCCGGGCGCCGTGGCCATGATCACCATCGGCTGCGGTGCCGACGCGAACCCGAGCCCGCGGGGCGGGGACGACCATGGGATGGGCTTCGCCCGCCAGCATGGGCGTGCCCTGGCGGCCGAGGTGGCCTATCTGGCCTCGGGAACGATGGAACCGCTGGAGACCCTTCCCAGGGGCGCGTCCCGGCGGTTCGATCTGCCGTTCCAGGCATTGCCGGATGCCGCGGGTTGGGAGGCGCGCGCCAAACAGGACGGGATCGTGGGCCATCACGCCCGGAAAAACCTCGCCCGGCTCGCCCGGGGGGAAGCGCTGCCGACGGCCTTGCCGTACTTCGTCCAGACCTGGGCGTTCGGCGACCGGTTGGTGATGGTGTTCCTCGCGGGGGAGGTGGTCGTGGACTACGCGCTGCGGTTGAAGAGGGAATACGCCGCGGACCGGCTCTGGGTCACCGCGTACGCCAACGACGTCCCGTGCTACATCCCATCCCGGCGCATCCTGGCGGAGGGCGGCTACGAGGCGGAAACCTCGCTCTGGTACTACGACCGCCCCGCCCGGTTCTCCCCGGACATCGAGGACCTCATTCACGCCCAATTGGCCGAGATCCTGCCGCGTGCATTGCGAGTCGAGAGATAGGCCCGGACCCCCGCTTCCACCGCGTTCGTCAGCGCGGCGACCCGCACCTCCGGCGCGAAGTCGGAGGGGGCCTCGAGCGTGTAGCTGAGCCGCGTCTGGTGCTGGAGCAGGTAGAAGGCCTCGGGCCACTCGGGACGCTGCGCCGGGTCCAGCACGGGCCGGATCAATCCCTCGTGCGCTTCCCGTCCGTCGATCCGGGGCGAACGATCGATGGGACAGACCCCGCGCGCGGCATCGAGCATGGCCGGTGCCAGCGACGGGCGATTCTCGGGGTTGAGTTCGTACAGGTAGAATCCCTCGGCCTCCCAATCCTCGTGCAGGCAGAAGGTCACCTCGAACGGCGGTTGCGCGGCCAGCCATTCCACGTGAGCCCGCACTTCCGGGGTCTGCCGGTGCCGGTAGTCGCGATTCAGATCGTGGCCACCCGACGAGACCCGCGTGTTCCGCGGAAACCCGGTGGGATTTAGGCAGGGCAACACCCGGAACTCCACGTCGCGGGGCAGGGCATCGCGCTCGATCAATTCCCGCACCGCCAGCGGGCCGGCGGGTTCGTCCCCGTGGATTCCCGCGGACAGATACATGCGGGGCGCCATCCCCTCCGCGCCGGTTGCGGGACGATGAAGCACCGGGAGGTGCGCCCCTCCCGGCGTGGGCAGTTGGCGTCCGGTCCAGCCGTGCCGCCGTCCGGCGGCGAGGATGTCCCGCAGAACCTCGTCGATCGCGATCGTTTCGCCTTCGTAGCGGTCCCGGTTGCGTCCCAGTCGATTCACCGGACGGAGGGTATCGGTCCCGGGCCCCGGGGCGAGCCGACAATCCGGCGCCCGCCCCCCCCCCGGGGGCAGGCCGATTGACAAAGTCGATGGGGGTCCGCGACCGGCTCCCCGCCATAGCGTCCGCGCGACGGCGGGCCGGGTCGCAGGGCGATCGAAGCAGGCGAATCGAGAGGCGAAGCCTGCGACTCGGCAGTCGCCGGCCCCACATCGCAGCTCCACGCAGGACTTTGTCAACGGCCCTGCCCCCCGGGGAAGGTGGCGGCCCGGGGGGGGGCAGGGGAGGCGGACCGGAACGCCAAGGCGCCGCGACCTCAGGCCGTAACGTGGCGCGGCGACAAGTCGACGCGGGTCAACGAGGCGGTTTGCCGCGGACGCGAACCTCGATCAATTGCGTCGGGCGCGGAAGAAGCGGAAGGGTTGGCTGGCGATGGAGTAGAAGCGGGTGACCGTGGCGCCGTTGCCGGCGATGGTCGCTTCCACCGTCGTCCACTCGTTCAGGTTCGTGGAGCCTTCGATCCGATAAGTCGCTCCCCGCGCGGCATTGAAGCGGAACTCCACGGCCGTGCGGAGCGTGACCTCCGATTCCGGGCTGCTGGTGTTCTGCGTGGGAACGAATCCGCCGGCGACCTCCATGCCGTCGTCGAAGCCATCCAGGTCGGAATCGGACTTGAGCGGGTGGGTTCCCGTATCCGCCGCGTCCTTGAACGTGCCGGAATTGGATTCGACGCCGTCCTTGAGTCCGTCCTGGTCGGTGTCGGCCTGGAGCGGGCTGGTGCCGGTGTTGGACGCACTCACCCAGGTGCCGGTGCCGGTTTCCACGCCGTCGCGGAGTCCGTCGCCGTCGGTGTCCGGGTTGTTGGCCTGGGTGCCGAGGGTGTATTCGTCGATGTTCTTCAGGCCGTCGGAATCGAGGTCGAGCGTGGCGTCGCGGGCGTTGGGATTCAGGCCGTTGGCGGACTCGTAGATGTCGGGCATGCCGTCCGCATCCGCGTCGTTGGGAATGCCGACCAGTTCGTTCACGAACCCGTAGTGATGGAACGTGTCGCCGGAACTGACGGCGTCGAGGACCATGACCAGCGTGCCGTTGGCGGGAGCGACGTAATCGTAGCTGATCGCCGCGCCCGGCGAGCCGGCGCCGGTGGCTTCCATGGTGTCGCCATCGGGACCCGACGCCGTGCCGTCGCGGGCCATGCGGACCTTGGTGGCGGGATCGTCGGTGGCGGTGATGTCGACGGCGGGATTGCCCCAGCCGCTGACGAAGAACGTGAGCCGGTAGCTGTGGGCTTCCTTGAGGCCGGTGAGGGTCAGGGTCTGGACGCCGTCGGGCCCGCCGTAGAAGAAGTCGGTGAAGAGGTTGCCGAGGCCGGTGCCGGCGAAGGCGCCCTCGCCGTTGTTCACGAAATCACCGCCCGGACCCTCGAGGGTGTAGTTGGTGCCCGTGCGCGACTTGGCCGTGAACTGGACCCCGTTGATCGTGGTGGCCGCGGTATCGGATCCGAGGTCGACCAGGTGCGTGTAGGTCTTGGTCGGGTCGATGCCGGTGTCCTCATCGGCGGTGAGGTTGACGAATGAGAACGTGCCCGCGACGAGCGGCAGAGGGGCGGACGCGCCGAGCAGGGTCGCGACGAGAGGACGGAGAAACGGAAAGGTTTTCATGACGGAAGGAAACGGGGTTACCCCGGAGTTCTACTCCCTGGCCCGCCGGGGGCAAGGCGGGTTTTCCGCCGCCGGGGGAAGACACCCAGGGCCGTTGACGAAGTCCTGCGTGGAACTGCGATGTGGGGCCGGCGACTGCCGAGTCGCGGGCCCCAATCGACTTGGTCCATCGTCCTGGGAATACACCCCTGGGGAAGGACAACGTCGAACTGTCCCGCGCCAACCGCGTCAACAAAGCGGCGGAGGAGAGGGTCGTACCGGCGCGGTCAGGTTTCGCCGGACTGCTCGAGGAACCTTCGGGCGAGGTGTTGCTGACGACTGTCATCCGGCGAGATCCTGCAGAAGATTATCCTCGGTATAGTGGCGGGGGATGTTGCGGGCAGCCAACTCCTCGCCGAATCGAAGCCTTGGCATTCCCGCCAATTGAGCAGCCTTGCCGCCCGACAGAACACCCTGCGCATACAGGGCGCACGCCACTATCGTTGGCGGAGCCGATAAAGACGCGTGGCGTCGTCGATCAGGATCGGGACGACCTGCTCCTCGCCCCGGGTCACGGGCGCGATGGGCACGGGGACCCAGAGCGTGGGATCGGCAAGGCCGGAGGCGGTCTCGAGCTGGAATCCCTGGATCGCGGCGGGCCACTGGAGTTCCAGGGCCGATCCACTCCGGCGGATGCCGAGCCCCGGACGGAGGGAGGCGATCCCCTGGATCCGGGAAGGCGCCGAAAACACGCTCAGCGGACGGAACGTCGCCGCGTGGGGGCACGCGGCCTACAGCGTGTAGGCCCGGTGCCCTCACCGGGCGGCGCGATGGCAGTGGGCGATCATGGAGAGTCGTAACGAGGTGTCCAACCGTGGCTTCCTGGTCGCGGAGCGACCCTTCGAAGATAGCCGGGGGTTTCAACCCCCGGAAAAAGTGCACTCCGAAAGAACCCTCGTCGCGGAGCGACGTCCGAAGCCTCCGACGTGCACGCCCACCCGGGCGCCCCGAGTCGAACGTCGCTCCGCGACGGGGAAGGGAGAGAGGG
>CAZSOV010000436.1:0-4933 GCA_964608505.1 uncultured Verrucomicrobiota bacterium
CTACCGCCTGCGCCGGTAGGACCCCCGACCCAGCTTCGACCCGTGGCCGCCGGCGTCCGACGATGGGTTGAACGCGGTCTGCGAACTGGTCCTGCTTCGGTTGGGCTCCGTGGCCGGGCCCGAAAGGCGATGCGACCCCGAGACGGATCGTCCGGCTCAGGCTTCTGCCTCCAGCCGGGCCAGCAGGTCCGATAGATGGCAGGAACTGGTCCGTCGTCCCATCGCCGAGCGAGACACCCGCGACACGAGGACGCGCTGGTCCGCGTCGATGAGATCCGCGGCTTTGTCGAGTCGCGCGAGGTCCTGCGGCGCGGGGTCGCTGGTCAACTTCACTTCCAGCGCCCAGCGCTTCCGGCGGATCTCGAGGATCAGATCGATTTCGAATCCGTCCGAGGTGCGCAGGAAATGCGGTTGGGCCTCGATGCCCTTGGCCTGCAGGATTCCGAGCACCTGCTCGATGACGAATCCCTCCCAACTGGCCCCGACCCACGGTTGCCCAAGCAGGTCGTCGGTCGATTCGACTCCCAACATGGCGTGGAGCAGGCCCGAATCGCGCCAGAAGACCTTGGGCGACTTCACGAGGCGCTTTCGGAGGTTGGCCGACCACGCCGGCAAGCGGCGCACGAGGTAGACCCCCTCCAGGAAGTCGAGGTAGCGGTTGATCGTGGGATGCGTCAACCCGAGGCTCGCCGCGATTTGGGAGGCATTCCAGTTCTGGCCGTGGACCGCCGCCAGCATGCGCAACAGCCGCTCGGTCTGCTGGGGTGTCGCGGTCCATCCCCAGTGGGGTAGGTCCCGCTGTACAAGATTGCGCACGTAATCGCGGGACCAGGCGGGAAATCGGGCGGCGTCCAGAATCACCGGCGGCAGCCCGCCCCGGAGCCAAAGCGCGTCCAGCGCCAATCCGGGCATCTCGGCGGCGAGGAGAGGCGCCAGTTCGACCAGGGCGATGCGCCCTGCCAGCGAATCGGAAACCTCCCGGATCAGACGCGGCGTGACGGACCCCAGAAGGAGGAAACGTCCGGCCCGGGAGCGGTCGGCATCGATGGCGCCGCGCAGGCGGCTGAACAGCGTGGGCCAGGAATGGGCTTCGTCGAACGCGACCAGGCCGGAGGAGGCCATGACCTCCTCCCATTGGGCGTCGAGGCGGGTCTGATCGGCGGCCTGTTCGAGGTCGAAATACCGGCTTGCCATCGCGCGGGCCAGGGTCGTCTTGCCGGCCTGACGGGGCCCGAGCAGCGCGGCGGCGGGCTCGGAGCCGAGGCGCTGGAGGAGCAGTTTACGAACGATGCGCGCGATCACCTTGCAGATTGAATATTGCTATTCAATCTGCAAAGCAAGCGGCGAGCCGGGGGGGGCGCCTCGTTCGCGGGCCTACGCCGACGCGTCCGCGACGGCCCCATGGCGCGTCTCCGCGCTCCCCGCGATCGCCGGTAGCGACCCCCGGACGCCGGTTCCCCTCGGGCGCGGATGCCGCCCCATGGCGGGACGAATGCCGTCCGCAAGACGAGCCGGCGACCGCGATCCGTCCCGCTCCAATCCCGGTACTTCCTTGCTTCCTCCCTCGGCCCTTGTCGGAAAGGGACTTGTGCGGCATTTTCGCTGCGCACGGGAGACCGGGCAGGACCTTGACAAGAGCCGATCCGGTGAAAACGGGGTTCCGCCGCAGTGTCAAACCGCCCCTCCCCCCGTGCCGACTCGCGCACGTCTATGAGCCAGGATCGGATGCAATTGCAGCGCCTCGAGCTGAAATACCAGATCAGCGAGGAGGTCGCTCTCGGCGTGCGTGATTTCGTCTCGTCCTACCTCGAGATCGACGAGTTCGGGGCGACCCGCCCGAACCTGTCGTACCCGGTGCACAGCCTGTACCTGGATTCCCCGGATCTCCTGACGTACCGCGCGACGATCAACGGCAACAAGAACCGGTACAAACTCCGCATCCGCTTCTACGAGAACCGCCCCAATGCCCCGGTGTATCTGGAGATCAAGCGGCGGATGAACAACGCCATCCTCAAGCAACGCGGAGCGATCCGCCGTGAGGCCGTGGATGCCGCCCTGGCCGGCCAGTTCCCCGAGGTCGCCCAGATGGCATCCAGCGATCCCCGTCATCTCGCGGGAGTCCAGCGTTTCATCCAGTTCACCACCGAGATCCAGGCGCGCCCCACCGCCCACGTCGCCTACCTGCGCGAGGCCTGGATGAGTCCCCACGACAACTCGATCCGCGTCACCATGGACCGGGACGTGTTCCTCGAGCCCGATCCCTCCACCCGCCTGGAGGCCGAGATGGCGGACCCCGTCCGGGTCTTCGGCCATCGGGTGATCCTCGAGCTCAAGTTCACCGGGCGTTTTCCGGATTGGTGGCGCGAACTCGTCCGCGTCTTCGGGCTCGAGCAGGCTTCCGCGGCCAAGTACGTCGACGGCATCACCCGCTACGGCGAGCACCGCCTCCACGATGCCCTGCTCTGCGGATTGCCCCCCGAACCGGCACCCTCCGCGGACGCGGATGATCCTCCCGGGATGACCGAAACCGCGGCCTGCGTCGGGACCAGGCCGCCCAACCTCGCCGCCGCGGCGGCCACCCGGGCTCCGGGTGCCTGAAGCCGCGCTTCCCTTTGACCCGCGCCCGCTGCACCGTAACCCCTGCTTCCTACCGATGATCGAATGGCTCCAAACCGCCGACCTTGCCGCCGTTCCGACTGATTTCGCGGCCGTCCTGCTCGGCATGCTGCTGGCGTTTCTCTGCGGGCAGGCCGTGGCCTGGACCTACATGTACACCCACCCGGGCCTCTCCTATTCCCGGAGCTTCGTCAATTCGCTCATCATCATCCCGGTCGTCGTCGCCCTCGTGATGCAGGTGCTCGCCAACAGCCTCGTCACGGCGTTCGGGCTCATGGCCATCTTTGCCATCGTCCGCTTCCGCAACATCCTCCGCGACACCCTCGACACCAGCTACATCCTCACCTGCATCGTCCTCGGCATGGCCGCCGGCACCCAGAAGTACGCCACCGCCGTGGTCGGGGGGCTATTCGCCATCGCCATCTTCTTCTACCTCCGGGTCTCCAACTTCGGCGCCCGCCACCGCTACGACATCATCCTCAACCTTCATTGGGCCCGTCCCCTGCCGGACCTGGGCGCCCTCGACCGCCTCCTGAACCGGCATAGCCGATCCCTCGTCCGCGCCAGCCAGCGGACCAACGACAGCCACGGCGGCACCGACCTTTCCTACCGTCTGCTTCTCCGCGACAACGAGCGAACCCCGGACCTCCTCTCCGAACTCCGCGCCCTCGACGGCGTCTCGCGCGTCACCAGCGTCAAGGCCGAGGAAGAATCGGAACTCTGAAATGGACCCCCGCCTCGAACCCATCCCCAGCCCCGCCGGACACCTGCTGCGCGAGTTCTGTCACCGCGTCGTCCCTTCCGTAGTCTTCGTCGCCGGCATCGCCGCCGCCGCCTGGCTCTGGAATAACCGGTTCACCGGAACCATGCTCTTCGGCGAGGTGGAACCCGTCCGGGCCTCCATCTCCGCGACCGAGGCCGGTACCCTGCTGCGCCTGGACATCGACCGCTTCCAGCAGGTCACCAACGGGCAGGTCATCGGCGTGCTCCAGATCATGGATTCCGAGGCCGTCCAGTCCTCCCTCGCCGTCCTCCGGTCCGAACTGGGCGTGCTCCGCGCCCGCATGTCGCTCGACGAATCCCGCAACGAGCAGAACGTCGAAACCATGCGGGTTCGCTGGCTCGAAGCCCGCGTCGCCGTCGCCACCGCCCGGGTGGCCCTCGAGAACGCCCGCCGCGAGCGCGAACGCCTCGCCAACCTCTTCCGCGAAAAGATTACCAGCGCCTCCGACATGGACGCCGCGGAGGCCAATTTCACCGCCCTCGAAATCGAGGTGAAGGAACGCACCGAACTGGTCGCCGGATTGCGCCTGGCCCTCGACAAGCTCGAAGCCGAGGGCAAGACGGAGCGCGCCGTCGATGTTATCGCCGAATCGCTGTCCTCGCAGGAACGGGTGCTGGAACAGCAGCGGGAGCAAAAACTCCGTGCCCCCCTCACCGGCAACATCCGCGCCCTCCACTTTCGGGCCGGCGAACGCATCCCCGCCGGCGCCGTCGTCGCCGAGGTCATCGCCCCCCGGTCCGAACGCATCGTCGGATTCGTCCGCCAACCCATCAACCTCACCCCCTATCCCGGCATGCCCGTCGAGATCCGCACCCGCGGCCCCCGACGCCGGGTCGTGCAGTCCCAGATCCTCGAGGTCGGCAGCGACATCGAATGGGTCAACTCCCCCCTCCGCCGTCGCGGACTCGACAACGCCACGGAACGCGGCATCGCCTTCTACGTCGATGTTCCCGCCGATCTCGAGGTGCACCCCGGTGAACTCGTCGACCTGCTGGTCCGTTCGGTGCCCCATTGACCCGGTGACCCGGCTCGCGAGGCGATGGCTGCCGGCCTGCCGCCGCCCGCGACACGAAATCGCTTCGGCCGGGCGTTCCGTCCGGTCACCCTGCCCCTGCCCCACCCCTCCCTCATGGCCTCCCCCCATGCTTCCCATGCCCCGCTCGCCTCGGCGCGCCCCCGGCACTTCGCCAGCGACAATAACTCCGGACTTTGCCCCGAGGTCTGGGCCGCCCTCGCCGAGGTCGATGCCGGGCATGCCCCCGGCTACGGCGATGATTCCTGGACCTCCCGGGCCTGCGACCTGATCCGCGAGTTCTTCGAGACGGATTGCGCGGTCTTCCTCGTCTTCAACGGCACCGCCGCCAACGCCCTCGCCCTCGCCGCCCTCTGCCGGCCCTACCACGCCGTCTTCTGCCATCCGGCGGCCCATATCGACTGCGACGAATGCGGCGCGCCCGAGTTCTTCACGGGCGGCGCCAAGCTGCTCGCCCTGCCGGGACCTCACGGCAAACTGGTGCCCGACGTCCTCGAGGC
>CAZSOV010000437.1:0-4931 GCA_964608505.1 uncultured Verrucomicrobiota bacterium
TCGTGCACCATCCGGCACAGGTCCTTGATCGTCCCCTCGAACACCCCGTGCGTGCTCGGATAGGTCACCATGAGGCACGACAGGTTGGCCGCATGCTCGGCGAGCTTCGCCCCGAGATCCGCGAGGTCGATGTTCCCGTCCTTGTCGCACGCCACCGGCACCACCCGCATTCCCGCCATCACCGCGCTGGCCGGGTTCGTGCCATGCGCGCTCGTCGGAATCAGGCAGACGTCGCGGTGCCCCTCGTTCCGGCTCCTGTGCCAGGCGCGGATCACCAGCAGGCCGGCGTACTCGCCCTGGGAACCCGCGTTCGGCTGGAGGGACACCCCCGCGAACCCCGTGATCTCGGCGAGCCACGTCTCGAGATCGGCGAACAATCGGCGGTAGCCCTGCGCCTGTTCCAGCGGGGCGAACGGATGCAGCCGCGCGAACTCGGGCCAGCTCACCGGGAACATCTGCGCGGCGGCGTTGAGCTTCATCGTGCAGGACCCCAGCGGAATCATGCTGTGGCACAACGACAGGTCCCGCGATTCGAGCCGGCGCAGGTACCGTTGCAGTTCGGTCTCGCTGTGGTGCCGGTTGAACACGGCATGCGTCAGGTACGTCGACGTCCGTGACTCGCCCCCGCCCGGTTTCTCCGCCAGGTCCGCCACCGCGAACCCCGCCGCCTTGTCCCCGTTGAAAATCCGCAGGAGCAGCTCGACGTCCGCCGGGCCGCACGCCTCGTCCAGCGAGATCCCGACGTGTGTCGGGTCCACCCGTCGCAGGTTCACCCGGTGCGCCCTGGCCGTCCGGTGCACCGCCGCCGCGTCCGGCACCGCCACCGTGAGGGTGTCGAAGAACCCGTCGTTCACCACGCGCAGTCCCAGTCGTTCCAGGCCGGACGCCAGGCGGGCCGTCAGCGCGTGGACGCGGTCCGCGATGGCCCGCAGGCCGGCGGGTCCGTGGTAGCAGGCATACGCCATCGCCATGTTGGCCAGCAGCGCCTGCGCGGTGCAGATGTTGGAGGTCGCCTTCTCGCGGCGGATGTGCTGCTCGCGGGTGCCGAGCGACAACCGGAGGGCCGGACGGCCCCGGGAATCCTTCGAAACCCCGACGAGGCGCCCCGGCATGCCGCGCTTGTAGGCATCGCGCGTCGCGAAGAACGCGGCGTGCGGCCCCCCGAATCCCAGGGGCACCCCGAACCGCTGCGCGCTGCCCACCGCCACGTCCGCCCCCAGTTCGCCGGGCGGCACCAGCCGCGTCAGCGCCAGCAGGTCCGTCGCCAGCACCACCAGGGCGCCCGCGGCGTGCGCCGCCGCGATCCACTCCCGCAGGGCCGGCACCGAACCGTCCGTCGCCGGATATTGAAGCAACGCCCCGACGACGTTCGGCCCGCACCGGAATTCGCTCCGTGGCCCGACGATCAGCTCGAGGCCAAGCGCCTCGGCCCGGGTCCGCACGAGATCGATGTTCTGCGGATGACAATCGTCGGCGACGAAGAACGTGTCGCGTTTCCCTTCGGGCCCATCGGTGCCCTTGAGCCGGTGGCACATCATCATCGCCTCCGCGCAGGCCGTCGCCTCGTCCAACAGCGAGGCATTGGCGATGTCCAGCGCCGTGAGGTCGCACACCATGGTCTGGAAGTTCAGCAGCCCCTCGAGGCGCCCCTGCGAGATCTCCGACTGGTACGGCGTGTACTGCGTGTACCAGCCCGGGTTCTCGAGGATGTTCCGCTGGATGACCGGCGGCGTCAGCGTGTCGTGGAAACCCGTCCCGATGTACGACCGGAACACCTCGTTTTGCCCCGCCACCGCCCGCAATCGCGCCAGGGCCTCCGCCTCCCCCGCCGCGGGGGGCAGGTCGAGCGCCCGCCCCGACCGGATCGCCGCCGGCACCGCCGCGTCCACGAGCGACGCGATGGAGGGAAAGCCGCAGACCCGAGCCATGTCCTCGAGTTCGTCCGGGCGCGGACCGATGTGACGTCGTCGAAACGAGTCAGGATGGGACAACATGCCAATCGCCGTCTGGAAAGAAGAGGAACCGTTCACGATGAGCTTCTCGGAGCTGAAATTCCCGGGAAGCGCCGGACCTTCCGACCGCCACCGGGCCGCGAAAGCTACCGCGTGCGGCACGGGAGGCAAGCGCGGCAGTCGGGGCGCGCGGGGCAACTGCGCTAGAAGGAGGCCAGCTGCACGATCCGCTCCTGGATCTGGGCGGTCCACCGCGCCACGTAGCTCATGCCCCGGTAGATTTCCTCCAACCTTCCCAGGGGCAGGGCGGCGGCACGCCCGTCCGAACCCGGC
The DNA here is from genome assembly GCA_964608505.1 of uncultured Verrucomicrobiota bacterium. GTDB lineage: Bacteria > Verrucomicrobiota > Verrucomicrobiia > Limisphaerales > CAIMTB01 > CAIMTB01. The sequence continues at coordinate 2,286 of CAZSOV010000437.1, forward strand.
GGGGGCGCCTGTTCGAAGGCCGGAGTCATCGCCTCGAGCTCCGCGTTGAAGGCGGCCTCCCCGGCATTCACCCTGGCCTGGAGCGCGTTCAGGCGGTCCGTCCATCCCAGACCCTCCTCGAACAGCCGCACCTTCAGCATCGGGGAGGTCACCTCGGCGCGCCGGGCAAGGTACGCATCGGCATCGCGGCACGCCTGCCCGACCTCGACGAAGAGGTCCATCGTGCCCGGCGGGATGCGCTGGATGTCGCGCGGGCGCTCGCCGGTTTCGAGTTCGAGCAGGTGCAGGAGCCGGCTGCGGGGATCGCGCAGGGTGAGGTGGGCGGAGTTGAGCTCGGCATACCGCTCCTCCGCCGCCCGCCGCTCGGCCTCCGCCGCGCCGTGCACGCGGTCCGGATGCGCGTCGTTCGTGCGGGCCCGGAACCGCTCCTTCAGGGCTTCGGGCTCGTACCACGGGCGCCGTGCCTCGCCCAGCATCGCGAAACAATCCTTCATGAGCGCATCCCCTCCCGGTTCCGGCCTCCACCCCCCCGCCAAGGCGCGCGGGCAACCCGGCGTCCCGCTCCGTTCACGCGCTGAAACTCTCCCCGCAGGAACAGCTCGTCGCCGCGTTGGGATTCTTCACCTTGAACCCGCCCCCCTGCAGGGCATCGAGGTAGTCGAGCTCCGACCCGGTGACATACAGGGCGCTCTTGGGGTCGACGACGACCTGGACGCCCGCGGATTCGACGAGGATATCGCGGTTCTGCGGGCGGTCCTGGAGGTCCATCTTGTACTGGAGGCCCGAACAGCCCCCGCCCATGACGGCCACCCGGAGCACCCCCTCCGGGCGCCCCTGTTTCCGGAGCAGGCCCGAGACCTTCGCGGCGGCGGCCGCGGTCAGGCGGATCAACCGCTCGTCGCCCCGGCGAACGGTAGGGGTGGCGGCGGCGGCGCTGGCGGCAACGGTTCCTGCAATCATGTCGGGGCCAAACTAGGGGGGGTTCCCCGCACCGTCAACGGGCGCGGCTCCCCACCTCACACCAGTTCCAGCAGGTCCGCATCCATCCGCACCGCGGCGGCCTGTCCGATGAACTCCAGGCGCAGATGGACCTCCACCGGACCGCGCCGCAGCTCGACGTAGCCCTCCAGACCGCGCAATGCCCCGGACCGGATTCGCACCCGGGACCCGGCCGAAATGGTGGGGCAGAGGTGGATCTCGTAATCGGATTCCAGGGCCTGGAGAATCGCCTCGAGCTGGCACTGGAACTCGTCCTGGACCGGCACCTCGAGCAGGTTCGCCACGTATTCGGATTGCAGGATCCGCCGCCGCTCCGCGCCCGGCAGGCGGACAAAGACGTAACCCGGGAACAGCGGTTTCTCGAAGGTGAGGGTCTTGCCCCGGTACTTCCTCACGCTCCGGTACTTCGGGAGGGTCACTTCCACCCCCCAGCGCGCGCACTGTTCCGCCAGCTTCTTCTCGCACCGGGCGCGCGTGTGGGCCACGCACCAGAGAAGAGGCTCGTTCGGTTCCGTCATGGTTGGCCCGGCCTCGCCTCGTCCGGCTTCGGCTCGGGACCCGCATCGGGTCGCGGCCGCGGGGGAGCTTCCAAATCGAACTTCAGCAGCGTGGTGCCCTGCCGTTGCCGGACGGTCGCCAGCGACTTGTTGTAGTCCGCCAGCGCCCGCGTCTCGTCGAGCCGGGCCTGGGTCAGGTCCCGCTGGAGGCGCAGCACCTCGAAACTCGTGCTCTTGCCGTTGGCCAGCTTCTTTTCCTCGGCGGAGAGCGCCTCCTCCGCGAAGACGCGCGCCTCGGAGGTGGCCCGGACGCGCTGGAAATCCGATTGCGCCTGCTGGATCGAGTCGCTCACGCCGACCATCACCTGCTGCCGGTACTGGCGCAGGCGCAACTCGGCCTGGGCGCGTTCGTCGAGGCCGACGCGATGACTTTCGCGGGCGCGGCGATTGCTGAGGGGAAAGCGGAGCTGAACGCCGTAGGAATGTTGCGGAGCTGAACCGTCCAGCACCTGGTCCATGGCGTCGCCGATCCGGAGCGGGTGCCCGATCACCGAGCCCTGCCACCCGACGTTGCCGACGATATCGAGCTGCGGGAAGAGCTGGTTGCGGGTGTAGCGGGTGATGAGGTGCCGCTTCTCGAGTTCCAGCACGAGCACCTCGAGGTCCGGACGCAGGCGGAAGGCCTGATCCCAGCCGTGCCGGACATCGAGGTCGGTGGGCAGGGCCACCAGCGGATCGGTCGGTTCCACCACCACGTCGTGCCATTTTTCCCAGTCGTCGGTCAGCAGGTTCTTGAGGATGTTCTGGGTGAAATCGACCGCGCGCTTGGCCTCGATCACCGCCGCGTCGCTGGCCGCCATCTGGGCTTGCGCCTGGCGTTCGTCCAACTGCGCCATGGCCCCGACCTCGACCCGTTTCCGGTTCTCGTCGTAGAGCTTTCGGGCGAGGGAGTACGCGATCTCGGCGCTCTTCACGTTTTCCCGGGCCGCCACCAGATCATAGTAGGTCGTCTCGACCTGGTTGACCGTCGCGATGAGGCGCTGCCGCAGCTGGAGGTCCGCGATGCGCACGTTCTTCGTGCCCAACCGGAGATTCAGCCGGGTGCCGTCGATCCAGAAGTTCTTCAGCAACGGCATCCGCAACTCGCCGA
>CAZSOV010000438.1:0-4883 GCA_964608505.1 uncultured Verrucomicrobiota bacterium
TCGAACTGTTCGAGCACGTGCTCGAGCCAGTCGGCGGCGCGTTCCTCGAAGACGGCGGTGGCTTCGGCCTGGGTGATGGTGCCGTCGCCGGCGGTTTGGCCGGCGGGGATGGAGTCATACTTCGCAAGGAAGTTGGTCTGGAGATGGTTCACCCGGGCGGCGGCGACGGTTTCGAATTCCTCCTTGGAGATGGTGCCGTCGCCGTTCGCGTCGAACGAACCGATCTCCAGGCCCGGGGAGTGGGCGCGGGCGGTCAGGAGACCGCCGGCGAGGCCGAGGAGGGCGAGGGTGGACAGGATGTGGGTCGGGGTATGCATGGTACTGCGTAGCTTCTGCTTTGGTTTTCTTTTGGGTTGGGGGTTGTGGTTGGGGTGGTTTCCGAAATTCCCCTGGAGATTCCGGCAAGGTCCGTCCGGCCCGCGTTGGGCACCGCTCGCGACTCGCGGGCGAGGGTGGTGTCCGCGATGCCGGGCGGACGTGGCGCAAGGAACTCCACGCGTCGCGGGAAGACCAGAGCGGCGAATGTCGTAGTTGTACGACCCGGAGGCGCGCGAAGCGGGAGGGCGATGGACGCAGTCGAGTGGGGCCCACGACGGGCTCCCCGCCATCGCGTGTGCGCGACGGCGGGCCAAGTCGCGGGGCGGTCGAAGCAGGCGAAACGAGAGGCGAAACCGGCGACTCGGCGGTCGCCAGCCCCACAGCGCGGTTCGGCACCGGTCCCTGGCAAACGCCCGGGGGGAGGCCCGGCTACGAGGCGGGAGCGGGCTGGGGCACGCCAAGGACCTGGCGGGCGAGGGCGACGGCGGAGATGGCGTCCTCGGCGTAGGCATCGGCGCCGATGTCGTCGGCGAACGGCTGGGAGATGGGGGCGCCGCCCACGATGACCTTGACCTGTTCGCGGAGACCGGCGGACTTGAGAGCGTCGACGGTGGCGCGCATGGCGTTCATGGTCGTGGTGAGGAGGGCGGACATGGCGACGAGGTTCGCGCCCTTGGAACGGGCTTCGGCGACGAATTTCTCCGGGGAAACGTCGACGCCGAGGTCATGGACCTCGAAGCCGTTGCCTTCGAGCATGGCGGCGACGAGGTTCTTGCCGATCTCGTGGAGGTCGCCCTTGACGGTGCCGATGACGACGCGCCCGGTGCGGGGGATGTTGCCGGCGGTGAGGAGGGGGCGTATGGGATCGAGGGCAGCCTTCATGGCCCGTGCGGCGAGGACGAGGTCGGGAACGAAATACTCCTCGCATTGGTAACGCCGCCCGACCTCGGTCATGGCGGGGATCATGGCGCCGTTGACGAGTTGGATGGGGGGCACGCCGTCGGCGAGGGCGCGGTCGGTGATTTCGCGGGCCACGCGGGCTTCGCCGCCGAGGATGGCGTCGTGGAGGGGCTGGATGTGTTCCATGAGAAGTGCCGGCAGTTTCCCGGAGGACGGTCGGGGAGGCAACGAGGCGGGGACGAAACCGCGGGGTCAGCCGAGGGTGAGGCCGACGGGGCAATGGTCGGAGCCGGGGACCTTGGGCTGGATGAAGGCGGAGCGGAGGCGGGGACGGAGGGCGGCGCTGACGAGGAAGTAGTCGATGCGCCATCCGACGTTGCGGGCGCGGGCGCCGCCCATGGGGCTCCACCAGGTGTAATGGCCGGGGCCTTTTTCGAACTCGCGGAAGGTGTCGATGAATCCGGCGTCGAGCAGGGCCTGGAAACCGTCGCGTTCCTCGCGGGTGAAGCCGTGGTTGCGGACGTTGGCCTTGGGGTTGGCGAGGTCGATCTCGGCGTGGGCGACGTTGAAGTCGCCGCAGACCACGACCGGTTTGGAGCGTTCGAGTTCGCGGAGGTAGCCGCGGAACGCGACGTCCCAGGCCTGGCGATACGGGAGGCGGAGGAGTTCGCGCTGGGAATTCGGGACGTAGACGTTGACGAGGTGGAAGTCCGGGAATTCGGCGGTCAGGACGCGGCCTTCGCGGTCGTGTTCGGCGATGCCGATGCCGGTGGAGACGGCGAGGGGACGGGTCCGGGAGAGGAGGACGGTGCCGCTGTACCCCTTCTTCTCCGCGGTGTTCCAGTAGGCGGTGTAGGGGGTGGGCCAGAGCTGCTCGACGTCGGCGGGACCGGCCTTGGATTCCTGGAGGCAGAGCACGTCGGGGGCTTCGGTGGCGAGGTACTCGAGGAAGTTCTTTTTGAGGACGGCGCGTAGGCCGTTGACGTTCCAGGAGAGCAGATTCATGGGGGGCGACGTTTTCCAAAAACCGGTCGCGCGTCGAGACCATGAACCGCGGTCCGCACGTTGTCGCGTGGGGGCACGCGGCCTCCAACCAGGGCGTGGGCACGGGGCAGGCCGGGGCCCCTGATCCCCGGCGCGCACCGGTTGCGAAGGACGGGTCGCCGGGAGCGGGGAGGGGAAAGAATCGGAAGAACCCGAGGGTGCTACCGGAGGAGGGTGGCGAGGTGGGCGGGGTCCTGGGTGGGGGGGAGGCAGGCGGTGCCGGTGCAGACGTAGGCGGTGGGGCGACCGTCGCGGGGGGCGAGCGTGCGGGCGAAGGGTTCCACGGGGCCGCGGGTGCCGAGCACGACCTTGCGGGGTTGGAGGGTGGCGTGCGTGGCGTGCAGGAGTCGGCGAGTGGCGGGGGAGGCGGGATCGCCGGCGATGACCACGCGCCGCGGTTCCTCGAGGGAGAAGTCGAGGGCTTGCAGGAGATACGGAACGCCTTGCGGAGATTCGGCCAGCGGCTCGGCAAGGAGGCGGAGGGTGCTTTCGGCGGCCTGTCGGAAGTCGGCGCGCTCCGTGATGGCGGCGAGGCGCAGGAGGGCGAGGGTGGCGACGGAATTGCCGGAGGGTTCGGCACCATCGTAGTCCTCCTTGACGCGAAAGAGCAGGTCGGCGGCGTCGGGGGCGCTCTGCCAGAAGCCGCCGTGGTCGCGGTCGTGGAACCGGGCGAGCAGGGCTTCGGCGAGTTGGATGGCGAAGGAAAGATGTTCCTCCCGCAGGGTGGCCTCGTAGAGGTGGAGGGTGCCGTCGAGGAGGGATGCGTAGGCGTCCAGGAGTTGGACGGTGTCGCGTTCGCCGTCGCGCCAACGGTGGTACAGGGTGCGGGAAGGGGCGTCCCAGAGTTTGGCGCGGAGAAAGGCCAGGTTGCGCTCGGCGGCCTCGAGCCAGGCGGGTTGATCGAGCACGACGGACGCGCGGGCGAGGGCGCCGAGCATCAGTCCGTTCCAGGAGGCGAGAATCTTGTCGTCGAGGTGGGGCCGGATGCGGCGGGCACGGGCGGCCAGCAGCTTGGTCCGGCCGGAGGCGAGGAGGGCGGACTCGGCGTCGTCGAGTTGGGGATCGGCGACGTGGAGGACGTTGAGGTTGGGCAGGGGATGGGGGTGGCTGTGGTCCTCGAAATTGCCGCGCTCGGTGATGCCGAAGTGCCGGACCACGACGGCGAACTCGCCGGGGGCGAGCAGGGATTGGAGTTCGGCACGGGTCCAGCAGTAGAACTTGCCCTCCTGCCCCTCGCTGTCGGCGTCCTCGGCGGAGTAGAACCCGCCGTCGGGATGGGTCATGTCGCGGAGCACGTAGGCGACGGTGGAACGGACGACGTCGGCATGCCGGCGCTCGGCGGAGGCGAGCCAGGCATCGAGGTAGAGATGCACGAGCTGGGCGTTGTCGTAGAGCATCTTCTCGAAGTGCGGCACGAGCCACTGGGCATCGACGGAATAGCGGGCGAAACCGCCGCCGAGTTGATCATGCATGCCGCCGGCGGCCATGCGGTCGCAAGTGAAGAGGACCCGGCGGACGGCGTTGGTGTCGCCGGTGCGATGGCCGTGGCGGAGGAGGAAGGCCGGGTGGGCGGGGCGGGGAAACTTGGGTGCCTTGCCGAAACCGCCATGGCGGGAATCGAAACCTTCCTGGAGCCGGGTCGCGGCCCGGGCGAGGAGAGCGTCCGGCGACGGAACGGCGGAGCGGGTGGCGGGCGGCTTGCGCTCGGCGAACTCGCGTAGGCGTTCGGTCATTTCGGAGGCGGACTTGCGGACCTCGTCGTGGCGTTCGCGCCACACGGTGGCGATCTGGTCGAGGAGTTCGGTGAAGCCGGGGCGCCCTTGTCGACCGGACGGCGGGAAGTAGGTGCCGCCATGGAAGGGCTGGAGATCGGGGGTGAGGAAGACGTTGAGCGGCCAGCCGCCGGACCCGGTCCGGGCCTGGACGAAGCTCATGTAGATCTGGTCGACGTCGGGGCGTTCCTCGCGGTCGACCTTGATGCTGACGAAGGAGCGGTTGAGGACGGCGGCGGTGGCCGCGTTCTCGAACGATTCCCGTTCCATGACATGGCACCAATGGCAGGTGGAGTAGCCGATGCTGAGGAAGATCGGTTTGTTCTCGGCCCGGGCCCGGGCAAACGCCTCCGGGCCCCAGGGGTACCAGTAGACCGGGTTGTGCCGGTGCTGGAGTAGGTAGGGGGATTTTTCGCGGGCCAGGCGGTTGGTGGACGGGGCGGAGGGCGGGGGGGCGGAGGGCACGGCAGGCGGCGGAGCGGGGGTGGAACGGCAGGAGAGCGGGGCGAGAACGCCGAGAACCCAGAGGCGACAGCCCAGGTCCAGCAGGCGCAGCGGGCGGGAGGAGGCGCGGGGCACGGGCCCCGTATCGCCGGAGGAAGGACGCGCGGTCATGGCGGTGGAGAGGAGAGGGAGGGTCGATGAGCGGGCCATCGTCGACCCGTGATTTGGGCGCCGGGCCCTTGGCCTGGGCGGGCGGCGGCGATGCTCAGGCGAGCAGCGGCTTGACGATGCGGCCGTGGATGTCGGTGAGGCGGAAGCGGCGGCCCTGGAAGAAGTAGGTGAGGCGTTCGTGATCGAGGCCGAGGAGGTGGAGGAGGGTGGCGGGGATGTCGTGCACGTGGACGC
>CAZSOV010000439.1:0-4878 GCA_964608505.1 uncultured Verrucomicrobiota bacterium
CCTCGCGCCTGCCGCAACTCCCGGGTTCGGCGTGGGCCGGCCTCGTCCTCGCCTCCCTGTGCGTCGCCGGCGGACAACTCGCCCTCACGCAATCGTTCCGCACGCTCTCCGTTGCCCGCGGATCGTCGCTCCAGATGCTCCTCCCCCTGGTCGCCGCCCTCGGCGGCATGGCCTTCTTTCGGGAACGCTTCTCCCTCGTCGAAGCCCTCGGGGCCGCCCTCACGCTCCTGGCCACCTGGCAGGCCGTCCGCAAGCGATCCTGAACCCGGGTCCCCGTCGATGAACGATTGGCGATTTGCCATCCCCCCCATCCCCCCCCACTGTCCCGCCCCGTGGACGACGCAACCATCCTCGACGAACTCCTGGTCTGCCGCCTCGACAGCGGACGCAGGACCGTCGAGCCCTGCACCATCATCATCTTCGGGGCCAGCGGCGACCTGACGGCCCGCAAACTGGTCCCGGCGCTCTATCACCTCTTTCTCGCGCGACAGATCCCGTCCCCGTTCCGGATTGTCGGGTTTGCCCGCCGTGCCAAGACCCACGAGGAATGGCGCGCGGAAATGCGCGACGCCCTCGCCAAGTTCTCGCGAACCCAGCCCGTCGCCGCGGACGACTGGGCCGCCTTTGCCGAGCACCTGCACTATTGCCCGGGCGAGTTCCACGATCCGGCGGCGTACCAACGGCTCGCCGAACTGCTGCGTTCCTTCGGCGAACCGGCCCTGCTCCGCAACCTGCTCTGTTATCTCGCCACGTCCCCCAGCCAGTTCGCCGACGTCGTCGAACACCTGAACGTCGCCGGTCTGGTCCACAAGAGCGGCGAGGGTCATCCCGGCTGGCAGCGCGTCGTCGTCGAAAAACCCTTCGGCAGCGACCTCGCCTCCGCCCGGCGCCTGAATGCCGACCTCACGCGGCACGCGCACGAATCCCAGCTCTTTCGCATCGACCATTATCTCGGCAAGGAGACGGTCCAGAACCTGCTCATGTTCCGGTTCTCGAACGCGATCTTCGAACGCCTCTGGCACCGGGAAGCCATCGAGCAGGTCCAGATCACCGTCAGCGAGCAACACGGCGTCGGCGGCCGGGCCGGCTACTACGAGGAAGCCGGCGCCCTCCGCGACATGGTCCAGAACCATCTGCTCCAGGTCCTCGCCCTGGTCGCCATGGAGCCGCCGGTTTCCCTCGGGGCCGAGGCCATCCGCGACGAGAAGGTCAAACTCCTCAACGCGCTCCGCGTCTGGCAACCCGAGCAGGTCCCGCACCAGGTGGTTCGCGGACAATACCTCGCCGGCGAGGTCGGCGGACAACCCCGCCCCGCGTACCGCTCCGAGCCCAAGGTCGCCCCCGCGTCCAACGTCGAGACCTACGTCGCGCTCCGCGTCCTCATCGACAACTGGCGCTGGTCCGGCGTCCCGTTCTACCTCCGTACCGGCAAGAACCTCCCGCTCTCGGCCAGCGAGGTTCGCATCCAGTTCCGTCCCACGCCCCACGTCCTGTTCGCCGCCCAGTGCGGCCCCCGCCTCGACGCCAACTCCCTCACCCTCCGGCTCCAACCCCACGAAGGCATCTCCCTCCGCTTCAACGGCAAGGTTCCCGGAACCTCCATGCAGATCCGTCCGGTCCGCATGCACTTCAGCTACGATGCCGAGTTCGGTGCCTACACCCCCGAGGCCTACGAGCGCCTCCTCCTCGAGGCCATGACCGGCGACGCCACCCTCTTCATCCGCCGCGACGAACTCGAATCCGCCTGGACCTTCGTCGATGCCATCCGCGCCGGCTGGGAACGGCAACCGCTCGCGGAAGCGGATTTCTACGCCGCCGGTACCTGGGGCCCCGCCGCCTCCGATGCCCTCCTGGCCCGCTACGGACATGCCTGGCGCCATCCCCAACCCGTCCACTGACCCGTGCCCTGTCCTTGGATCATCGATTGTCGCGACGAAGAGCATGCCGCCGGCGAGGCCGCCCGGGTCGTGCTCGACGCCTTCGTTCGCGCCGGGGAACGCGATTTCGCCCTCGCCCTGTCCGGCGGACGGATTGCCCCGACGTTCTTCGCCGCGTTGATCCGGGAATCCCGCCGCCGCCGTTCGCCACTCGATCTCGCCGACTTCTTCTGGGCCGACGAACGCTGCACGCCCCCGGACCATCCCGAGAGCAACTACCGCGTGGCGCGAACCCACCTGCTGGAGCCCCTGGGAGTCGAACTCGCCCGCGTGCATCGCATTCCCGGCGAACTCACCCCGGCGGAAGCCGCCCGCCGGGCCAGCGACGACTGGCTCGCCGGGCAACGCCGCGGCGGCGATGGCGAAGCCTCCCTCGACTGCCTCGTCCTCGGCGTGGGCGAGGACGGGCACGTGGCCTCGCTCTTCCCCGGCAATCTGGCTGCCGACCTTGCCGCCGATCGACCTCCCTTTCGAGCCGTCGTGGGCCCCAAACCGCCGCCGGACCGGATCACGATGGGCTACCCCATGCTCTGGAACGCGTCCCTATTGGTGGTCCTGGCGCCGGGCAACGGGAAGCGGGAGATCGTTCAGGCCAGCCTCCGAGGCACCTCCGCGACGCCGTTGCACCACGTCCTCCGACTCCGTTCCGAGCGGCGCACCGCGATCCTTCTCTCCCATTAGCAGCAGGCTCGATCACCTACCGTCCACCGTTCGGAAATACCGGACGTTGAAACGGGCCACGGGCCAATTCCGCTCCAACGCGGTCGCGGCGACGATCACGTCGTAGAGCCCCTTCGAACACTCGCCGCCCATTTCAACGTGCCGGCGATCACGCTGCTGCGACCGCCACGGTCAGAAAAGCGTCACGGGAACCGCGGGCGCCCCGACCATCACGCGGACTCGCTCCGTGGCGACTTCATGGAGCCTCCTCGACCGCCGCGGTACGCCCTCGCCAAAGCCCTGGGGGGTGCCGGCGCTCCGGAATGGACGGCGATGCAGCGGCGGGAACTGGAACTTCGGCTGGAGAAGAAGGGCAAGGATTGGGAATGGGCAGAGGCCATCCCATTCAGGCCATGAACCCGCTGAAGTCCGCCCGGGTGGGGCCGGTTGTGGTAGTGCCGGCGGATCACGGCGTGGAGGGCTCGCATCGTGTCGTGCGACAGAGGGAGGTCGGTAGTTCTGCTCCCTTTTCCGTTTTCCGACCTGCCGCGGTCGAAGCTGTCGCCGGCCATCGCTTGGATTAAAACCCGAGCAGAATACGGGCACCATGCCAGCCCCAAGGCCTTTGCCACCCCAAGAACGGGCAGGGGAATACCGTCGTAAGTGGTTGGGAATCAAATGGTGCGCGCTGCAGGGTTCGAACCTGCGACCCCTTCCGTGTGAAGGAAGTGCTCTACCACTGAGCTAAGCGCGCCACCGATGCCGCGGGAACCGCGACGCGGACGAAACCATACGGCCACGCCGAAAACCGGCGCAAGCGGGTTCTTGGTGGGGGTGCCTGGAAGGGTGATTTCGGCTAGCGGTTCCCGGCACTGCGATCCCCCCGCCTTCCGGGCAGGATGCCGCAATGGACGAGGGTCGGCACGATCGGTTCGGGTTCCAGGCCCGCGGCTCGCAGCCAACCCCGGTATTCCTCGCCGCTGTAGGCCCGGCCCTCGGTGAGCGAGAACAGCGCGGCGGAATACAGGGCCACCGGCAGCGGCCCGCCGAGATCGTCGTCGAGAAAGACGTCGTGGATGAACAGACGTCCCCCGGGCGGCAGCGCCGCGGCGCAACGCCGCACCAGTTCCTCGCACTGGGGCACGTCCCAGTCGTGGAGGATGTTCGACAGTAGGATGGTGTCCGCGGGCGGAAGCGGCGCGGTGAACATGTCGCCGGGCACCAGTTCCACGCGGTCCGTGACCCCGGCCTGCGCCACGAATTCCCCGGCGACCTTCAGGACCTCGGGACGATCGAGGACCACGGCGCGCAGGCTGGGATGGGCCTGCAACAACGCGAGGGCATACACGCCGGTTCCCCCGCCGAGGTCCAACAGCAGGCGGGTGCCTTCGAGACGGAGGTTCCGTGCCAGCCAGGGCGCCACGTTCCGCGCCCTTCCGGCGAGCGCCAGGGTCAGACGTCGCGCGCTCGCCTCGCGGTCCATCGCGGATTCGAGGCCCTCGCGAAAGATGAAGGCGGCCCCGGCATCGTCCCGGCGGGCGGCGGCAGGCCGGTTGGCGCGAAGTCGTTCCACCAACCCAAGGACGCCGGGCGATTCCGCGGCCAATCCACCGTAGTCACCGACGTAGAACGGGCTGCCGGGCACGAGGTGCTCCCGCGCGAGCTCCGTCAGTTGGAGGCGCCCTTCGGCGTCGAGGCCCAGCGTGCCCATCGCGCGCAGCGCGGTGGTCAGGACGTGCGCCGGGCGATCTGCCAACCCCAACTCGTCGCGCAACGACTCCCGTGTCCGGGCCCCGGCGGCCAGCCGGGCAAAGACCCCGAAATGCGCCACGGCCGCCACCAGGAGTTCCGTCGCGTGGTTGGCGCGAAACCCTTCGAACAGGGGAGTCGGATCGGTCGCGGGACACGCGAGGAGGTTGATGGGGGCAGGACTCATGGGGCCCGACCCTGACCCTCCGTCCCGGCTCATTCCAAGTCCGGACCCCGGTTCGACGGGACGGCGACGGCCCTCCAGGCAGGGTGCAGCATGAGTTCGTTGCCGGAGCGCGGGATGGCTGCCGCGCTTCGGAGCGCCAGGCTGGGGCCGGGTCGCCGCCGCGCACGAACTCATCCTCGCCCAGGGCGATTGCCAAGGTCGATTGGGACCCGTGACCGGCTCCCAAGCCTAGCGCCCGCGCGACGACAGGCTCGGTCGCGAGGCGATCGAAGCAGGGCGAAATCGGAGACGGGAAACCGGCGACTCGGCGGTCGCCGGCCCCACAACGCGGTTCCGCACCGGACA
>CAZSOV010000440.1:0-4874 GCA_964608505.1 uncultured Verrucomicrobiota bacterium
GCAGTCGCCGGCCCCACATCGCAGTTCCACGCAGGACTTTGTCAACGGCCCTGCGTGGGCGCGGGCGAGGGCGGGGGCGGCCTTCGACGCGGACGACCCTGGCTGCAAGGGGCACGACCGCGGCGTGGCCACCGAGGTAACGAGGCGGAGCCCGGGCCGTGTACCGGGCAGGCAGCGGGGTCCCAGTCCGCACGCCCGCCAACGAACGCTCCACCCTTCGCGGGCCTGGTTCGCGGACCGTGTCCGCCCTGCCTTCCGACGACGGCAGCGACGAGAACACCGCGGCATTCCCGCCCGCGCTGGTGGGTTACCGCCGTTCCGGTCCCGGCCCACGCACGCCCACGGTGACGGCGGAAAGGCCCTCGCCGCCCCGATGCACGCGATGGATGGCCTTGCGGAAGTCCTCGGGCTTGGCGGTCGGGATGGGGACGAAGGTCTGGGGGTTGCGGTCGATGAGCGGGAACCAGGTGCTCTGGACCTGGATCATGACGCGATGGCCGCGGCGGAAGGTGTGGAGGATGTCGGGCAGGGTGAATTGGATCTTCTCGACGCGTCCGGGTTGGAAGGGTTCGGGGTGATCGAAGCTCTTCCGAAACTTCCCGCGGAACGGTTCTCCGCGCACAAGTTGCTGGTATCCACCGAGACGCACGCCGCGGGGGTTGGGATCGGGGTCGGGCGTGTCGCCCGCGTAGACGTCGATGAGCTTGACGATCCAGTCAGCGTCGGTGCCGGTGGTGGCGACATGGAGGGTCGCCTCGAGGGGGCCGGCCAGAGTGAGGTCGGATTCCAGGGGCTCGGTCTGGTAGACGAGGACATCGGGACGCGCGGCGGCGAAGCGTTGGTCGTCGAGCATGTAGGTGTGCTGATAACCGGTGCCCGTGCGGGCGGTGTGCGGGACGGGGCGGGCCGGGTCGCTGGGGAATTCGTCGAAGGCGGCGGGCGCGGCGCCGGGGACGGGCGGGGTCCAGTCGAGGCCTCCGGCGGGCTGGAAGTACAGGGTGCGGCGGGTGGTGTCGGGTGGGGGCCAGGAGGGGAAGCGGCGCCAGATGCAGGTGCCGGTTTCGAAGACCATGGCTTCGGGGAGGGTGATGTTGGTGTCGCCCTTGAGGTGGCGGCGGAAGAAGGGCTTCTCGATGTGCTCGCGATAGTACTCGCCGGTTTTGGCGCGGAAATCGATGTCTCCCAGGCGGCGCCCCTCGTCGTGGCCCCATTGCCCATGGGACCAGGGGCCCATGACGAGGAGGTTCGTGATGCCGGGGTTCTGGCGTTCGGTCCAGCGATAGGTTTCCAGGGCGCCGCTGAGGTCCTCGCCGTCGAACCAGCCGCCCACGGTCAGGACGGCGCAGCGGATGTTGCGGAGATGGGGGCGGATGTTGCGGGCCTGCCAGAAGGCATCGTAGGTGGGATGTTCCATGGGCAGGTTCCACATGAGGGAACGACCGTGAAAATACAGGCGGTCGGCGTTGGCGAGCGGCCCGAGGCGGAGGAAAAAATCGTACCCGTCGGGCGTGCCGAAATCGAACGGACGGGGTTCCTGGCGCAGCGGGTTGTCGAGTTTCTGGGTGAAGAACCACGAGAAGCCGAAATTGGCGGCAAGGAAGAAGGCGCCGTTGTGCGCGACGTCGTCGCCCATGAACAGGTCCGCGATGGGCGCCTGGGGCGAGGCAGCCTTGAGGGCGGGATGGCTGTCGATCATGGCCATCGAGGTGTAGAAGCCGGGATAGGAAATGCCGAAGACACCGACGCTGCCGTTGTTGCCGGGCACGTTCCGGACCAGCCACTCGATGGTGTCCCACGCGTCGGTGCTTTCGTCGGTGATGCGCGGGTCCTTCTTGTCGGGAATGTAGGGGCGCATGTCGTCGAAGGCGCCCTCGGAACCATAGCGCCCGCGGACGTCCTGGGTGACGAGAATGAAGGTGTCGCGGGCCAGGGATTCGAAGGATCCGCCAGGATGGGAATAGGCGGCGGTGCCGTAGGGTTTGAGGGCGTACGGCGTGCGGGTGAGGACGATGGGCCAGGACTTCTGGTCATCCTTCGGCAGGTAGACCCGCGTGAAGAGCCGGATGCCGTCGCGCATCGGGATCCGGTACTCGAACTTGGTGTAATTCTCGGCGAGCCAGGCGGCATCGGCCGCCGCCGCTGCGGCGGTCGTGGTGGCGGCATCGCTCGCGCCGTCGGACCCGGGGCGGGAACGGGCGAGGGGAGCGGCGAGGGTGGCCAGCGCGGCGCAAAGCAGGGGAAGGCGAAGGGAGCGCACGGGGAAGCTTGACCGAAGGACGGCGCCGGAGCCAATGGCAATGGTGCCCCGGCAATGGTGCCCCGGAACCCGGCGGGAATGGGGCGGGAACGGCCGTGCAGGGGCATGGCCCCGAGCCATTCCTCGCGCCCGTGCGCTTCGGATCCGGATCGCGGACGGACGGGGTGCCGCGCGAGGCAACCAGGAACGGACCTGCCGCCGGGGGCGGGCGTCAGACCTGGACCTTGCGCAGCTTGGTCACGCGCCCCGTGTGGACCCATTCGGCGACGAAGATGTTGCCGTGGGGGTCGAAGCAGGCGTCGTGGGGATGAAGGAACTTGCCCGAGACCCAGCCCGCGCCCTTGGCGTTGCCACGCAGTTTCATGCCGTCCTTGAGCACGGTCTCGCGCCATGCAGGGTCCTCCCCGAGGTGGACGATGACCTTGTCGTCCTTGTCCAGGAGCGTGATGCGCGCGCTGAGGTCGGGGACCAGCATGACGTCGCCGTGGGTGTCGAGGTTGGCCGGCAGGATGAAGCCGTCGAGGGTCTTCAGGTGTTTGCCCTCGAG
The DNA here is from genome assembly GCA_964608505.1 of uncultured Verrucomicrobiota bacterium. Lineage (GTDB taxonomy): Bacteria > Verrucomicrobiota > Verrucomicrobiia > Limisphaerales > CAIMTB01 > CAIMTB01. The sequence continues at coordinate 2,805 of CAZSOV010000440.1, forward strand.
ACTGAACCACTGGAGGCGCTTGTTGGCCCGGTCGCAGACGGCCACCGTCTTGTCACGTCCGGGGCGGTCGTCGATACAGATCCCGTGTGAGGTGTTGAACTCGCCGGGCCCAACCCCGGGCTGGCCGAACATGAATTTCCAGGCGCCGTTCTTGTCGTAGTAATGAATCCGGAACGAACCGTAACCATCCGCCAGGTAAAAGCTGCCGTCGGGGAGGAAGGCGTAGTTGGTGGGCATGAAGGCGTCCCGGCCCCAGCGCTTGGTCGGCTTCGTGTCCTCCTCCTTCGGGTACAACCCGGACTCCATTGGCGCCCGCTTTTCCCAGACGACCTCCCCGGTCAATGTGAGTTTCGCGAAGTTCTTCAGCTGCTGGTAGCCGGTGACATACAGGTATTGCACGCCGCCTTCGGTGCGCACCTCGAGGCCGTGTCCGCCTCCCTGGAATTGGCTGCCGAACGCGCGCACGAACTTCCCGGTCCGGTCGAACACGAAGATGGAGGGGTGATCCTTCAGGTTCTCCCGGCCCTCGTGGATGACATAGAGGTTTTCGTCGCGGTCGACGGCGACGTTGTGCGTCGTCTGCCAGGAATACGGGTCCGGAAGCCGGGCCCAATCATGGAGCACTTCGTACCGATGCTCCCCGCTACCGATGACCAACGGGGTCTCGGTTTTCTGGGCGAGCAGGAGTCGCGGCATGACGAGGGCGCCTGTCGCCGTCGTGGCGGTGGCGCGGAGGAATCGGCGGCGGCTGGGAAACGGCGAGGTTCTCATGGGGTAAATAAATGGCGTCGGGCGGTTGGTTGGCGAGACGAGGCATGGGGCTCAGGAACAGAGGGCAGAGCGGGACCAGGCACTCTTTGGCATGACGGGACGGGACGGGTTGGCGGCAGGGTAGCGGCCCGGCGCAGAAGAGCAACGACCGGAATGCAAACAAGATAATCCCGAGGTTTGTATGGTTTATAGGATTGCACCGGGAGGACCGCTTCCAAAGCGTGCGGGTGAAGGGGCCGTCCGGGCGGGCGGTACGTGGTGCGGTGCGAGCGAAGGCGGAGGGTCAGAGGGGACTTCCTTGCGGATTGGAACAAGTTCCAGTCTAGCCAGTTGAATGCCGATTGCGTAAGCTGTGCTGGATGCAGGCATTCGAGATTCTCCCATGGTCGGAGGCGGATGAGGCGTGGATCGCCGACGGGGCGGGGGTGACCCCGAAGAGTCCTCTTCTGGAGCCCGAGCCGATGCGGCGCCCGCCAGGGAAGCGCCGGCCAATGTCGATGTCGTCCGGGGGCGGGGGGGCAGCGAGCGCACCGGCGCCGATCCCGTCGCTCGCGACGATTGCGTTTCACCGGATCGGGTTCGGGCCGCGCCCCGGGGATCGGGAGGCGTACGAGAAGCTGGGAGTCGACGACAACTCCCGGTTCGAAGCCTACGTGGAACAGCAGTTGCACCCCGAGACCCTGCCGGACTCGGAGGTGGAGGCACGGTTGGTCGCGGGGAAGTTCAAAACCCTGAACAAGACGTTCGATCAACTCTGGAGCGAGCACCATCTGGGGCCGCCGGGTGGTCCGCAACCGGCCGGACCCGACCGGTCCCTGCCGTTCTGGGAGACGGAACGGGCGACGTTCATCCGGGCGATCTACAGCAAGCGTCAATTGGCGGCGCAACTGGCGGATTTCTGGCACAACCACTTCAACGTGTATGGCGGCGACTTTTGGTCGGCGCCGGTCTGGGTGAGTTATGATCGGGACGTGATCCGGGCAAACCTGCTGGGCAATTTCCGGACCTTTCTCGAGGAGGTGGCGAAGAGTTTCCCGATGATGATCTATCTCGACGGGTACGGAAACACGGTGTCCGGGCCGAACGAGAACTACGCGCGCGAGTTGTTCGAACTGCACGGTTTGGGAGCGGAGAATTACTATGGGGTTCGCCGGCAGGACGAGGTGCAGGAGGACGCCGCGGGGAAGCCGGTCGGATATGTCGACGACGACGTGTACGAGGCGACCCGCGCGTTCACGGGGTGGGGCGTGAATATCGACACCGGCCATTTCGAGTACTATCCCAGCAGTTCGATGAATT
>CAZSOV010000441.1:0-3520 GCA_964608505.1 uncultured Verrucomicrobiota bacterium
CGCCCGTCTGGCGTGCGTCGCCCTGTCCTTCATCCTCCTCGTCGAGTTCGCCCGCCAACGCGAGGACGCCGGGCTCGACCGCTTCGCCGCCGCCCTCGAGGCCTGCCGACTCCGGCTCCGCCCCATCCTCATGACCAGCCTCGCGTTCATCCTCGGCGTCCTCCCCCTCGTGGCCGCCACCGGCGCCGGCGCGGAGATGCGCCAGACCCTCGGCACCGCGGTCTTCTTCGGCATGATCGGCGTCACCCTCTTCGGCCTTCTCCTCACGCCCGTGTTCTACGTCGGCATCCGCCGTGTCGGCGCCCGCAAACGCCAGCTCGCCCGCGCCGCCGCCGCCGCCGCGGCCGCCGCCCTCGCGTCCGGCTGCCTCGTCGGCCCGGATCACCGTCCTCCCCGGACCGCCCTTCCGGCGGGATTCTCCGTCCCCGTCCCCGTCCCCGCCCCCGGCCCGGCCACCCCCGCCGGGACGGTCGGCCCCCGCTGGTGGCAGGATTTCCACGACCCGCTCCTGGATCGCCTCGTCCCGCTGGCCTCCGCCGGAAACCTCGATCTGCGCCGCGCCACCGCCCGACTCCGCGAAGCGCGCGCGCTGCGTCAGGAGGCGCGGTTCGATTACCTCCCCACTGTCACGTCCGAAGTCGCCTACCAAAGAACCCAGCTCGGCACCGCCATTCCCCGCCCCGGCCCGCGCCGCTTCGATCTTTACAGCGCGGGGTTCGATGCCTCCTGGGAACTCGACCTGTTCGGTCGCGTCCGCCGCTCCGTGGAGGCCGCCCGCGCCACGGTCGAGGCGGTGGAGGCCGACCGGGACGATGTGCTCGTCAGCCTTCAGGCCGAACTCGTCGCGCAGTATCTCGAACTGCGCGGCTGGCAGGCCCAGGCCGAAGCCGCCCGGCGCAACGCCACCAACCAGTCGGAGAGCCTCGCCTTCGCCGAGCTCCTGCGCGACGGCGGACGCGGCACCCAGTTCGACGTCGCCCGCGCCCGCTCCCAACTGGCCACCACGCTTGCCGGCATTCCCCCGCTCGAGGCTGCCGCGGATCGCGCCCTGCATCGCATCGCGACCCTGTGCGGACGTCCCCCGCGCGAGTTCGCGGACGAACTGCGTCTCCCTTCCCCCGTCCCCGTCCTGTCCGCCGTCCCCGGCCCGCCCGAGCCCGGGGAACTCCTCCGCCGGCGCCCGGACCTCCGGACCGCGGAGCGCCAGCTCGCCGCGGCCACCGCCCGGATCGGCATCGCCATGGCGGACCTGTTCCCGCGCGTCACGTTCCACGGCGAAATCGGACTCGAGGCCAGCCGGCTATCCCGTTTGGATTCATCCGGGGCCGAGGCCTGGGGCTTCGGGCCGCGTCTCTCCTGGCCCGCCCTCAACCTCGGTCGCGTCCGGGCCCGGCTCCATGCCGCCGACGCGCGTGCCGAGGCCGCCCTCGCGACCTACGAGGAAACGGTCCTGCTCGCGCTGGAGGAGACCGAGAACGCCCTCGCCCGGAACCGCCAGGCAGGAACCCGGCTTGGACACCTGCGCGAGGCCGACGCATCGGCACGGGAGGCACTCGAACTGGCGCGCCAACGTTATCGGGACGGCGTCACGGATTACCTGGCCGTGCTCGACGCCGAACGCGCCGCGTTGTCCGTTCAACTGGCCCAGGCCGATGCCGAGACCCAATTCGCCCTGAGCCTCGTCGCCCTCGCGAAGGCCCTGGGCGGCGGATGGCAGCCGGACGGCGGGGCGGCGCGGGCGGGGGCGGTTCCGGGGTCGGAGCCCGGGCCGGCCACGCCCGCGTCCGGGAGTGGGGCCGAGGCGACTACAGTCCCGAAACCTTCCAACCCCGGCGGTAACGCCGGCGCACGTGCTGGTTCGCCTCCTTGAGATTCGTGAACTTCAGCTTCGCCGCGTTCCATTCCAGGGTGGTGTTCGGGAACCGGCTCGCCACGCTGCCGAGCAGCACGGATTCCGTGAGCGGCCCGGAATAATCGAAGTTGGCCGAGGTCTTGCCCTCGCCGCGCACCGCATCCACGAATTGCTTCCAGTGATCCGCGCCCTCGATGGCGGGACGCTTGAAATCGCCGTACTTCGACTCGGGCAGGAGCGAGGGCAGCGCGACGTGCGGAATCACCATCACGCCCTCGGTCCCGATCACGATGGAACCCTGGTCCGGGAACGGATGATCCCCGAGCAACTTCCGGATGTCCTCGGGCGGGCGCTGCCGTCCGTCGTACCACGTCACCGGAATCAGGCCCGGCACGGTGAAGGGGGTGGCCGGGAACATGTACTTCACGATGGCGTTCGTGGCCCACGAATGATCGTTGGGGGCCGCCCCCTCGCTGCGCACGGTCACCGGCGCGGTCAGCGCGAGCGCCTTGAACACGGGATCGAAGATGTGACAGCCCATGTCGCCGAATGTGCCCGTCCCGAAGTCCAGCCGCTTCCGCCAGTTGCCCGGGTGGTAGAAACCGTCGCCGATGTACGGGCGCGCCGCGGAAACGCCCAGCCAGAGGTCCCAGTTCAGGTTCGCGGGCACCGGGTCCTGGCGCTGGGGCATCGGGCCGTTGTCGCCCCATTCCTTGCTGCTCCAGGTGTGGGCCTCCTTCACCTTGCCGATGGCCCCGCTCTGCACCAGGTGCACCGCCATGCGGTATTCCCGGTTCGAATGGATCTGGATGCCCATCTGGGTCACCAGCTTCCTCTCCCGCGCCACCTCCGTCAGCCGCCGCGTCTCGTACAGATCGTGCGTGAGCGGCTTCTGCCCGTACACGTGCAACCCCCGCCGCATCGCGGTCATCGCGATGGGCCCGTGCATGTGGTCCGGCGTCGACACGTTCACCGAGTCGAGATCCTTCTCCCTCTCCAGCAGCACCCGGAAGTCCGTGTAGACGCGGGCCTCGGGAAAGCGCTTCTTGAAGTCGGCCACCCGGCTCGAATCCACGTCGGCCACCGCCACCATCCGCAAGGCCTTGTGCGCGGCCAGCGATGTGGAATCGGCAAACGCCATGCCCGACGCGCCGAACGAGGCGTGGAGCACCTGGCCGGACGGCGGGTTCGCGATCAGGTTCCGGGTGACGAACGGCGCCCCGGCCAGGGCCAGGCTGGCCTTGAGAAAACTCCTCCGCGTGAGAACGGAGCCCCTTCCTTGCATGGACTGCGGCTGCATGCGCGTGACCCTCCCCGATTCCCCCGCCGCCTGCAAACCGCAAACCCGCAGCCCGGGCCTACGCCGGCCGCCACGGCAGCCGGACCAGCACCTCCGTGCCGCCGCCCTCCGCGTCCCGCAGGATGAAGTCCTGCCGGTGCCCGTAGAGTTGCTCGAGCCGGCGGCGGGTGTTGGAAACCCCGATGCCATGACCGCCGCGGCGCGGGGCGGCGGCGACGGCGGCCAGCCCCGGCCCGTTGTCGCGCACGCGCAGGATGACGTCGTCCCCTTCCCGGCGGGCGCCGAGTTCGATCACGCCGGCCCGCCGTTGGCGTTCGATGCCGTGCTTGATCGCGTTCTCGACGAGCGTGATCAGCATGCCCGGCGGC
>CAZSOV010000441.1:3530-4839 GCA_964608505.1 uncultured Verrucomicrobiota bacterium
GAGCACGCCGTCCTCGATGGAGCGCGCGATGGTGAGCCGCGCGCCAAACCGCGCGCTCTCGATCTCGAGGTAGCGCTCGAGGAAATCGAGTTCCTCCCGCAGCGGGACCTCCTGGCGGTCCCGGGTGTCGAGGGCGCGCCGGAGCAGTTCGCTGAGGCGAACCAGCATCCGGTCCGCGGCGTCGACGTCCTGGTGCATCAGGGAGGAGATCGCGTTGAGGGTGTTGAAAAGGAAGTGGGGATTGAGCTGCATTTGCAGCGCCTGCAACCGCGCGGCCGTCAGGCGCTGTTCGAGCTCCGCCGCCCGCCGTTCGCGGTCCCGGGCGCGTTCCTGGGCTGCCAGGACGTGCTGCACCGCCACGACCGCCCAGTACACCAGCAGGCTCTGCGGGAGGGTCTTCACCACCGCGATCTCGAACACGTCCTGAAACCCCTCCGGGCGACCGTCCCACCGCACCTGCCCCAGGCCCACCAGCGCCCGCAGCAGCAGATACGCCAGCATGAACGCCCCGCAGGCACTCAGGTGCACCGCCACATGCCGCGCCCGCAGCGGCCATTCCAGGCGCACGAACCACCCCAGCCAGGCCACCGGCGGGGCCAGCAACGCAAACACGTACCAGTCCGCCACCGCCGAAGTCAGGGCCCGCCCCCAGCTCACGGGACGTCCCAGCATCGCGCTCGAGGCGTAGATCTGGCCCGCGAACAACATCGCGAGCACCGTCCACACCAGGATCGCCACCAACCCGCCCCGCAACAGCCTCCGGCGCTGCTCCGGACTCGTGGAGGGCCACGGCCATGTTCGCGTTGATTTCATCGTGGACCCGGACCCGCCCGCCCGCGGTGCGCAGGCCCCTCGCCCCTCGGGGTTTCGCCCCGAAAACACCCGGCAGGAGCCCCCCCGGACGCGGTCGACCGGCCTTCCCTAGCCGGGCCCGTCCCCCGTCGACAAGGCCTTTCCCGAGAAGATGATTGAACGGACTTGCACTCGGTTTTGTCCCTCGGACATCAATGCGTCCAGCAAACACATGAGCAACGGGATCACGGCCATCAACCAGGAAGTCCAGCGGGCCGCCGCCTTCGTCCGGCCTCTCTTCACCGAGATCAACAAGGTCGTCGTCGGCCAGAAGTACCTCGTCGAACGCCTCGTCGTGGGCCTCCTCGCCAACGGCCATGTCCTGCTCGAAGGCGTCCCCGGCCTGGCCAAAACCCTCTCCGTCAAGTCCCTCGCCTCCGCCCTCGACGTCCGGTTCTCCCGCCTCCAGTTCACCCCCGACATGCTCCCCGCGGACGTCGTGGGAACGCAGGTCTAC
>CAZSOV010000442.1:0-4801 GCA_964608505.1 uncultured Verrucomicrobiota bacterium
GCGCACCTGGGTGCAGCGCGCGAAGAGCAAGCCGGAGGAAGGCGCCGAGGTGCACCGAGAGCGCGCCGTAGAACACGGCACTGGAGGGGGTGGGGCCTTCCATGGCGCGGGGCAGCCAGCCGGAGAAGGGGACGAGGGCGGACTTGCCGGCGGCCGCGACGACGAAGAGGAGTCCGAGCAGGGCGAAGTGGGGGCTGGCGGGGACGGGGTCATGGCGCGGCCAGGCGTGGTCGCCCACCAGATGATCGAAGTCGCCGCCGCCGTTGAACTCGTGCATGAGGATGGCGGCGAGGAGAAGGGCGACGTCGCAGAGGCGGTAGACGATCCAGACGCGGAGGCCGTTGCGGGGCGGGGCGGGGCGTTCGTGGAAGAAGGCGATGAGCAGGACCGAGGAAAGCCCGACCAGTTCCCAGCCCGCGAAGAGCGTCTCGACGGTATCGGAGAGGGAGGCCGTGACCATGCCGAGGAGGAAGACGGCGAAGAGGACGAAGAACCGGTTGTAACCCCGTTCGCGATGGAGGTAACGGGTGGAGAAGGCGCCGATGGTGCCGCAGAGGACCCAGGTCAGGGTGACGTAGGACAGCGAGAGCAGGTCGAGGACGAATTCGAGTTCCAGGTGGTAATCGGGCGTGATGGTCCAATGTCCGAGTTCGATGGGATGGTGGGCCACGCCATGCCGGAGCATGACGGCCGCGGCGCCCAGGGTGGCGAGGAGGCCGGTGGTGACGGCCCCCTGGATGAGGCGGCTGACGACGTTCTCGGAGAGCCGGCGGTCGAACAGGAACGCGACGAAGAACACGGCCAGCAGGGCGGCGGGCGTGGCGACGGCGATCAGTCCGAGGGCATCGAGGAGCGGGGCGGGGGGATTCATGGGGTGTCAGGTCGTCACGGTGGCCTGCCCGGCCACGATCTCCGCGAATTCGAGGTGATCGCGCCAGCCGGCGTACCATTCGCGGGAGGTGGCGGCGACCGGCAGGGGGCCCGCGCCGGAACGATAGGGTTCGAACGCGCCGTCCCGGTGCACGGACAACGCCTGGGTGTCGGGGTCCATCAGGGCGACCTGGACCCAGCCATGCTCGACGAGGGTGCGGATCGCGGGGTTCCGGGCCATGATGGCGAGGAAGGCGGCGGGGCGGGTTTCGAGGACGAAGAGGAGACGGACGGGTTCATGGATCTCGACCATCTGCCACGGCAGGCCGGTGCGGAGGTCGCTCTGGGCGCCGTCCATCACCCCGAGGAGGCCGGTGATGTTATGGGGCAGTTTGGAGCCGCAGCCCCAGCCCGGGGAATCGACGCGGGAGAAGTAGTACTCGAGGTTGATGCCGGAGCAGACGGGGAAGACGGCGCCGAGGATGCGGGCGAGGATCGTGCATTCGGCATCGTCCTGGGCGGGGTCGTAGGAGACGAGGAACGGGCGGCGATCCAGAAAGAGCCCGCGGGTTCGGGCGCGGCGCCCGACGATGCACAGGGCGTTGGTGGCGTGTCCCCATTCGGGGCGGACCTGGGACAGGTCCTCGGAGCGGCCTTCCATGTGACGCTTGGCGGCGACATGGGAAAGGCCGAGGGGGGCGGACCCGAAGCGGCGGGCACGTTCGTGGGCGTTGCGCGCGGCGGCTTCGCGCATGGCCTGACAGGCGACGTCGAATTCGAACCGGTGGGTTGCCGGGACCCGGTCGACGTCGAAGAACGTCAGATTGTCGTTGGCGGTGTTGTGGAGACCGCCGACGAAGATCGTGTCCGCGGGGATCCGGATGCCGCGGTCGGCGAGGGCCCGGCGGATGCGGGGATCGTCGAGCATTTCGGCGAGGGCACGGGCGTTGGGGCCGCCGACGCCGCCGCCGCAGGCCCCGCAGTCGTGCGCGGATTCGTGGGGATTGTTCATGCTCGTCGAGCCATGGCCGAAGATGAACACGAGCCGGGCGAAGCCGGTGGTGAGTCCGATGTCGCGGAGGAGGCGTTCACCGATGTCGACCATTTCGCCGGGGAGGAAACCGTGGTCGACGTCGGCGGGGGAGGAGGCCGGCGTGGCGCGTTCGAGTTGGAGCCGGGTGACGGGGGGCGGGGCGATGAAGCTGCCGAAGAAGCCGCGGAAGCGGGCGGTGAGGCGGGGAAAGACCACCCGGGCCACGAGGGGCACGGTGGCGAGCAGGCCCAGGGAGGCGGACAGGAAGGCGCCACTGACAATGCGCCGGCTGCCCCCGTGGAAGCTCTGGAGCGCCATGCCGATCTGCCGGCGCGTGCTGCGACGCCGGCGTTCCTCGTCGAGCAGGCGCCGGTCCACGAGTTCGGAGACCCAGTGTTTCGGGCGGACGACGACGGGGCAGAGCGGGACGAAATCGGCGGCCGCCGCGCCGCGGTAGTACATGACGACGCCGAAGAAGCCCGCGGCGCCGAACGTTTCGGAGGCGGGTGCCGTTTCCTCGACGTGCCGGCGGATGGATTCCTCGCGTTCGTCGATGCAGAAGATCGCCTGGAAGGAGGGGCGCTCGCGGGGCGGGTTGGGGCGTCCGGCGCGGGACGCGAGGGCATCGAGCGTGCGCACCCGGAACCGGTGTTCGTACGCCAGATGGAGCACACGCCGGCGCTCCAGGCTGTCGAAGCCCTCCAGTTCCTGAAGGACGGCTTCCCAGCCGGCGGAATCGAGTCGGGACAGCCGGTCCGGCGTCCAACCCAGCATCTGGGCGAGCTGGAAGGCGAGAAAGGCGCGGCGGGCTTCGAGATCGGGGCGGCTCGAGGGCAGGCGCGCGGCGAGAAGGGGGCGAAGCTCGGCGAGCGGGCCGGCGTATCCGAGGAATTCCCGGGCGGCGAACCGCAGGGCGAGGCGTTCGAGGATCAGCCGGACGGCGAGGAACTCGACGAGACTGCCCTCGGGGACGCCGTGATGGACGCGGTCGGCGCGCTGCTCGACGTGCCAGAGCATGCCGGCCCAGCCACGCAGGGCGAGGAGGGTCGCCGCCAGAAAAGACTCCGTTTCGGACGCGGCGATGCCGAGGTCGGCGAGCGATTCGCGGATCGAGGCGAGGGGGTCGATGCCGTCGCGGCCAAGGCGTTCGAGTTCGGCGGACAGACCGTCGAGCCACGGGGCCGGGGATCCGCCGCCGGCGCCGCTGCCGCTGCCGTTGGCGTGCAGGAGGCGGAAGGCGTGCAGGAAACCGCCGTCGCGTTCCGGGAGCGTCCAGTGGGCGATGCCCTGGTCGAGAAAGGCCGCGCAAAAGCGCACGAGCACTTCATGGACCCCGAGGTCGGTATCGGGGCCGCCGAGGGCCTCGAGCAGGTCGCGAGGGCGGACGGGGGTGGGGACGGGTGCCTCCGTGGTGGCGATGGATCGGATTCCGGCCCGGCAGGCCTCCCAGAGGGCGGAGATGGTGAACGCCTCCCAATGTTCCTCCGACCAGTCCTCGATGCGGGATTCGCGGAAGCGCCGGAAAAGCGGGTCGATCCAGGGCGGGCGGGCGATTCCGGGAAGAGAACCGCGCAGGCGGCGCATCACCCAGTGGCGGGTCTCGGTGATGAGCTGGCGGCGAGGCACGCCGGCCACGTCCGGGCGGGCCCGGGCGAGGGCGTCGGTTTCGGCCATGAGCCAGTCCAGTTCGGCGCCATCGGCCCCCTGCCAGGGGTGTTGGAGCATCGCGAGCCGGATCTCGAGCCGGGTCGAGAGTCCGGCCACCGTCGCCTGGGCCCGGTCGGCGAGGTCACGTTCCAGCACGGCCCGAAGTTCGGCGAACTGAATTCGGCCGCGAGCGAGTTCGTCGCGGTAATGTTCCTCGGGAAGATACGGTTCGCATCCGAAGACCCGGCTGCCGGCGCGCACGGCTTGATGAAAGGGCAGGTGCTCGAACGCGTGCAGGGTGTTGTGGTGGATGAAGACGCCGATGGGACCCTGGGCGGGAAGCAGATGCGCCGCATGCAGAATGGCGTCCTTCAGTGGCTGCCATTCCGGGGACACGACCGGCCCGGGAGCTGGCCCGGAAGAATGCGCATGGCTGGACACGGTGGAATCCTGGGTGGGTTCGGGGTCGGAGTTGGAGAAAGGTGAGGGCGTGGCGTGGAGCGTGTCGAGCGCCAGGGCGATGCAAGGTCTGTTTCGAGGGCGTGCCGGCTGCCTCGCTGGGCTTCGATCGGGCGTCGCTCCCCGACGCGGTTGACGAGGGGGTCGAACCGGGGCCTGAAGGCCCCGGCAACCCTCGGGTGTCGCTCTGCGACTTCGAGCCTGGGCGGTTGCGGGTCGACCCCTCGAAGGTTGCGGGGGGGGGCCAACCCCCGGACCAAGGTTTCCCGCAACAACCTCCGCCGCGGAGCGACGTTCGAGCCTGCTGACCTTGACCCCGGCGTATTCCGATGTCCTCCCGGGACCTCGCGAACCGCAAGTGGACCAGGGCGTCGCCTACGCCGCGGCGGGAACGGGAGGGTCGCTGAAAAGCTCCTCGACCACGCGAATCTCGCCGGTTTCGACGCAGTACATGGCGCCGACGATTCCGATTTTGCCGTCCTTGCGCAGGTGCCGAAGGATGGAACTGCGTTCCTCGATGTCCCGGACGTGGTGCAGGACGTTGTCGAGGGCCACCTCCTCCACGAGTTGGTCGTAGGGGAGGGAGCCGCCGGTTCGTTCCTGAACACGGTCGACCGAGGGTTGGATCTTTTCGAGGAGGGCGGTGAGATGGCCCATTTCGACATGGGAACAGGCGCCCTTGACCGCGCCGCACTTGGAATGCCCAAGGACCATGATGAGCTTGGAACCGGCGACCTGGCAGGCGAACTCCATGGAGCCCAGGATGTCCGGGTTCAGGACGTTGCCGGCGAT
>CAZSOV010000443.1:0-4797 GCA_964608505.1 uncultured Verrucomicrobiota bacterium
GTCGATGCCGAGTTGGTGGAGGATGGTGGCGTTGAAGTCGTGGATGTGGACCGGGTTCTCGACGATGTTGTAGCAGTAGTCGTCGGTTTCGCCGTGGACATGGCCGGGCTTGATGCCGCCGCCGGCCAGCCAGCTGGAGAAGCAGCGTCCGTGATGGTCGCGGCCGTGGCTGGTCTTGGAGAGGGCGCCCTGGCTGTAGACGGTGCGCCCGAACTCGCCGCTCCAGACCACGAGGGTGTCCTCGAGCAGCCCGCGGTTCCTGAGATCCCGGACGAGGGCGGCGCTGGGCTGGTCGACGTCGCGGCACTGGCCGCGGATCTGGCGGGGGAGATCGCCGTGCTGATCCCAGCCGCGGTGCATGAGCTGCACGAAGCGCACGCCGCGCTCGATCATCCGCCGGGCGAGCAGGCAGTTGCGGGCGAAGCCGCCGTCGGTGGGGTTGTCCTTCAGGCCGTACATCTCGCGGATGTGGGCGGGTTCCCGGGAGAGATCGGTGAGATCGGGGACCGACATCTGCATCTGGTAGGCCATTTCGTACTGGGCGATGCGGGTGTGGATCTCGGGGTCGCCGACTTCGCGGGCGGCGAGTTCGTTGAGGTCGCGGACGCCGTCGAGCATGGCGCGGCGGTTGTCGCGGGCGATGCCCTGGGGATCGGTGAGGTAGAGGACGGGATCGCCGGAGCCGGAGCGGAAGCGGACGCCCTGGTGCTGGCTGGGGAGGAAGCCGGGGCCCCACATGCGGGAGACGAGGGGCTGGTCGGTCTTGTTGCCGCTGCCCTGGGAGATCATGACGACGAAGGCCGGAAGGTCCTGGGCCTCGCTGCCGATCCCGTAGCTGAGCCAGGCGCCGAGGCTGGGGCGTCCGGGTTGCTGGGAGCCGGTCTGGATGTAGGTGAATGGCGGGTCGTGGTTGATCGCCTCCGTGTGCATGGACCGGACGAGGCAAAGTTCGTCGGCGACGGAGCCGATGTGGGGAACCAGTTCGCTCATCCACGTGCCGCACCTGCCGTGGCGCTGGAACTCGAACATGGGGGCCACGCACGGGAAGGAGCTCTGGCCCGAGGTCATGCCCGTGATGCGCTGGCCCATGCGGATGGAGGCGGGGAGTTCCTGGCCGTGATGGTCCCGCAGCCGGGGCTTGTAGTCGTAAAGATCGATGTGCGACGGCCCGCCCGACATGAAGAGGAAGATCACGCGCTTGGCCTTGGGCGCGAAATGGAGGGCGGGCAGGACGCCGCGGGGCAGGGGGCCGCGTCCGCCGGCGGTCGGGGCGGGGGTTTCGGCGAACAACCGCGGATTCAGGATCGAGGCCAGGGCGGCGGTGCCCAGGCCGAGGGTGGACCGGCGGAAGAAGTGACGTCGGGTGAGCAGGCGGGAGAGGTCGGTGGGCGGCATGTCCTATCCTTTGGTGACCGTTTCATCGAGGTTGAGGATCGTGCTCGAGAGCATCGTCCAGGCGGCGAGTTCGGCGGGGTCCAGGGTGAGATCGCGGGAGGCCTCGCCGGTGGAGAGCAGTTGTTCCGCGGCGTCGGGGTGACGGCGGTAATGGTCGCGTTGCTGCGCCAGCACGCGCTGGAGCACCGCCAGCTCCGGCGCGGCGGGCGGGCGGGCGGTGGCGAGGCGGAAGCCCCAGGCGAGGCGGTCCGCGTCCGACCCCGTGCGCGAGAGCAGGCGCTCCGCGAGCTTGCGGGAGGCTTCGACGTAGGTGGGGTCGTTCAGAAGGATGAGCGCCTGGAGGGGGGTGTTGGTCCGGGGCCGGCGGACGGCGCAGGTCTCGCGGTCGGGCGCGTCGAAGGTCGACATCTGGGGCGGGGGCGAGCTGCGTTTCCAGAACGTGTACATCGAGCGGCGGTAGAGGTCCCGGCCCTTGCTCTGCACGAAGAACTGCGCGGAGAAATTCTTCGAGTCCTCGCGCATGGAAAGTTCCTCCCAGAGCCCTGACGGCTGGTAGGGGGAGACGGACTTGCCGCCGATCTCCGGGTTGAGCAGCCCGCTGATGGCGAGGGCCTGGTCCCGGACGAACTCGGCCTGGAGCCGGAAGCGCGGGCCGCGGGCGAGGAGGCGGTTGTCCGGATCGCGCTGATGGAACTCGGGCGTGACGCGGGAGGACCGGCGGTAGGTGGCACTGGTGAGGATCAGGCGCTGGAGTCGTTTCACGTCCCAGCCGGTGTCGACGAACTCGCGCGCGAGCCAGTCGAGCAATTCGGGATGGCTCGGCCAATCGCCCTGGGAGCCGAAGTCCTCCGAGGTGCGGACGAACCCGGTGCCGAAGAACATCTGCCACTGGCGATTCACGGCGACGCGCGCGCCGAGCGGGTTGCGGTCCGAGACGAGCCAGCGGGCGAGGCCCAGGCGGTTGAGCGGCTCGCCGGGCGCCAGGGGCGGCAGGGCCGCGGGGGTCCCCGCGGTGACCTTGTCGCCGAGCTTGTCGTACTGGCCGCGCACGCGCATGAAGGTCTCCCGCGGCTGCGGCAGTTCCGCCATGACCATGGTGCTGGGCAGCTTCGCCTCGTACTCGTCGCGGGCCTTTTTCGCCGTGGCCACCGCCTCCTTCAGGCGCCGGTAATCCTCCGAGATCCGGTCGCGGTAGAACGTCCGGATGCGCGTCTGCTCCTCCGCGCTCCGTTCCGTCGAACGCTTCGCGATCAGCGTCCGCAGGTCGTCGGGCACGGGCTGGACGGACGCGGGTTCGGCGGCGTCGGTCAGGGAGATCCGGAACCGCCCGATGCCGTGCTGGCCGACGCCCGATTTGAACTCGAGCACGAGCGACAGCGCGTTCGAGGGGGCGGCCTGGGCCAACGTGATCAGCGCCGCATGCGGCTTGCCCGTGGCCCCGTAGATGCCCCAGCCGGTCGAATCCTTGTCGTCGAGCGCGGCGGCGACGGGATAACCGCCCTGCGAATAATCGGCCGTGGCGGCGCGCAATGCCACCGACTGGTCCCCCGCGAGGAGGCGGAGACCGGACAGGACGAAATTCCCGTTGCCGCCCCGTCCGGGCCCGCGTTCACCGAGGGAATCATCGGGCAGGACCTCGAGGCGGAGGGCGGTGGGGTGGGCGAACGGGGAGGCGAAGGCGACGGTGTAGGTGTCCGAGGCCGGGTTGGGACCCGAGACCAGGAGGGAGCCGTCCTCGAGCGCCTGGAACGCCGCGCCGCCGGAGGCGGTGGCCCGGGGGGCGAGGGCGGGTTTCCAGGAGGGTGGGTTTTCGGAGGCGACGGACCGTTCCCACGCGGCCTGGGCGGCATCGAGCGCCGTGCTGGGATCGGCGAGGTCGCGTTCGGCCGACGCGACGGCCTGTTGGAGCTCGGCGAGTTGGCGTTCCTGTTCCGGCGAGGGAAGCTTGAGGACGGGTTCGGCGTTGCCCTTGTTGCCGTCGAGGCCGCGTTCGGGGACGTTGTTGAAGAAGGCGAAGAGCCGGTAGTAGTCGGCGCGGGTGAGGGGATCGTACTTGTGGTCGTGGCACTGGGCGCAGGACATGGCGAGGCCGAGCCAGACGGTGCCGGTGGTGTTCACGCGGTCGACGAGGTAGGCGTACTGGTATTCGTCCGGAATCGCGCCGCCCTCGTAGTTGATCATGTGATTGCGGTTGAAGCCGCTGGCGATCTTCTGGTCGCGGGTGGCGTCGGGCAGGAGATCCCCGGCCAGTTGCTCGATGGTGAAGCGGTCGTAGGGCTTGTTCTCGTTGAACGCGCGGATGACCCAGTCCCGCCACGGCGTCATGTCCCGCCCCGAGTCCAGATGGTATCCGTGCGTGTCGGCGTAGCGCGCGGCGTCGAGCCAGTCGACGGCCATGCGCTCCCCGTACCGGGGCGAGGCCAGCAGGCGGTCCACGAGTTGCTCGTACGCCTTCGGGGAGCGGTCGGCGAGAAACGCATCCACCTCCTCGGGCGTGGGCGGCAACCCCGTCAGGTCCAGCGTGGCCCGGCGGACCAGGGTCGTGCGGTCCGCCTCGGGGCCCGGCGCGAGTTGTTCCTGGGCGAGCCGGGCCTGCACGAAGGCATCGATGGGGTTCCCGGTCGCCGCGCCCGCGGCTTCCGTGGCGGGGACGGGCGGACGCACCGGCGGGACGAACGCCCAGTGTTCCTTGAACTCGGCGCCCTCGCGGATCCAGCGCTCCAGGAGCGCCACCTGGGACGGCGTCACCGTCTTGCCGGATTCGGGAGGCGGCATCCGGTCATCGGCATCGGTCGTCACCAGGCGCTGGATCAACTCGCTCGCCGACGGCTGGCCCGGAATTACCGCGCGGGCGCCCGACTTGGCCGGACCCAGGGCCGATTCGGCCTGGTCCAGCCGGAGTCCGCCCTTGCGCTGCTTCTCGTCGAACCCATGACAGGCGAAGCACTTGTCGGAGAGGATCGGGCGGATGTCGCGGCTGAAGTCGACGCGGGACCGGACGTCGTTCGCCGCGGACGGGAGGGCCAGGGCGAGCGCCAGGAGAGCCAGGCTGGGGAGGAGTCGTCGGTTCATGCGTGTCGGGTCGAGAAGGTGGCAAAAGTCCGGCGCCTGTCGAACGGCATTTCGGCGCGACAGCCGGAAGGGAGTGGGATTCATGGTTCTCGCCAGACGGTGGAACACGGTCACGGAGGGTGGATGATCTGCGGAGACCATCGCCTATCGCCTTGTTCGGACGGACTTTAAATCAATGTACAGGACGTTTATGTCCATATGCCATTTATTTTTCAGGTATTTCATATTGAAATCCATGGTGGGGGTGGGCACGCTCGCGGGCATGCCTTCGCGCCTGCTCGCGCCGCCGGATCAAGCCTCCGCCGTCTATCACTGCGTCTCCCGCATCGT
>CAZSOV010000444.1:0-4792 GCA_964608505.1 uncultured Verrucomicrobiota bacterium
CAAGGGTGTAGTTGCTGGCTCCGCTTCGCTCCGCAGCAATACACCCTTTATTGTTAGGCGACGGTCTCGTCATACAAACTCCCAAAGCATATCCAGTGGCACTGGTGTCAGCGCACCATCGGACGCGATAATAAAGCCATCGGCAGTGATGCTACCAATACCGAGGAAGCGATGCAAATAGGCCTGAACCATGATACGCAATCTGCCATCCGGCAAAACGTCTCGATACGTAGCAACCTGAATCTCTCGCTTACCGACCTGCTCGATGTCCTCACGAACCTCAGGGAGCGCACTCAGCTCTACGAATGAAAGCCCACGCAGTGGATCAAGTCTCCGCGCAGTCACCTGCTGGAGTTCTGTAGGTTTGGCCTCTGTGTGCATGACGCGTGAAGTCGCCTAACGGTCTGGGTCTGCGACAGCGACCGGTGGCGCCAAGCCTGAAACCCCACGCCCAGCCGCTGTTCGCAGCACCCAATTGTTCGGCAGCTTCCTCATCTACTGATTGAGGGCCCGAAGTCGAATTGCCATGGATTGTGCCGCGGCTCTGGAGGCAGATGCATCCTATCGCGGACATCCCTCAGCCACTGTGCGCATCGATCAAAACGTTGCTGGAAGTCACTGCGCTTAAAGCGGTAGCGGAAAAGGACTCGGTACGTGACGTCCTCCGCGGGCATGTGATGCCCGACCCGACTAATCTGTCCCGGCGACAAGTATCTCTCTTCAAATACTCGGCCATCCAGGGCGCCCAGGCCTACATTCTCTCCCACCGGCAAGAGGATCGCGCCGAACTCCAGATCACGCCCGCTGACGTTTTGAAGAGAATAGATCACAAGAGGCGCGGTGCTCGCTGCAGAGTTAGTGAGGCGGAGACCAAGGATTCTGACTGTATCGGGGGAGCGGTGGAATACGAGGGCGACGATGGCGGCGACAGTTAGGAAGCCGGCCAAAGCGGCCAGGCGCCGCCCGGTATTTCCTGTGGACCGCTTCATGTCGAACGGTTCAGGTCTGCCACGCCGGACGCCTCGGCGCAACCTCGAAGCCGGCGCTGCCCGGCGTTGGCGGGACCTGATTGTTCGGTGCTCTGCTCATGGTCGGGTAAAGCCGATCACTGCTGCGATACCCAGGAACAGCCAGAGTCCCCAATAGGAGCAGCGATACCACGTCAGTGATGAGCGCAGGGTCTGACTAGCATCAGCCCAAACGGGCTGAGAAAATGTAATGCTCCAGAAGAGCGAATGCCGCGAGGACAGCGCATCGCGCCATCCAGTGGGGGACCAAAACCATCCGACCGGGCTACCGAGATCTCGCCAGAGCTCAGGGTGCAGATCATGCAACGCCCGCACGGCGCGGTCATAGAAGTAATACGTCCCGACGAGGCACGGTCCACCGCAGGACCAAGCTATACAGATTGGCAGTGGAATGCTCATTGGCCCTTCACCGAACGTCAAGGGTCTGGGGCGGCGGGCCGCAATGCCAGACTTGAAGACCGGGGCTCCACCGCCGTTCCCAGCACCCAATTGTTCGACCGTCCGCCTTCGTGCAACGATCTCATAAACTACCGGATGCGCTTGAACTGATAGGTGCGAGGCGCCCCGGCACCATCGGCAGCCTGCAGCACTCCAAGCACTGGCTCATCCTGAAGCGGAGATTCTAGCATAAGAACATAGTTCTTCCTGTTGTCTGCACCCCAGTCCACGCGATAGCGCATCTCCAACCCTGTAGCAGACACATCCTGCATCCTTCGCGGCAGTCCCGCTGAAAAATCATCGGGCTTGTTGGGATCGAGAATGAACATAGATCCCGTGGTCGAACCACCCCCACGGACGATCTCGATGCCGATGCCAGGCTTGTCGCCATTCTCGACATAGGCCCTCCATCGCCCTCGGTCCGCTCCCGAAGGAGGGCCGCAACCGAAGAGCAGTGGAGTAATGATGAAGGCGCCGAGGTCCTTTCTCATAGCTCGTGTTTGCGCAAAGTCGTCGAACGGCTCGCGTGAGCCACCGCGGAGAGGACTCCACTCTCGCCAGGGACGCTACTCGCGGTTGGCTCCACGCGATGGTTCGACGCTTCGTGCCACTCGCTCGTAGCGCCCCTTCGTGTCTCCATAAATGTCGTAATCCAAGTCAAAATCTGAATAGTTTTCGATGATGTGTCTGGCCGCCGCGAGTATATCCGGACCGACTGCTGCCAGACCACCACGCGCCTCCTCTATCTGTTGCTCAAGTATCCCAGCGAGAGACGAAATGGTATCTGAGTCGCCCTTGGCGGCGCCGCTGGTAACGTACCGCAGCACAATCGGAAAGTAGAAGACGAAAGCCTCAGGGGCTATCCATCTGAAGTGCTCAACCCGGCCGAAGGGATTCTGAATGAACACCTCGGCAGCTTCCTCCACCGAGAGGCCGCCAAAGTCCCTCCACGCACTCCGTACATCCAAGTCGGCCCAATCGCCGAAGCCGCGCTTTGTTGGAGGTGTAGTCATTGCCTATGACGTCGAACGATCCAGGTCTGCGACCGGAGGGAGCCGCAGCCGGGGAACAGTCAGGGCCAAGCCGCAACGGCTACATCCGGTTCGCAGCACCTGATGGTTCGACAGGCTCAATAGTCGAAGAAGTATCCGCATAGTCTTCCGGCTCTATCAACGAGCCAGATTGCGCGCTCGTCACCGTAGGTCCAAACCACGCGCCCGGTAATGCTGCGCGTCCAATAGCTGCCGGCTCGCGCACCCTCAAACTGAATGGACTCCACATCATTGGTTCGAAAACCATGCGCGACAACCGCCCAGAGCACGTTGCTGCCTCCAGGACGAAAGGCCACAATGGGTGCTCGTTGATTTGTCGGGCTGTGGTATACCTCGATGACGTCGCTGTCGAAAACACTCAACCGTTGAATAGGTAAACTGTCCGGTACGGTAGTCGGTTGCCCAAAGAACGGGCCAAAGAATCCCTCCGAGGAGGGTCGCCCAAAGCGGCATAGAAACCCGCCAAGGGTGAGCATTCCCAAGCCTGCGAGCACCGCAACTGCAACTCTAGGACGTGGGCTCAAGATCGAATCGGAGGCAAGAAGTGGTCGAACATTGTATTGAACCGCAGGAACCAGGGATTTTTGGGGCACTATTGATAGTGCGGCAGACCGTATGGCGTCGGAGGTGGTTGTCCAGTCGGAAGTTGCGATTCCGGGCGGTCGGATATCACGGAGCAACAGCCGCAGCGGGACGCGACCGGGGGGCCAGATGGAAGGGCCGTTGCGGCACGATCAATCGTGCCGCAACCGGAACTTTTTGGAACTGCTTGTGGCTCCTAGTCTCAGTGATCGGTGTTGCAGCATATCAGGGGACGAATGCCGCAGTTCCAGGGCCCGGGAAGAGGATCCGCGGATCGGGGTACGCGAGGAAATGTGCAGTACGACTCTTATACCTGTAAGAATCCGGCGTCGGAAACCGTTGTCCGGGCATGGCTTGCGAGCAGGGCATGTCGGATATGCAGGGTGATATGCGGCACCGGAGGCGCCCCCGGGAGGCTTGCGTCCCGAACCCCTCGCTTCCCCTCCGGGAGCAACTGCGGGAGGTCATGCGGTTCCTGCACTATTCGCCGCGGACGGAAGAGACGTACTGGAATTGGACTCTGCGGTTCCTCCGATTTTGCCGGCATCCCGGAGTTTCGGGGCCGGACTCGTGGCGGCACCCGCGGGAGGTGGGAGCGACGGAGGTGCGGGATTTTCTCACCCACCTCGCGACGGACCTGAACGTGGCGGCCTCGACCCAGAACCAGGCCCTGAATGCGCGGGTATTCCTCTATGCGGAGGTGATTCACCAGCCATTGGGGGATCTCGGAGAGATCGTCCGTGTTCGAAGGCCGCCGCGCCTGCCGGAGGTGCTGACGAAGTCGGAGGTGTCGCGGGTGCTGGGGGCGGTTCCCGAGGCCTGCGCCTTGCCGTTGAAGTTGCTCTATGGGACAGGGATGCGGATCTTTGAATTGTTGCGACTGCGGGTGAAAGACCTGGACCTGGAGCGTCGCCTCATCACGGTGCGGGACGGGAAGGGGGCGAAGGACCGGGTCACGATGGTGCCGGAGTCGCTGTTGGAGGCCCTACGCGGCCAGCTCGAGCGCGTGCGCGCGCTGCATGGCCGGGATGTGGCGGCGGGTTACGCCGGGGTCTGGTTGCCGGACGCGCTGGCACGGAAGTATCCGTCCGCGCCCCGGGAGTGGCCCTGGCAATGGGTCTTCCCCGCGGACAGCCTGACGATGTTGCCGTCGGTCGACCCAATGACGGCTGGAACGGTGGCGTGGCGGCATCATCTGCTCCCGGACACCCTGCAGCGGGCGATGCGTTTGGCGGTGCAACGGGTGAGGCTCGGGAAGCGGGCGAGCCCGCACACGCTCCGGCACAGTTTCGCCACCCACCTGCTCGAGGCCGGCACGGATATACGGACGGTGCAGGATCTGCTGGGCCACAACGATGTCTCGACGACGCAGATCTACACGCACGTGCTGAGCAAACCCGGAATGGGCGTGAAGAGTCCGCTGGATCCCTGAGCCAGCGGGGCGGCGGTTCGCTCCAGCGCCTGTTCGCCCACGTCAAAAGTACTCTCATCTTCCAATCATCGAATGAACTTTTGTACGACCCTGGGTGGGGATGTCGTTCTCCGGGTATGAGTCATAGGGGTGATCAGTCGGATATGAAGCAATAGGGCGACCGGAGGGAACGGTCGCGGGAGAAGTACGTCCCCAATCCGCAAGCCACACTGCGCGAGCAGGTTCGGGAGGTCATGCGGTTCTTCCGGTACTCTCCGAGG
>CAZSOV010000445.1:0-4736 GCA_964608505.1 uncultured Verrucomicrobiota bacterium
CGCGGCGGCGGCGATCTTCCCGGCCAGTTCGAGCCCCCGCTCGCGTTTGGCGGGGTCGTTGCTCGTCAACGGGTACGGCCAGAACAGGAAGGAGCACAACCCGCTGATGCGGATGCCGATCCGGTCCGCCATCCGCCGGATCTCCTGGAATTCCCGCGGGCCCGCCTTGGGGGAAAGGTCGTTCTCGAGATCGTAGTTCAATTCGATGCCGTCGAATCCGGCGTCCTTCGCGAGTTGGAGGCATTCGCGGAGGTTCATCCGCTGCGGATAGGGAAAGGCCCACAGGTTGATCGACTTCAACATGTCGTAGCGCTTCGGCGAACCCCGGCGCGGGTCCGGGTTCCGGGCGGGTCCGTCCGCCCCCTCGGCACCGGGTTCGAACGCCATCGCCGAGAACCCCAGTCCGGCCAGGGTTGCCTTGAGGGCCGCGCGGCGGTTGAAGTCAGACCCCGCGGTCCGTGCCGGGGAGGGAGTCGGGGTCCTGCGGGAGGGGGAGGGATCGGGGTTCATGGCAATCTAGGAAAAGTACGGCCGCAGGAGGTTGCCGGCCACGCGCACCGCCCGTTGGCGCCCTTCGAGCGATTTCCCGAAGGTGTCATCCTCCACCTCGATGCAGACGGACCCGTCATAGCCCGTCTCCATCAGCACCCCCATGAACCGGGCCCAATCGATTTCCCCGTAGCCCGGGATCCGCGGCTGGTGCCACTTCAGCGGTTCGGCGAAGGCCCCGACCTCGTTCAACCGGTCCCGATGGATCTTCACGTCCTTGGCATGCAGATGGAACAGCTTCTCCCGGAACTCGTGCAACGCGCTCGCCGGATCGATGAACTGCAACGCGAAATGCGACGGATCAAAGTTCAAGCCAAAATGCCGCGACGGAATGTCGCTGAACATCCGTCGCCAGATCGCGGGCGAAGTCGCAAGGTTCTTCCCGCCCGGCCATTCGTCGCGCGTGAACAGCATCGGGCAGTTCTCGATCCCGACGAACACCCCCACCTCCTCCGCCAAGGCGATCAACGGCTTCCACGTCGCGAGAAACCGCGGCCAGTTGTCATCGACGCTCCGGGTCCAATCCCGCCCCACGAAGGTGTTGACGTTGCGCAACCCGAGCTTCGGCGCCGCCCGGATCACCTTCGCCAGGTGCTCCACGCATGGCCCCGACACGGCCGGGTCCGGATCGAGCGGGTTGGGGTAATAGCCGAGGCCCGACAACTCCACGCCGTGCTTCAGGCAGAGGGCCCGGATGTCGTCCGCCGCCGCCTGCGTCAATCCGTCCACGACCACATGGGTCACGCCGGCGAACTTCCGCTCCGCCTTACCCGTCGGCCAGCACATGGCCTCCACGCAGGCCATGTCGCTCGCCCGCGCGAAGGCAAGGACCTGGTCCAGATTCAACTCCGGCAGAATCGCACTGACAAATCCGAGTTTCATGGGATCGATGGCTTGCCCCGAACCTGCCGGTCGCCGGCCCCGCCGGCAAGCCGCCTCCTGTTCCCCGTTCCCCGGATCCCCGCGTCACGGGACGGCCCCGACGAGTCTCGCGACGGAGCCCCGGAAATCGGAACGGAAGGGCCACGGCGTCCCCGCGAACGCCGTGGTGCGCGACCTCGACGCCGCAGGGAACTCCCTTCGGCCCCTCCTCCCCGCGCGCTCCGAGCCTCGTTGTCCCCGGATGCCGGGTTGGGCTGCCCCCCCGGGCAGGGCGGACACGTCCAACAGGCCGTCCGCGGGCTCCGCGACCAGGGTCGGAGAGGTTTCCGGGACGCCATCGCTCCCGTCCCACCCCGAAGCGGGGTGAACGCCGCCCTGCCGAGGGTGGTGGCATCGCCGCATCCAGACCAAACCGTCGGCCCCCGACGCACACGTGGCCTGAAGAAATCCCCTAAAGAAACGCCCGCTCGACGCCGATAAAAGAATCAGTCATTGTCCGCCAAGCGGTTAGCGGCGGGGGGGGGACTGGACGGAATCAGTTTATGTGTTCATCGCCGTACCGCGAAGGGCAGTTCGGGGAGTTCCCGAACCATGGTTCCTTCGCCCAACCCGGACGCAGCGTCGCGCGTTGCGACGCTCCGTCGTGCCTGCCGCCGGTCCTCCGTCGGCACCTCCCATGACCGTCCCGCTCCGCGTCATTCTGGTCACGGGTCCGGCGGGCGAGGAGGACCTGCGTGCCATCACGGCGTCCCTGGCTTTGTCGGGTCTCCAGCCCGCCTTCGATCGCGTGACCACGGCCGAATCCCTGCACCGGCAGGTCGCGGACAACGCGGCGGATGTCATTCTGCTCAATGACGGCCTCCCCGAACTCAGCCTCCTGCACGTGCTCAAGATCGCGTCGCACGCGCGTCCCCGCCGGCTACCGGTCATCTTGATTTCCGATCTGACCAACGAGGCCAGGATCGTGGACGCCCTGCACGAAGGCGCCACCGACTTCGTCTGCCGGCGCAATCTGACCCGCCTGGGTCCCGCCGTCAGCCGGGCCCTTTCGTTGCGGATCAACACGCCCCGTCCCTCCCCGGGCTACGAATCCAGGACCGCCAGCGGACGATCCGTGGCCGAGGACCTGCTGGGCGCGCGGCTGCGCCTGTCCGACCTGGCCGGCGTTGCCAGCCTTGAGGAGGTCATGCGGGCGGCCGTCGACGCCGCCGAGCGATTCACGGGCAGCTGCTTCGGGTTCTTCCACTTCCTCGATGGCCATGAGAAGAACCTGACCCTTCAGGTATGGTCGAGCCGGACCCTTCGCGAACTGGCGCCCGCGGGGATTCCCTCGGGCCGGCTTCCGATCAGCGCCGCGGGCGTCTGGGCCGACTGCCTGGAGTCCCGGGCACCGGTCATCCACAACGACTACGCCCGCCATCCCCACCGCCGGGGCCTGCTCGAGGGGCGGGCCGCCATTTCCCGCGAACTCGTCGTGCCCCTCCTCCGCGGCGAAGGGGTTTTCGCCATCCTCGGCGTCGCCAACAAGGCCACCGACTACGCCGATCCCGACATCGAGGTCGTGCAGTCCTTTGCCTCCATCATCGCCGACCTGGTGGAGCGCAAGCGTGCCGAGGCCGCGTTGCGGGCCAGCGAGGAGCGGGTCCGCGCCGTCCTTGACTCCGTCCCGGCCGGCATCTTCCTCGAGACGCACGGACGCTTCGCCTACGCCAACCGCCACGCGGCCACGCTGCTGAAGGCCGAGTCGGTGGAACAACTGCTCGACCGTTCGGTCCTCGAACGGTTCATCCCGGAGAACCGCGAACGCCTCGCCGAGCGCTTCATGAAGCTCTACGCCGAGGACGGCCCCATGCCGCCGGCGGAGGAGACCTGCCGCTGCCTCGACGGTTCCACGTTCGACGCCGAGGTCTCCGCCGTCCCCTTCCGCCAGAACGGCCACCGGGGCGCGCTGGTCTTCTTCAGCGACATCACCCATCGCCGACGCCTCGAAAGCCAGCTGCGCCAGGCGCAGAAGATGGAAGCCGTCGGCCAGCTCGCCGGCGGCGTCGCCCACGACTTCAACAACATCCTGACCGCCATCTTCATGCACCTCGGACTGCTCGAGGTGCATCCCTGCCTCGACACCGTCGCCCATGAGATGGTTCGCGAACTCGGCACCGAGGCCCGGCGCGCCGCCGCCCTGACCCGCCAACTCCTCCTGTTCGGTCGCCGGTCCGTAATCCAGTTCCGCCCCCTCGACATCAATGAGCTCGTCGAGAACATGCTCCGCATGCTCCGGCGCCTGATCGGCGAGCATATCGATCTCAGCTTCCTCGCGGGCGCGGCCCTGCCCCGGATCGCCGCCGACCCGGGCATGCTCGAACAGATCCTCCTCAACATCGCGGTCAATGCCCGGGACGCCATGCCCCGCGGCGGTCAACTCACCATCTCCACCCAGGTCGCCCGCATCGGCGCCGAGACCCTCCCCTCCCACCCCGGAGGCCGCCCCGGCGAATTCCTCTGTCTCGATCTCACCGACACCGGCTGCGGCATGAACGAGACCGTCCTCAAGCACCTCTTCGAGCCGTTCTACACCACCAAACCCGTCGGGCAGGGTACCGGACTCGGCCTCGCCACCGTGTATTCCATCGTCCAGCAGCACCAGGGCTGGATCGAGGTCGAGAGCGCCCCGAACCAGGGTTCCACCTTCCGCGTATACATCCCGACCACGCTGCACTCGGCCGTTCCCGAAAACCCCGAAACCCCCGCCGCCCCGTCCTCCCGCCGCGGCACCGAGACCATCCTCCTCGTGGAGGACGAACGCGTGGTGCGCAAGACCATCGGCATTTACCTCCGCCGCAACGGCTACCGCGTCATCGAGGCGGCCGACGGACTCGAAGCCCTTTCCGCCTGGAAACAGTACCGCGACCAGGTCGATCTCCTCTTCACCGACATGGTCATGCCCGGTGGCCTGACGGGGCTCGAACTCGTCGAACGGCTCCGTGCCGAAAAGCCCGATCTCCGCGCCATCGTCTCCAGCGGATACAGCGCCGATCTCCTGCAGGCCGGCAACAATCCCGTCGAGCGCCTCACCTTCGTGGCCAAACCTTGCCCGCCCATCGAACTGCTCTCCGCCGTGCGCGCCAGCCTCGACGCCCACCGGCCCCGTTGATCGCCCACCCGCCCCCGCCCCCGCCCCCGCCCAGGCGCGTGACGGCGAAGCGGCAGGCACCGCGGTCCCGCACCGAATCCGTCGCGCCTCCCCGGCTGCCCGCAGGGCCGTTGACAAAGTCCTGCGTGGAACCGCGATGTGGGGCCGGCGACTG